>JBJFGN010000086.1:0-11062 GCA_051892775.1 Methanobrevibacter sp. | reverse complement strand
TTTATTATTTTTATTTTTAATTCTTTTAATTTTATTTATTTATATATTTAAGTTTTTTTAACCTTTTTTATTAATTTTTAGCTATTTATTTATTAATTATCATTTACACTCAATACTATTAAATATGAATTTTTACTAAAGTATTATATGCAATTTAATAAATTTCATTAATTTTTTTCATGAAAATCATAATTTTTTTTATTGACTTTGATTTTATAATTTTGTGATATTATGGATTATTTTGAAAGATTAGAAAAAGAAACACTGGAATTATATGATATAGCTAATAAAGCTAGGTCTAAAGGTTTGGATATTACCACTGAAACAGAAATTCCAAGAGCAAAAGATTTAGCTGAGAGAGTGGAGGGGCTTGTTGGTCCTGAAGGTGTTGCTAAGCAGATTAAGCATCTTGAATCACAGGGTCTTGATCGTGAGCAGGTAGCATTTGAAATTGCAGCAGAAATATCTTCTCAAGATATTGAAGAAAAAGGTAAAGAAGCATCTGCTAAAAGAGAAGAATTAGCTGATCAAGCTCTTAGAACCGCGTTAGCTATATTAACAGAAGGGGTAGTTGCTGCTCCTTTAGAGGGTATTGCTAAAGTTAGTATTAAAGAGAATTCTGATGGTGGTAAATATCTTGCAGTTTATTTTGCAGGTCCAATTAGGAGTGCAGGAGGTACTGCTGCTGCTTTAGCCGTACTTCTTGGTGATAAAATTAGGGAAGCTACAGGTTTAGATATTTATAAACCTACTGATGATGAAATCGAAAGATATGTGGAAGAGGTTGAACTTTACGAATCTGAAGTTACTAATCTTCAATATTCTCCTACTGCTGATGAAGTAAGATTTGCTGCAAATAATATTCCCGTTGAAGTAACTGGTGAAACTACTGATTCTATTGAAGTATCACACAGGGATCTTCCTCGTGTTGAAACTAATAATATACGTGGTGGGGCTCTTCTTGCTATGGTTGAAGGAGTTATTCAAAAATCTAAAAAAATCCATAAAATTGCTAACAAACTTAAGTTAGATAAGTGGGAGTTTTTACTTGAATATGCAAAACCTAAATCTGAGGATAGTTCTGATAATAAATCTGATGATTCTATTGAGGAAGGAGATGTAGAAACTTATCCTGGGGAAGTTGATGATAAACCTATTTTTGCTAAATATATTCAAGATATTATTGGAGGAAGACCTGTTTTAAGTTACCCTTCTGAAAAAGGAGGTTTTAGATTAAGGTATGGTCGGTCACGTAATACTGGACTTGCTACTATGGGAGTTCATCCTGCAGCAATGGAAATTATTGAATATATTGCTGTTGGGACTCAGATGAAAATTGAAAGACCAGGTAAAGGTAATTGTGTTGTTCCTGTGGATTCTATTGAAGGACCAATTGTTAAACTTAAAAATGGTGATGTTTTACGTGTAGATAGTATTAAACTTGCTCGTAGAATTAAAAAGAATATTGCAGAAATCCTTTTCCTTGGTGATATGCTCATTGCATTTGGTGAATTCTTAAGAAACAACCAACCTATGCTTCCTGCAGGTTGGTGTCAAGAATGGTGGATTGAACATATTAGGAATTCTACTAAATATCAATCTGAAGATAATGTACATGAACTGGATTTAAAAGCTTTAGAATTTGGGGAGATTTCTGCAGAAAAAGCATTTAAGATTTCTAGAGAGTATAGTGTCCCACTTCATCCAGATTATACTTTCTGCTATCATGATATAAGTAAAAAAGAGCTTAATGATTTAATTAAATGGATTTTAGATGAGAATCCTGATTATGATGATGGAGATGAACTTAAACTTAATATTTCATATCAAAAACGTATTCTTGAGGTTATCGGTGTTTTTCATAAAGTTGAGGATGGAAAAATAATAATTAATAAGGATATTTCTCATGCTTTAATACATACTTTAAGAAGAACTCTTACTGAGGAAGAATTAAATAATCATGACCTGGAAGTAATGGATGCAATAAATTTAATTTCAGAAGTCCCTATTGAATCTAAAGCACCAACCTATATTGGGACTCGTGTAGGTAGGCCAGAAAAATCTAAAGAAAGATTAATGAGACCAGCACCTAATGTTTTGTTTCCTATTGGTAATAATGGTGGAAGTAGAAGGTTAGTTGCAGAAGCAGCTAAAAAAGGTTCAATTAAAATAGATCTTGCCAGACGACAATGTACTAAATGTAATTTAAGTTCATTCCAATCATTATGTCCATATTGTGGTGCACCTACAACTTTTGGTAAAACAGGTATTAAGAAGATTAATTTAGCCAAAATGCTTAGAAATGCATCTGATAATATTGGTGTTAGAAAAGTTGATGAAATGAAAGGTGTTGTAGGTTTAATTTCTGAGAATAAAATACCTGAACCTTTAGAAAAAGGTATTTTACGTGCTAAAAACCATGTGTTTTGTTTTAAAGAAGCTACAATTAGACATGATTCTACAGACTTACCTTTAACTCATTTCATTCCAAGAGAAATTGGAGTAAGTGTTGAAAAATTACATGAAATGGGATATGAACATGATTGTTATGGCCAACCTATTACTAGTGTAGAGCAAATCATAGAACTTAAAGTTCAAGATGTTGTTATTTCAGAAAATTGTGCAGATTATTTGGTTAATGTTGCAAATTTTGTGGACGATGAACTTGAGAAGTTTTATAAAATGGATACGTTCTATAATGTGGATAAACGCGAAGATTTAATTGGTCATTTGATTGCAGGTCTTGCTCCTCACACTTCTGCAGGTGTTTTAGGGCGTATTGTTGGATTTACTAAGGCATTGGGATGTTATGCTCATCCATATTTCCATTCTTCAAAAAGGAGAAATTGTGATAGTGATGAAGATTCAGTAATGCTTTTGCTTGATCCATTGATTAACTTTTCAAAATCTTATTTGCCAAGTACTCGTGGTGGAAGTATGGATGCTCCATTGGTTTTATCTACTAGGATTGATCCTCAAGAAATCGATGACGAATCACATAATTTAGATATATTTGAAAGATTCCCTCTTGAATTTTTTGAAAGAACTAAAAAACCAGTTAAACCGGCTGAATTGCTTGACCTTATTGATAATGTAAGTATGCATTTAGGAACTCCTGAACAATATAGTGGTTTAATGTTCTCTCATAACACTTCAAGTATTCACGCAGGTCCAACCTTATGTATGTATAAACGTTTACCTTCAATGAAAGAAAAAGTAGAAGGTCAAATTAACCTAGCAGAGATTATACGTGCTGTAGATCAAAGGGGTGTAGTTGAAGGAGTTTTATCAAGTCACTTCTTACCAGATATTATGGGAAATGTACGAGCATTTTCTAAACAGAAAGTCAGATGTACTAATTGTAACTCAAAATATAGGAGAATTCCATTATCTGGTAAATGCACTAATTGTGGAGGTAATCTTATTCTAAGTGTATCTAAAGGTTCTGTAACTAAGTATTTAGATATTTCAAAACAATTAGTTAATAGGTATCCTGTTTCACATTATCTTGAACAAAGGTTGGAAATCCAGGAATTTGGTATTAAATCTCTGTTTGAAAGTGATAAATCTAAACAAAGTTCATTAGATGTATTTTTATAGTTTGATTTTATTAAAATAAGTTTTTATATATTGTTTAACTTATTTGTTAATTAGTAATCTGATTTATATATAATATCTCATTAATTGGGCTTATTTTCATATTTTAATTTTATATTTTTAATTATTTTTTTAGTATTTTTTTATTTTATAAAAAATACATAAAGTTTAAATTATATTAAGTATATAATATTGTTTGTATTAATACGAACATTATTATACTAGTTACAACTGATATAATATTACCTACTTAATAATATAATCTAAATTTTTTAGATTATTATTACTTAAATTAAGTTCTTCAGGATTAATAAAATAATATTTATGGTTTAAATTTATTTTAATGGGTTTTGAACTTTTTTTAATCAGTTTAATTTCTAAAGGTGGAGGAGAATAAAATGGAAACTAGATCTGAAGTCGCAAATAACTTAAATAAAAATATTAAAGTTTCTGTAAAAAAGAATAATGGTGTAATGGAAAGATTCAGTTATGAAAAATTGTTAAAATCTTTAGTTATGGTAGAAACACCATTTTTTGAATCTGATAAAATAATTTCAAATGTTGTTTCATCATTATACGATGGAATAACTACAAAAGAAATTAAAAAAATTGTTTACGAATCATTATGTGATGTTAGTGAAGAATCAGCTAATAAATATTTAGCAACTACTACTTTAAAAGTAAGAACTACAAGAGATAAAATTGAAGCTTTCGATTTAACTAAAATAGTTAATACTTTAGTTCAAGAAACTAATGCATCTCAGGAAACTGCTTTTGAAATTGCTTCTGAAGTTTGGAAAGAACTTAAAAAATTAAATGTTGATTATGTAACTGCACCTATGATTAGGGAAATGGTTAACACTAAATTAGTTGAATATGGTCTTGAGGATATTAGGAAAGATTATACTCGTTTAGGAATTCCAGTATATAATATTACTTCTTTAATTGAAAATGGTAACCATGATAATGCTAATATGATGCATAACCCTGAAACTATTCATAAATATGTCGCTGATGAAGCATTAAAACAATATGCATTATTACATGTATTACCTTCTCATTTAGCAGATGCTCATATGTCTGGTGATATTCACATACATGATTTAGAATACTTTGCAGCAAGACCATTAAACTGTTTACAACATGATATTAGATCATTCATTAGATACGGTCTTAAAGTAGATGGTACTGGGGATCATACCTCTGTTGCAGGAGCTCCTTCTCATATGGAAACTTTAATGAACCATACTGGTGAAATAATGCTTGCAGCACAACAGAACATGTCTGGTGGACAAGCTATGTCCTTCTGGAATGTGTTTGTAGCACCATTTGCAAGAGGTAGATCTTATGAAGAGATTAAACAAGCTGTTCAAATGTTAATCTACAATTTAAACATGGCTTATGCTGCTAGAGGTTCACAAGTTCCATTTACAAGTATGCAATTAGAATTTGGTGTTCCAAAATTCTTAGAAGATGTAACAGCATATGGTCCTGGTGGAAAAGTAGTTGGAACTTATGGTGATTTTGAAGAAGAAACTAGGTTAATTCAAAGAGCATTCACTGAAAATTTATATCAAGGAGATAAAGATGGAAAACCTCACCTTTTCCCAAACACTATTTATACTTTACGTAAAGAAACATTAAAAGGAGATTATGATGACGATTTATATAGGGTACATGAACTCTCTGCAAAATTCGGTTCTCCTTACTTTGTAAACATGTTACCTAAATACAGAGGAAACATGGCAAATTATATGGGATGTAGGACTTGTCTCCAAGATACTTGGACTGGGGATTGGGATCAAGATTGTTTAAGAACAGGTAACCTTGCTTATGTTACAATGAATCTTCCTAGAATAGGATATCAATCTAAAGATGAATCTCAAGTATTTGAATACTTGGATAACTACATGGATTTAGTAGTTGAAACTTTATTATTAAGAAGAGAACAAGCTTTACATTGTTTAAATGATTATGATGTACTTCCTTTCTTAACTCAAAAAATTAATGGTGAAAATTACTACAGAGTAGAAAACTCTACTTTATCCTTTGGTTTTGTTGGTCTTAATGAAATGTTACTTGCATTATTTGGTGAAGGTATTGATAATCCAGATGCAAATAAATTCGGTGTAAAATGTATCAAATACATTTATGACAGAGCTGAAGAATTACAAAAAGAAACAGGTCTTAGATGGTCTGTAATTCAAACCCCTGCAGAAACTACTGCATATAGATTTGCAACACTTGATAAAGAACAATTTGGAGATAAAGCAATATTACAAGGAGATAATGGTGCTAATTACTACACTAACTCTTCACATGTTCCTGTTAACTCTGAAATTTCTCTTGTAGATAAAATAAAAATAGAGGAACAATATCATCCAATTACTCCTGGTGGACATATTTTCCATGCATTTATGGGTGAATCTTACTCTGATCCACAGTCATTAATGAGTTTAACTAATAAAATTGCTAAAAAATCAGATATTGGATTCTGGGCTTATAGTTCTGCTTTAAGTTTCTGTTTAAAATGCAAAACATTAATGAAAGGATTGAACAATAAATGTCCTAATTGTGGTGAAACTGAAGATGTTGAATGGTATGATAGGATTACTGGATATGTTCAACAAGTAGGTCATGCTAAATCTGCTAATGGTGGATGGAATGCAGGTAAACGTCAAGAACTTTTAGATAGACGTCGATTCCAAAGAAATTAAACTTAATTCTTCTCCACTTTTTTTATTTTTTCATTGATTTTTTGATTTTTATTTTTTTCACTTTGTTTTTTTAATTTTTACTTAGGTTTTAGTTCTTTTTTATGTTTTTGTTTAATTTTTTAATTACTATTATAAATCTTATTTACTAAAACAATTAAATATAATAATGATATACAAATAAATATATATTGAATTAGTTTCATTTATAATTTATTAAGTTTTTTCTTATATATGGTGATTATTGTGGTAGATGATGAAAAATACGAAAAATTAGTATTAAAAAACAAAAATCAATCAGAAGAATTAAATCATTTAACTAATGAAATCATACCTAATCTTAAAAAAGAAAATATACAATTAAACAATTTGAAAAAAGAATTAACCGATGCATTAGATTCTTCTACTAAAAAATATTATGAACAATTAGATATTAATGCAGATTTGAGTGAAACATTTACTAAAAATGGTGCAGAACTTGCAATTCTTAAAGTAAAATATGAAAAACTTCAAAAAGATTATGATAAATTAAATATTAAAGTAAATTCTCAAAATAAAGAAGATAATGAAGATAATGAAATTAAAAAGTTAAAAAAAGAAAATGATAAACTTTCTAAAAAAGTAGATTCAGCTGAAAGTAAATTATCTAAATTAACTAATGAAAATAATTCTTTAAAAGAACAAAATGAAAGTTTATATAATGATAAAAATGAATTAAAATCTTATAAAAATGATTTAAATGAAAAATATTCTGAAAAAATTGTACATTTAGAATGTAAAATTAATGACTTAAAAGATGATATTTTAAATAAAGAAAAACAGATTAATAAACTTAATTCCGAACTTAGTCATAAGGATAAAACTATTAAAGATCTTAAAAAACGTAATAATAAATTAAATAATAATCTTAAAGATGAACAAAATAAAGGTTTTTTATCAAAATTAATTAATTAATATCATTATGGTGTTATGATGATTGATGATATTTATTTTATGAAAGAAGCAATTATCGAAGCTAAAAAATCTCTTGAAGAAGGGGGAATCCCAATTGGTGCTGTCCTAGTTTCTAATGGGAAAATTGTCGGTCGTGGTCATAATCGTATGATTCAAGAAGATTCCCCTATTTTACATGGTGAAATAGATGCAATTAATAATGCAGGAAGATTAACTTATCTTGAATATTCTAAATCTACGTTATATACCACTCTTTCCCCTTGTCCAATGTGTTCTGGTGCAATTGTTTTATATAATATCCCTCGTGTTGTGATTGGGGAAAATGTAACCTTAATGGGTGCTGAAAATTTTTTAGAAACTAATCATATTGAAGTTGAAGTTCTTCAAATGGAAGAAATACGTGAAATCTTCAATGATTTTATAAAGAATCATCCTGAGGTATGGGATAAAGAAAAAGAGCGTGTTTCAAATTCTACTACTTGTAATTCTTAGTTTTTTTTAAGTGAATATATAAGTAAAATCTATTTCTAAAATAAAAAGGGATTTTATATTTTTTTAATTATCATTAAAATTAGTTTTTTTTATACTTATTAATATTTTTTTAAAATTAGTAAAAAGAAGAATATTTATTCTTCTTTTCTAAGCCTTTTAACAACAAAGTCTTTGTCTAATGAAAGCAAGAATGATGCTGCTCTAGGACCTTGTTTTTTACCAAGAATCATTTTATAAATTGCTTGGAATGCTTTTTGTGGTTTTAAACCGTGAGATTCTAATGATTTATACATATCATCATGTAAATCTTCAGCATGTCTATAATCGTTATTTTCAATTAAATCAGCAAGATCTTTTAAGAATGCATCTTGTTCCTCTTGGAGTGGTAAGTTAGGTATTGATTTATATTGTACATTAAATTTAACAAATTTAGGTGCATATAAATTTAACCAATTGTTTACATTTTCTACTCTTTCTTTATATTGTGCAAGTTCTGTTTCAGTTAAATCTTCGAATTCTTTATTTTCAAAGCTTTTAGTTAATTGTGAGTTTCTTTTTAAGATTCCGAAAATTCTTTCAAGGTCGCAACCACCAACAATTTGAATTGCATTAATAAGGAATCTGTAAGGTGGTCTAAATGGTAATGGACTGCCTTCATTAATTTGTGCTATATTGTAAATTTCTTTGAATTTTCTTGCTTCTTTTTCAGATGGTGCTTCTACTTCATCATAAAATACTTTTTCTACAGTATCAAATTGTTCCATTAAATTTACAAAGTCCATTTTAGGTGAGAAATCTTTTGGTTTCATTGGTTTACTTCTGAATAAGTAATAATTAAGACTTTCTGCAGGCCCAATTTCTAGCCATTGTTGTGGTGTAAAAAATACTCCATGGGATTTACTCATTGCTTCACCATCAAGAGTAATCCATTCATATGGAACTGGATATGGTGCATCATAATCAAATATTTCTTTTGAAATAACTTTACTTACATCATAAGATCCACCACTTGCTGCATGGTCTTTTCCAAATGGTTCACATGTAGTGTTGAATATTTTCCATCTAGCAGCCCATTCTACTCTCCATGTAAGTTTTCCATCACCTTTAGTTATATCAGAAACTCCTTCATGACCACATTCACATTTGTAGTAGACTTTATCACCATCAAAATCATATGCTGTAGTAGTGTTTACTCTTCCACATTTTTCACAAATTGGATTGTAAGGTAACCAGTTTTCTGCTAATGGTTCTCTCCTGTATTGATCAAAGATTTCTCTTATTCTATTATGGTTTTCTAATGCAGTTCTTATATAATCATTGTATACTCCTGATTTATACATTTCAAAACCAGATTTAATACTTACATCTATCCCATAATCATCCAATACATTAAATAATGGTTTTTCAAAATGTTCAACAAAGTTTTTACAACATCCATCAGGACATGGGATTGTTGAGTAAGGCATACCTAAGTATTTAGTAAAATTTTCTGGAAGTGGGTATGGTACTTTTCTTAATGGATCGTGATCATCTGCAATCCATATGACTTCAACATCACTACCTAATTTTTTTAATTGTTTACCTATTGCATTTGCAATAAAAATATCACAAGAATTCCCAATATGTATTGATCCTGATATGGATGTACCACTAGCTATTGTGTGTTTTTCTACATCCATGTTGCTTAAATCATCAGCTATTCTTTCTATCCAATGTTCCATTTAATCACCTTTATTTAATAAGAATTAATATTGTTTAAATAAATATTTAAACTTTATAAAATAATTTTAAAATTTAAAATAATCTAAAAATAAGTTTTATAATATGTTATTATCTCTTTTAAATATAATATAAATATGTTGATATTTTTTTATTTTTTATAATTCATTAAAAATTATTATTTTATTAAATTTAAATTAAGGTTTAAATATAAGTATTATCAAATATTATAATACAGTTAAATTTATTTTTTTATTTGTTTATATTTATATTATTTTTTTTAAGAACATATGGTGATATTATGTCTAGAAAAGACGATAAAATTGATATGCCACAAACAGGTGCAGGTTTAGTTAGATATTTCGATGAAGAAAGTGTAGGACCTAAACTTTCTCCTGAAATTGTAGTGGTTGCAACTATAATCTTAGCAATATTTTGCTTTGTTTTAAGATATTCTGCATAAATAATTTAAATAATATTTAAATTTTTTATTTATTATTTAATTTCTTGTTTTATATTTATTTATTTTATATGCTCCGTTAGTGTAGTCCGGCCAATCATTCTGGTCTCTCGAACCAGAGACACGGGTTCGAATCCCGGACGGAGCACTATTTTATACTATTTTATTAAAATTAGTTTTTTTTATCATTGTTAAAAATATTTCTTGGACATAATTTTTATTTTTTTATTTTTAGATTGGATATTTTTCTAAGTTTAAAAGCTTTTAACAAATGACTTCTTAAAGTAAATTTATTTTTTTATTTTTGGGTTTAGAATTAGTTGTATTAAATGTTTTTAGTTTTAAAATTATTTTAAACAGATAAAATTTATTCAATTTTATCTCTTAATTTTGTAAATCCATTAATAATTCCATTAATTGATCTTAAAACGATTTTCCATTTTATGAAAGATAAGACTTTTCTTGGTTTAGATTTTTCAAATAAAAATCTTGTAAATTTAAGATTACTTACTTTAAGTCCATCCCACTCGAAATATTCTCCTACTGTTTGAATACCTTCGGTTGTATGAAACGCCATTTTATTTATCCCATCATCAAACCATTTTTCCACTTCTTTATCAAGGGGAATATTAACTTTATTTACAACTTCTTTCCAAAAAAGATATGCATCACTATATTCTGAATTTTCTTCTGGCTCAAATGCTTTTAGTTCTCCATTATGATAAAATATTTTTTTTGATTTACCTTGAAGTCTATTTTCTTCATTAATTGGAAAAGGATGACACATTTCAGCATTGTTTGGTCCTGATGTTCCATATCTAAAATGAATTATAGTTTCTATGGGATATAATTTATTTATAATATTTTCAATTTCATCTAAGTCTGTTAAACCTTTTTTCCAAACTACCATGTCTTCTTTTGGATTATAATAACTTATTCCCACTCCATGTGGATTTTGTTTATACATTGCCTCTATGTTTCTTCTTGAAATATTTGTGTTTGGTGGTTTAATAACAATTACACACATTTAAATCGCCTTCTTAATTAAAATTTAATCAGAATGATATATTAACTAAATATTTCTTTAATTTTTTTATTATAAAAATTATATGTTTAATTTTAATTT
>JBJFGN010000085.1:4975-11064 GCA_051892775.1 Methanobrevibacter sp. | reverse complement strand
CAATTAAAAATTTTTAATTAAAAAATAATTATAATAGACAATCAAATAAAAAAAAATAAAACAATAATAAAAAAAATAATTACAATAGACAATCAAATAAAAAAAAAATAAAACAATAAACTTTTTAAAAAACTCTAAAAAAAAATTATAAAAATAGACAATCAAATAAAAAAAAAAAAAAAATAAAACAATAATAAAAAAAATAATTATAATAGACAATCAAATAAAAAAAATAAAACAATAAACTTTTTAAAAAACTCTAAAAAAAAATTATAAAAATAGAAAAAACACTATAAAAATTAATAAAAAATTTAAAAAGAATATATTAAATTAAAAATATTGAAACATCTAATAAAAAATAAGATAAATGGAATTTAATAGTAAAAAATCAGATAAATAATAATAGTTATATAATATAATCCATATAGAAACTAATATAATAAACTAGTTTTATTTAATTATTAAAGGATGTAAGAAGAATGAAAGTGGTAATTATAGGAGGAGGAGCTGGAGGAATGCCAACAGCTTCTAACCTTAGAAAGTTAGATAGTGACATTGAAATAACTGTTATCACCCGTGATAACTACATTGCATATTCCCCATGTGCAATACCTTATGTATTAGGACACACAATTGAATCTTTTGATGATATCGTTATGAAAACACCGGAAGATTATAAAAAAGACAATATTGAAGTTTTAACAAATTGTGAAGTTACTGATGCAGATAAAGATAAAAAAGAAATAGTTTACACCGATGAAAATGGTGAAGTTAAAACTATGAAATATGATAAACTTGTTCTTGCAACAGGTGGAAATTCATTTGTACCACCAATCAAAGGTAATGATCTCGAGGGTGTATTCAAAATAAGAAACATCCACGATGGTATTAAAGTTCAAGAATGGGCTAAAAACTGTGAAAATGTTGTTGTTACTGGTGCAGGTCTTATTGGAATTGAAATAGCATATGCATTTAAAAAAATGGGATTAAATGTAACATTAAATGAAATGTTACCTCAAATTGTACCAAAATCTCTTGATAGTGACATGGCAGAAATTGTTACAGAATACTTAAGAAGTGAAGGACTTAACATAGTTTTAGGTAAACCAATTACTGAGATTAAAGGAGATAAAAAAGTTGAAGCAGTAGTTGTTGATGGTACTGAAGAAGTTCCTACTGAAATGGTAATCCTTGCTACTGGAGTAAGAGCAGAACTTAACATTGCTGAAAAACTTGGATGTGAAATTGGAAGATGGGCTATTCAAGTAAATGAAAATATGGAAACCTCAGTTAAAGATGTTTATGCGGTAGGTGACTGTGTAGAATCATATGATGCAATTTTAAAATCAAACACAATCTCACAACTTGGTACTACTGCAGTACGTCAAGCAAAAACTTGTGCAAGAACTATTGCAGGTAAAAAATCTAAATTTAATCCTGTATTAAACTCAATGGTTACTAAAGTAGGTAAATTAGAATTTGGTGCTGTAGGTTTAACTACTAGTTTTGCACAACAAAACAACATTAAAACTGTTTCTGAAAAAATTGAAGCATTTACAAGAGCAAGATATTATCCAAATGCAAAACCTATGGATATTAAAGTTATATGTGATGCAGATAGTAAAATCATTGGTTGTCAAATAATTGCTGAAGAACGTGTAGCAGAAAGAATTGATACAATGACCCTTGCTATTACCGAAGGATTAAGTTGTTATGATTTAAGTAATATGGAATTTGCTTATGCACCTCCAGTATCCATGGTTATTGATCCATTAGTACTTGCTGTAGATGAAGTAAGTAAAAAATTCGATTAAACATACTCCTTTTTCTTTTTTTCTTTTTTTTAATGTTAATTTTACTGATTTTAAGATTTTATAAAGTCCAAATAATTAATATAAATAATATTATACTAATTTTAAAAATATAAACTTAAATAAGAATAAATCAAAAAAAACCAAACAAATAAAACAGAATTTTAAAAATAACATGAAATTAAAAAATACAAACTAATCAATACTAATTTTAATATTTAAGTTCTATTTAACCAAAAAAAATTATTAATTAACAAAACCAAATTTAATATTTAAATTCTATTTAAGCAAAAATATTATTTAATAAAAACTAATTTTAAAAAATCAAATATAAAAAAAATACTAAAAAAACAAGTAAGTATAAAAAAAGTAAAAAATAGAAATAAAAAAATTATAATTTTTTATTCGCCATATATGCCATATAAATAATAAATAAACCAACAATAAGTAATCCTATTTGTGGGAATAAAGCAACAACAATCTGTGGAATATAACCAAGTGCTACAAGAATCCACAAAACAGAATAAACCACAATAACTATCCCAACAAATATTAGACATTTATTTATTTTATACTGTAAATCATAGGGTATCATAATATCTTAAAAAAAAATGATAATTAAGGTTTTAATTCTTTAACTCCATCTTCAGTACCAAGAAGAACTTTATCTACCATTTCAGTAAAAATACCATTTTCAACTACTCCTGGAATAGTATTTAATTCTATTTCTAAATCTACTGGAGATAAAATTTCATCAAATTTAGCGTCAATAATAAAGTTTCCATTATCAGTTATTACAGGTCCATCTTTATTAACTGCCATCCTAAGTTTAGGAGATGCACCTAAATCTTCAAGAGTATTTGAAACAATAGTTTTTGCTTTAGGAATAACTTCTACAGGAACGGGAAAAGCACCTAACTGATCAACATATTTAGAATCATGGGCAATGATAATAAGTTCATCAGCAGCATAATCTACAATTTTTTCCATAGTATGTGCTGCTCCCCCACCTTTAATTAAATTTAATTGTGGATCAATTTCATCTGCACCATCAACAGCTAGATCAATAGAATGTTCATCAAGTGTAGTTAATGGAATATTCCATTGTTGAGCAAGTAATACAGATTGATAAGAAGTTGGAATTGCCATGACTTCAATACCCTCCTCTTTAACCCTCATACCTACTTTATCAATAAAGTATTTAGTAGTAGAACCAGTACCAAAACCTAAAATTTGACCATCTTTTACTTCTTCAGCAGCCTTATAACCTACTTCTTGTTTAAGATTCATAATTACACCAAAAAATATAATATTTAATAAAAGTTTTAAAAATTTCAAAATAATATAAAGTTTACTCAACAAAATTAACATCTAATTTATTTAACTTGTATCCTTTTTTACATTTCCCTTCAAATTTACCATAATCTTTAATAATAATACATTTATCATTATCTAATAAACCTTCCGGGAAACATAAATCATGATACTCACAATATTCATCACATTCAGGAGTATTATACACTATAGTTGATCCTTCATAAACATTTTTAGAATTAAATAAAATGTTAACATCTGCCCTTTGAACTTCAACAGGAAATACTTCTTTTTCAGCATGTAAAGGACATTTTTGAGAGTTATGTCTTACTGATATTATTTCATATAACCTATTTTTTTCTAAAGAGTCTACACATGATGCTTTATATCTACAATTTTTACAAGCTTCTGCAGGACCATAAAAAATAAATTTTGTCCCTTCTTTTGCAAAATCTTTACCTACTAATGTTATCATAAAAATTTCTCCTATATTACTCCTGTTTTAATTGCTAACTGATAAGCAGCTTCTCTTGATAAACCCCTATCTCCAAGTATTGTATATCTTTCTGGTCTAATTGTATGAGCCATAGTTAATGCATCAATAATGTCTTCTGGATCAATACCAACATCATAACATGTCGTTGGTGCTTTCATACTTTCAAGAGCATTTTTAATAAATTTCCAATCTCCACCATGAAGATTCATCATCATAATTGTACCAATACCACATTGTTCACCATGTAATGCAGGTTTTTTAGCAATTTTATCAAGTGCATGTGAAAATAAATGTTCAGAACCACTTGCAGGTCTACTTGAACCTGCAATACTTATTGCCATACCACTACTAAATAACATTTTAACAACAAGTCTAGCGCTTAATTCCAAACCTTCTTTAATACTATCTGATGAATCAATAATTAATTTTGCAGTCATTAAAGATAATGCTGCAGCAGATTCTGAAAAACTTACATTTTGAAGTCTTTTAGCAAGACGCCAATCTTTAACTGCAGTATAATTAGAAACTATATCTGCACAACCAGATGCTAAAAATCTAAATGGTGCATTTTTAATAATTTCAGAATCGGCAATTAAAGCCATAGGTGCTTGTGCTTTTTTAGAAACAGAACCCTTTTCATTTTTAATAGAAGCCATTGGTGAAGCAATACCATCATGAGAAGCAGTAGTTGGTATTGAAATAAAATAAGAATTATTATTTGTAGATGCCATTTTAGCAACATCTATAACCTTTCCACCACCAACACCTAAAACAAATGAATTATCAGTCAACTTATCTTCAACTTGTTTAACTGATTCTTCAGTAGCTCCTTTAACTTGAATAATATCTGGATTAAAACCAGCATCTTCTAAACTATCATAAACTAATTTACCAGCAATGTTCAAGGTTTTATAACCTGTAACAACCAAAGGTTCACCAGGAAGCCGTAAGTTTTTAGAAATTTCACCTGTTTCATAAATTACATCAGGCCCAATATGTACTTCCCTAGGCATTTGAATAGTTTTAGAATCCATTATTTCACCAATATAAAATATAATTTAAAAATTATTATAAAAATAATATTAATTTATATATATTTTTAATCTTAATAAAATAATTTTTGATTATGATAATATATTAATATTAATAAAAAATAGACAGAAAGAACTTTAATTTTTTGATTATATTAAAAACCAGATTATTGAAATTTTAATTTTATAAAATCAAATTATTTTTAAAATTATAGCAAATCGTATAAATCTAAAAGATTTCAATGAAAACTTATTTGAAAAAATATTTAAAATCAATATTTAAGATGAAAAGACATACAAAAATTAAAAAAAAGCTAAAAAAGTAAGAATATTAAAAACTAATAAAAATAAAAAAGAAAAAATAGTTTTATAAAAAACTATATTCCAGAACCTTCTTTTTGAATATTATCCTTTTCAATAATATCATTAGAAAGTAACTCATGAATCCAACCTGAAGCCCATTCAGATAAATCATCACCATAGAATGGTTCAGGTTTAATTTTCTTCTTATTATTTACTACATCCCTTGCTAATTGTCTATATACTTCAGCTTGAGCAGAATCAGGAGCTCCTTCAATTGTTGTTACACCATCAAGTTCACAACGTGTTACTGTAGAAGATCTTGGTACAAAATCAATTACACTAGATTTTGTTTTTTCACTGAAATCATTAATCATCCTTTTTTGTGTTTCATTTTTAATAGAATTGCCAATAATTCCACCAAGTAATGCTCCACCTTTATTAGAATATTTAAGAATTCCTTTAAATAGATTGTTTACAGCATATATGGCCATGTAATCAGAAGAAGTTACTGTATAAACTTGTTCTGCTACTCCTTTACGGATAGGCATTGCAAAACCACCACATACAACATCACCAAGTACATCGTAAATAATAATATCTGGATTATAATCTTCAATTATTCCATTATTATCTAATAATTCAATAGCTGCAATAATACCTCTACCAGCACAGCCTACACCTGGCTCTGGTCCTCCTGCCTCAACACAATAAATACCATTATAACCCTCATAAACAATATCATCAAAATTATTTTTTCTTTGTCTAATTGTATCTAAAACTGTTGGTATATTTTTACCTTTTCTTAATGTGGTTGTAGAATCATTTTTAGGATCACATCCTACTTGCATTACACTATAACCTAAATCAGATAATGCTGCTGATAAATTTGATGTTGTCGTTGACTTTCCAATTCCTCCTTTTCCATAAATTGCTATTTGTTTCTTTACACTCATATTATCTAAAACTCCAATAATTTTCTTTTTCAAATTAAAATATTACATGATATCAAACTATTTTCCTATAATACACATAAATATTCTAATTAATATAATTTTAAAAATGTTTAAATTGCATATAATACAATTTAATTCATAACCTTGTGTTTCGTTTAATAAAATAATTTAAAAGTAGAAT
>JBJFGN010000085.1:0-4875 GCA_051892775.1 Methanobrevibacter sp. | reverse complement strand
AAATCTTCAAATAAAGTTAATCCACCATAGTAACCAGAATAATGGTTTACAAGTACAGAATTACCATATATAGGAAATGAAGCGTTTATATGACATGCACCAAATTCTTCACGTGAAGTTGGTTCTTCAAGAGAACTTGAGAGTAAGAATGAAAATGGCCTATCTTTAAGATTATTTCTAATTCTATATGTATCTGCTTCAAATACAATATCTGGTTTTACAGTAGATTCCAAAGTATTGTTTATTTCATCAACAATTTTCTGTCTTATTTCTTTAGGAGGATTATCAGTTATTTGCACAATATCTGGAAGATAACCTATTTCATTAGTTAAGAATTTAGTATATCCCACTGCATATGAACTATCTGCAGCTACTGCAAAATATTGATTTGGACGGCATAAAATAATAGCATCCCCAGGATATTCAAATAATTGATAATACCATTCTTCTTTTTCTTTAATAAATTTTTCAACTAAATCAATATCTAAATCAAGTTGTTCCGCAACACGATATATAAATGAAGAAGTTTGTTTTGCTCCAATAGGTAATCCAGGAAAAGTAATAAATGGAGTTCCAAATTTATCATGTAATTTTTCTGCAGCCCTTACACCAATCCAAGGATTAAGAACAATATTAAGTTCAGCACATGGAACATTTTTAAGATTAGTTAAACCATCACCTTCACCAAAAATGATATTTGCTTTAACACCAATTTCTTTAAAGATTCTTTTAATTTCATAAAGATCTCCTTTCCAGAAAACATTATTATAAGGAACTACACCTAAAATATTTACAGCATTTTTTTCTACTTTTTGTTCTTCAAGAATATCGCTCTCATCAATTAAAGAATCCCAAAATAAATTATATCCTTCATAAGAGTTTGCTTTAAATCCAGGAGCATTCACATGAATAATTGGATATTGGTATCTATAATTATCAACTACACTTTCTACATCATCACCAATTAATGAAGGAACACAACCAGAAATTACAACATAGAAATTTGAATTAGACAATTTAATTGTAGAATCAATAATATTATCTAATTTTTCTTCTCCACCTAAAATTACATGTTCTTCCACAAGACAAGAACAAGGAGTTGCAGTACCTCCTTTATTTGCACCACAAGATTCTCCTCCCGCATATAGTGTTCCAAATAAATGTCCAACACCACAACCAGCACCAGAATGTAATATTGGTACTGCATTATTAAGTCCAAGAACTGTACCATATACTCCAGATAATGCACAACCATATCTTGGTGCCTCTACAGAATCACGTTCAAAACTATTTACATTTGATTTTGCATGATATTTTTCTGAAGCTGATAAATTTTTAATATTTTCTACCATTTTATCACCTCACTATTTTGAATTTTGTCCTATTTGATTATTATCAAGATCTTCTACAAAGTATAGTGGATCATCTTGTTCATACCACCAATCCTTGTAAGCAGGTTTTGATTTTTCAGATAATGTTTTTTGATAGGATTTATTTTGAAATGCTTTTAATAAAAATTCACCAAATGCTACAGCACCAGAATATGCAGTTTGTGCACTTGCTGGATCAGAATCTCCCCTTAATGAATGAATCCTTGTAACTTGAGTATCCCTTTTCCAACTTCCACCTTGGAATGGACAAGTCAATGTTAAATCTGGTTTTAAATTAGATGTTACATTAGCTTGTTCTGCAGCTTGAAAAGTATTTACCATAATATTAAAATCACCAGTTCTTTCAATAATATCTGCTAATTCATCAATTAATAATTCATCAAAATCCTGACTCATTGCTGAAGGAGCTTGAAGCCCTAATTCATCAAAATAAGGCATTTGTGAAACAAGCCTTCCTTGACCCAATGCACCTAAAACTCTTACTTTTTCTCCTTTTCTACGTTCTTTAGCAATTTCTAAGAATTTATTTTTAATATCAATTAATTTAGGTTCCCACTTAGAATGTTCTTCTTTAATTAATTCCTCAACTTCATCTTCTTTACCTGTAAACTTAGCAATATTCCTTAACCATTCATCAGTATTAACAAATCCTGTTGGTGTAGGATATAAAAAATATGGAACACCAAATTTTTGTTCTAAACCACGAGATAAATAATCCGTAAATGTTGGACAAATTGGTGCAGTAACTGCAGCTTCTGATAATTTTTCAAACTGTTCTACTGTTGCAAATTCTGGAATAAAATTAACTCTAAGACCTAATTTACCAAGTAACCTTTTAATTTCTAATCTATCCTGCCAAGTATAAGACAACATACTTGCAACATTTACTAAATCTTTTTGTTTCTTTTCAGGTTCTTTTACTAAGTATTTTAATACAGCATGCCAAAATGCATCATAACCTGTTTGTACAAGTCTACTTCTTACACCCTCACAATGAACTGGTACAATAGTAGCATCCACTTCAGGTTGAACTTCTTCAACAGTCCCTTCAATATCTTCACCAATAATTCCAGTAGTACATGAAGTAAGTACAAATATAGCTTTAGGATTGTATCTTTCTTGTGCTTCTAAAATTGTTTTTCTTAATTTCTCACCAGCACCATATACCACATCATCTTGTTGAAGATTAGTTGTCATCCAATTTAATTTATAGTGAGCAGGTCTCCCAAGTTCCTCAGGAACTCCCCTAAATAACTCCCTATATCCAAGTGCAGATGAAGAACAACCAACTGGCGCATTAAATATAACAACTGCATCACGTATTGTACTTACTCTTACTGCAAGATAAAAGTTTAAAACACAACCACCAGATTGTTGAAATTTCCTTTCTTTAATGTGAACATTTTCATTAATTGCATCATCTAATAATTTTGATGCTTTACCATAATAGATATTCGTTCCATGAGCTCTTTGTTCCCTATTGGGACTCGTTATCTTATCGAGCGTTATGTCTTGTATAGGTGGCTTATGATTAATATCAATACCTAAAATTTCTTTAATTTTTCGTCTTTTACATGGACTTAATTTATAAGTCCCTTGATTACATTGCATATTACCATGATTAAAATGATTTTCTTGACTCATATTATCTCTCCATAAAATTTTATATGTTATATTGATATCTCGAATCCCTTTTAATATCAATAATTAATACATTTGATTTTATATGTATTAGATTAAAATTTAAATAAAGTTTAAAAAATTATAACGATTGTTATAAAAATATTTTAAAAAAATATTATTAAACTTACATAACAATTATTTAAAAATATTTTAGAAATTTAACTTTTTTAAAAAATTAAATTAAATAAAATATAATAACAATTGTTATAAAAATATTTTAAAAAAAAAATTAGACGTATAAATTAATCTAAATTATTATTTAAAAATTTATAAAAATTGTAATATAACAATTGTTATGATATTAAACTATTGCTAATATAAAGTATATAAAGATTGTTATTACAAAAAGTAAGAAAAAGATTTATTTTAGAGTAAACGAACAAAAAATTAAGTAAAACATTAACAAACAAACAAACGATTAATAAAAGAAATAATTAAAAAATATTTAAAAATAAAACTATAAAAAATATGAAAAATTTAAATTAAAATTACATAAATCTTTAATTTTTGTTATTTATTTCTAATAATAAATTTAAATTAAAAGAAGGGATAAAATATAATAAACCCATTAAAAAATCAAAGAAAAAATAAATAAAAATAGAAATTAATTAATACTTTTCATAATGAATTCTACTTTCATCATATTTATCCATAAATTTATTTTCATAAGTTTCAGCAGGATAACCCAAGGTTATAATACAGAATGGTTTAATATTTTCATTATCTACACCAATTATATCTGCTATTTTTTGCATCTTTTCCTCAATAGGTGCTACTCCATTCCATAAACCGCCAAGATTTAAATTAACAGCTTCAAGTAACATGTTTTCTGCTGCTGCACTCATATCCTGTTGCCATAATCGTTTATAAAATGATTTTTCAATATTTGCAAGAAGTACAATTGCAACAGGCGCATCCTTTACCCTAGGTTTTATTTCCCCTAATTTTTCAAGAGTGTCTCTATTCTTAATAACCAAAAATTCCCAAGGTTCTGCACCTAATCTACTACCTGGTGCTTGCATTGCAGCATGTAATATTCTATCAATTTTTTCATCCTCTACTTCCTTATCCTGATATTGTCTTATACTACGTCTTGTTTTAATAATTGTTTCAAAATCAACCATCAAATCACCTTAATAAAAATTATTTATATATTTGATTCAGTTGAAACCATTTAATTTTGAAGATAAAACTTATTTCTAATTTAAAAATAAAATATTTTAAAAATAAATTCTTAAATAAAATATGTTTTCAACAAACCCAATTTTTAGTAAAACTAATTTTTATAAAAAAATAATTTATATATTGGTATATTTAAATGTTTGGATTAATACATATATTGATAAAAAAACATTCAATAAATAATTAATAAACCAACTAAAAAGTAAAAAAATAAGATTTAAGAAAAAATTATTAATTAAAAAAAAGATTTTTAGAAGAAAAAAATACGAAAACAAATGCAATAAACAAAAACAAGTTATAAATTAATAAAACATTAACTAAGCCAATATAATCAACGTTTGAACTTATAATAATATTTGATAATGCACAACCACCATCCGTCATAAGATAAATAGTTGCCATAACCCCTGCCCTATTTGATATAGAAGTTTTATCTAAAAGATTATTCATAGTAGCAGTAAAACATAAACCACAGAATAATGCAGCAATTACATTAAACACTAAAAATAAACCAAAATAATTTTTTATAATAGAAATATCAACAAAAATCATTGAAAAAGCGAAAATTAAAAGACCATATAAAATTCCTTTTCTAGAACCTAATCTATTAATTAAAGCA
>JBJFGN010000084.1:0-11106 GCA_051892775.1 Methanobrevibacter sp. | reverse complement strand
GCCCTGCTCTTTCATCATATCCAATCGTTGGCTTTTTAATATAATAAATTTTATGATGAACCATATACATTAAACATTAAATAAAGATATTTATAAAAATAAAGGTTATTATGATTAAAAATATACTTAAAATTATAAATAGTATAATAATAGGATATGATTTAATAGAATACAATTTTAATATAAGGCCATAAAAATATTAGTGATTTATTAAAACTTAATGATTTATGAAAATATTATAAATAGATAAATTAAACTTAAAATCAAATTAAGTAATAAAGTAAGTAAAATATTAATAGAATTATATATTACTTAAAAAAATAAATTAAATAAAATTAGACTAAATTAAATAAAATATTATAATAAAATAATTATTTAATTAAAAAAGTATTATTCCAGACTAGATTAAAATAGGTATAAAAAATGTGATAATTAGAAAGTATCTAATTTAACACATATAGTTAAAAACTATTTTATGAAGCTCAAAAAAAGTTTAAATCAGTGAAAATACTGATTTAAACTTAAAAATTTATGCAGCTACTTCAACTTCAGAAGGTTTTGCATTAATTTTTATTTCAGAATCCTCGGAATCTTCATCAATAGAAATAACCATTGATTTTTCTTCGAAAGCTC
Organism: Methanobrevibacter sp.; assembly: GCA_051892775.1. Lineage (GTDB taxonomy): Archaea > Methanobacteriota > Methanobacteria > Methanobacteriales > Methanobacteriaceae > Methanarmilla. The sequence goes on along the minus strand of JBJFGN010000084.1, from coordinate 10,473 downwards.
CAGGATCTTTTTCAATACATTCTTTAACTTTTGAGGTTATTGCTCCACCATCTTCAGTATCAATTAAATCAACAATTTCTAATTGATTTTGGAACCTTTCTACTGCATCCATAGGAAGATTTTCTACAAATGGTATTGCACCTTTTGCCTCATTGATTTTCTTTTTCTCAGGGTCACAACCATGTGCATGTAATGCTTTGAAAGCATCACCAGTAATATGGCCTTGTACTTCTGCACCACATAAGATTAAGAATCTTATGTTTGGATTAGAAATAGTATTAGCCACTACTTTTTCAACACCAAGATTTTCAGTTTTACATGGTCCTGCAATAGCTGCTCCAGCAGCAGCAGGAATATCTTCAATATGAGAAGCTAAAGTTGCAACAGCAACAGGGCTTTCTGGGTCTCCTGCAATGTAATCACCAGTAATTATAGGCCATCCATCAGCAGGTGCTTTTTTATCAGCCATATTAATACCTCCAGTTTTTTTAATCATTATTATATCCCTAAACAAAAAAATCTTAAAAAGGTTTTTCAAGAAATATTGGTTTAGGGTTACATATTTCTTTTAAGTTTAGGGAGATAATGAAAATTATTCAAATTATAAGTATAAAATTTTAATCTGATTTAATCATTGTTAAAATCATTTTAAATGGACTATTTGATGCTTGTAAAGCATGAGGAACATTTCCAGGCATAATTATCATTTGTCCCTTACTTACAGTATGAGGTTCACCTGCAAGTGTAATTTCTGCTTCACCATCAATAATTTGTACTAATGCATCGAATGGTGCACTATGTTCAGATAATCCTTGACCTTTATCAAATGCAAATATTGTAACAGTTCCAATATCTTTTTTTATGATTTCACGACTAACAACAGAACCTTCTTGATATTCAGCTAAACTATCAATTTCAATAGGTTTCCCTTTTAAATCTGTCATTTAAATCACTTCTTAAATTGAATTGAAATATAAACTTTAAAATAAATTTTATAAATCATGTTTGATTAAATTTAATTTATTCACCCATTATTTTTTTAATGTCTTCAATAGGATCCCCAATTGGAGTTAAATTATAATTTTCAATTAATACATTAAGTATATCTTCATTTGCCCAAGCAGGTAAGATAGGTCCAATTAACATATCTTTTTTACCTAAGTATAATAATGCCCAAAGTACAGCTGCTGCTTTTTGTTCCATCCAACTTAATACAATAGTTAATGGCAAATCATTTAATTCACATTCAAATAAGTCACATAATGCAAGAGCAACATCTACTGCTGCAACTGCATCATTACATTGACCCATATCAATTAATCTAGGAACACCTTCAATATCACCTAAGTCTAAATCATTGAATCTGTATTTACCACAAGCAAGAGTTAATACAACAGTATCTTCAGGTAAGTTTTCTACAAATTCTCTGTAATAACTGTTTTTAGCAGTTGGTGAGTCACATCCTCCAACTAAGAAGAATCTTTTAATTTTACCTGCCTCAACTAATTCTTTGATTTTAGGAGCAAGACTTAAGATAGTACTTACACCGAAACCAGTAGTTAAAGTAGTGAGTTCTTCAGCTTCTAATCCACCTAATTCTTTAGCTTGTTTGATTAATTCTGAAAAGTCATAATCTTCAATTTGTTTTACACCAGGTAATTTAGCAACTCCACTTGTGTAAATTCTATCTTTATAATCATCCTTAGGTAATAATACACAATTACTAGTTCCAAGAATTACTGCATTGTATTTGGAAAATACTTTTTTCTGATCAAACCATGGCCCACCAATTTGACCTTTAAGTGAACTATATTTTCTAAGTTCTGGATATCCATGTGCAGGTAACATTTCCCCATGAGTATAAACATTTACTCCAGTGCCTTCACATTGTTTAAGTAATTCTTCTAAAGCTTTCAAATCATGACCAGTTACAATAATTGCAGGTCCTTCTTGTGCTCCTACTTTTACTTCAACTGGAGTTGGTTCTCCATAAGCTTCAATATGAGCATTTTTAAGTAATCTCATGACTTTTACACTAGCTTCACCAGCATCAAGACCTAATTGGATTAAATCCCCAACATCAAAATTTACATTAGTAAGAGTGGAATACATTCCTTTAGTTAAAAATTCATCCACATCAGAATCTTTAGCACCTAATTTATTTGCTTGATAATTGTAAGCACTAATACCTTTCATTGTAAATATAAGATTATCTTGTAATCTTGCTACAGTAGGTTCTTTTCCACAAACACCTTTCATAAAACATCCATTACCACCAGCAGTCTGGGAGCATTGGTAACAGAACATGTCTAATCTATCCCTAGGTAAATCTTTCATCATTTTTTGTAACCTCCATATAATTAATGGTATATTCATTTAGTATATAAATATAATGTAACTTAGAAAGTATTAAAAGTATGAAAATTTTAATATATCCTTAATGGATATAATTATAAAAGATACGATTTAAAAATAGGGATTCTGATGAATGAAGGAATAATTGAAACATTAAATAAAATTGGATTAACAAAATACGAATCTTTAGCATTTTATTATTTGAATTCAATGATTGAAGCCAAAGCTCCAGAAATTAGTGAAAAATCAAAAATACCTAGAACTAAAATTTATACCGTTCTAAAAAGTTTAGAAAAAAAAGGATTTATAGAAATAAACAAAGGACATCCGAATATTTACAAATCTATTGATCCATCAATTATTTTTAAAAGAGAGAGGAAAAAAATAAATGATGAATTGAAAAATGCAGAATTAGAATTAGTTTACAACCATGAAAACCATACTATAAAAACACAAGCACCGATGTGGTTAATTAGAGGCGAGAAGAAAATAGTGAATAAAGAAATTGAACTTATTAAAAAAGCAAAAACCCATGTTAATATGAGAATAGGCTTTCTATTTGAAGAGGAAATTCAACAACTTAAAAATACATTAAAAAACAAATCAGAAAGTATTGACATAAACATTCTAGCTTCACCTTATTGTATAATTAATAATAAAAAAGTGAATATTAAAGAAGAACTAGAAAACCCCAATATTAACATATACAATACAGATTTACCTTATGTTAAAATGATGATATGTGATGGAAAAGAAATGTTACATATTTATAGTAAATTCAATGAAAAAACAAGAAGCCCTATTAATGAAACAAGTATTGCAATGTGGAACCAATATCCAGAAATATGTAAAAACTATGATGATAGATACTATAAAATATTAAAAAAGATTAAAAATAAATCTACAAATACAAAAACAAAAAACAACACACAAACAATAAAAAAACAAAACTAAGAAAGAAATAAAAATTTATTCATTTTTATTTCCACGATATTCTGCATAAAAACCGTCAGTATCTGCATATATAGCATAAAAACCATATTTTTTAGCTGTTTCAATAGTATATAAAATGTATTCCCTACCCCATGCAGTAATAGCTTGAGCACATTCAAAAGAATACCACCTAAATCTAGAATATCCATATACACCATACATAGTATTAATTAAACGTTTAATAGCTAATTGTTGAATATCTAAAACTTTTTTTTCAGTCGGATTAGTTGATGTTTTCATTTGTTTCTTAATCTTAAGTCTTTCCCTTAAAATATCCCCAATAACAGAAGGAATAAAACCTTTTGGACTTTTTAAAAATTTATGTTTATGCTGTGGACAAACATAATATCTCTCTTCATCAAGAAATGCATCGTCAGTAGTATCTAAAGGATTTCCACCATCCGTTACAAGAACATCTGGACAAATATTTTTAGATATAATAATACTAGGATATAGACTTCTAAAATCGAATTGCACTAAATTCTCATGTAGTCCTGGTTCAGGTTCCTTAACAAAACCACCCTCATTTTTATCATGTACTCTTGATTTATCTCCTGCAGAAGGTTTATTTGGGATTATTTCATCAATAGCGTAAGCTCTTTTAACAAGATACCATTCTGCTTGTTGACCAGTAGTCATACGAGTAATATCAAAGAAAGGCTGTCCAACAATACGGGTAAGTTCTAAATTCAATGGTAATGTTTGTTGAGAAATCATAAGAGTAGATACAACATCGTCTAAAGAATAATCAAATAATTCATCAAGATATTCATTATCACTATCCCAATATTTCCAGATAATTTCTCCAGGAACATCTTTTTTTTCTTCACCAAATAGTTCATAATAAACCCGTTCTAGAGTATATCTATCTAAAGTCATATATCTTCTCATTACAAGATATAAATCAATATGTAAAAGACCTTTAAATGATGCGGCATCTGCAAATCCTCTTTTTATAAATTTAATTGAAGAACCATCCATACTTAAATCAAGATCAATCCCATATAATTTAGCCCTATCATTAAGATATGGAAAATCAAAATTATCTGAATTATATCCTACAATAATATCAATCTGATTGCATTTAATGATTTTTACAAATTCTTCAATCATTTTCTCTTCAGAATCAAATTTTTCTACAAAAGAATCATTATTAATCTTTGTCTTAGTAGATAATACCTTTCGAATACCAAAATTACTATTGAGACCTATCATAATAATCTCATCAATATCAGAATTAGGCAAACCTCTAGGATTATAAACCTCTAAATCAAAGGCAAGTATTCTGAAATCAGAAACTGGATCATTTAATGGTTTAGGAACATCCAAAAGATTAATTATCTCAAGATTATCATAATTATTACTTACAGATTCATGGGATTCTATAATATCACCTTTAATACTAACAAGACCCATAGGAACAATATCATTATCTATAAGGTAACGGCGATAAAATGGAATATCATGCTCACGTATATCAACAACAGAATCCAAATCCCTAATTTCATCTCTGTATTTTGGAACCTCTTGGGGATGAGTAAAAGTTATTTTAATAAATTTTTTAGGAACTTGGAAATCTTTTTTATCTACAATTTCAATATTTTGAGTATCATATTTTCCCAAATCTTTTAAACATTGATTAATATCATTTGGTTCAATATAAAAATATGGTTCAAAACTATTATCAAATGCAATGATTCTTTTAGGATTTTCACCAGGTTCCCTACCAAATAGACGTATTACTGGTTTTTCACCTTCTGTAATATAATCAATATCTAAAACAATCATTTCCCTTTCAATCATAATACCACAGTATATAATCTATAATTTAATTATTATTTTATAAAATTATTGCTTATTATTAAAAATTTTTATACTTATTTTACAATTTTAATTAAACAACTATATTTATTTACAATTTAATAACCATAACATCATTAATATTTAAGATAAATTTTTATTTTCTTTTTTGTTTTCAATTAATTTATCTTTTTCTTCCTTATATGTCTTTATAACAGCAAATGCAACTCCTAAAATTAAAGGACCAAGTATAAAACCAACAATACCCATAATTAATGGTCCAGATACAAATCCTAAAAGTAATATTAAGGGATGAATATCTGCATATCTACCTGAAATTGCAGGACGAATATACATATCACTCAAAGATAGGACACAACCGAATAATACAACAAATACAAGCCGTATATAATTTCCTTTAAATAAGTCCATAATAGCTAAAACACAATATATTGGCCAAGGCCCAATAACAGGTATTAATTGACATATACCAGTCATAATTCCTAAAAAGCCAGAATAAGGATATCCAAGTAATGTATACCCTACAAAGCCCATAAGACCAATTATAATACTTGTTAATATATGACCATAAAATATACTTTTCAATACATCTTTAATCTGTGCAAACATACGGTTAAAAAAATCTAATCTATCGTTAGGTATAAATGCGAAAACATAATCCCATACTTTATCTCCATCACGAGCAAAATAAAATGTTGTAAACATTAAAACCAATAATTGTACAGATATATTTGGTAAATCTTTAATTAAACCAATAATATAATTAAAAATTATCTTTGTTAAACCATTAACTCCAGTATATATTTTAGTAGCAATTGTCCCACTCATAGAATGATATTGGGGAGGTAAATAATATACAATACTAGACGCAATAGATTTAACATTGAATGATGAGAAACTACCTTGACTACTAATAAGTGAAGAACTTAAACTTATCATGACATAAATAATATACCCCAATAATAGAATTATAGGAATTATAATTAAAAGCATTCCTAAAATATTTGAAATTGACTTAAATTTAATTTTATTATTTAATTTTCTAGCAACAGGTCTTACTCCAAGAGATAAAATAATCCCAAGTATTACCATATTCAATACTGGAGTTAAAACCATGACAGAAAGCACTAGTAAAATTAAAATTATAATTAAAGGAGTACTTAATTTACTAATTATATTATTTTCCATAAAATCTACCTTAAAAAATTATTTTTATTAATTAAATAAATTTAACTAATAAATTAGAAATTCTAATTATTATATAAATTAATATGTTTAAAATTTATTAAATAAAAATTATAATTACTAGTAAAATTAATTTAAAAAATGAAAATGATAAGAAGAATATCCAAAAACACTTATGAACAGTATTTTAAAAGAAATTTACATAAAATGCATGTAAAAAACTTAAAAAAAATTCAATAAAAATATTTAAATTTTTTCGCCTGTAGGTGCCCTACGATAATTTCCAAATTCAGTGATTAGTTTAAGATCTTCATTTGAAAATACTGGTCCCTCCTTACATATCCTCCAACCAGTATTATCAACACAACATTGCCCACATATACCTATTGCACATTTCATATATCTCTCAAGAGAATATTCTCCAGGAATATTATTATCTTCAAGAATATCATAAGTCGGCTTCATCATTACCTCAGGTCCACAAACAACTGCAAAATCATAATTTGATTTTTCAATTAAATCTAATGCACGATTTGTTGCAAATCCTTTATATCCAGAAGAGCCATCATCTGTAGCATCATATACATTTGCACCGGATTTTTTTAATCTATCCTCAAAAAGTAGTTCATCTTTGTTTACTGCAGCACAAACAACATCAACATCGTTATTTTTAACTGCGTAATCAGTAAAACAAGCAACTGGAGCCATTCCAACTCCACCACCAATAACCAATATTTTTTTATCATTTGGAATTGTAAATGGATTACCATAAGGACCCCGTAATCCTAAAAAATCACCGATTTTAAGATTATGAACTTCTTCAGTAAAAGGACCAACTTTTTTAATAGTAACTCCTATTTCATTATTTTTTTCATCAATTGAAGATATAGACATTGGTTTTTCATCATCAAAATTCCAAAGCATAATAAATTGTCCAGGATATGGAGTTTCTTTACTCATATCCCAATCAAAGAAAAATGTTTTGATTGTAGGAGTTTCATTAATAATACGTTTAATTTTTAAAACTTTAGGAACATTCAACATATTAACACCTTATTTATGTCCAAAACCAACCATTTCATTAATTGAACTAAATCCTTGTTCAATCATGAAGTTTTCTAAATCTTTGTTGATTCTAGAAAATATTTCAACACCTTCATACATTATAGAGGTACCAATCTGTACTGCACTTGCACCTGCATATAAAAATTCTACAACATCTTCGTAATTCTGAATGCCCCCTACACCAATTACAGGTATATTAACTACATTATAAACATCATAAACACAACGAATAGCAATAGGTTTAACTGCAGGTCCACTCATACCACCAAATTTATTTTTAAGTATAGGATTTCCAGTAGTGATATCAATTTTCATACCAGGACCTAACGAATTGATTAAACTTAATCCATCAGCACCTGCATCTTCTGCTGATTTTGCAATTTCCGTAATATCAGTAACATTTGGAGTTAACTTAGCGATAATTGGAACTTCAGATATTTCTTTAACTGCACTTATAATTTTATGAGTTAAATCAGGATTTTGGCCAATAGCCGCACCATAACCTTCCATAGCATGAGGACAAGAAATATTTAACTCAATACAATCTACATTATCTTGAATTTTTTCAGTTACATAAGTAAATTCTTCAGGAGTAGCACCATAAATAGATGCAATTAAAGCTTGTTTATTATCAGTCACAACAGATTTTAGTTCATCCAAAAAAACATCAACACCTGGAGAAGATAAACCTATAGCATTAATAATACCTCCAGTAACTTCAACAGTTGTTGGATTATGATAACCTGGATTAGGTTCCTTTGAAAAGGATTTTGTAACAACTGCTGCAGCACCAGATCTTAAAATCCAATTCAAACTACTAGCATTACTACCCATAATTCCAGCTGCCAACATCAAGGGATTTTTAAGTTTTACACCACAAATTTCAGTTTCTAACATACGATTTCTCCACAAAATTATTAAAATTAATATTATTATAATTTATGAATTATGTAAAATTTATAATTATGTAAATATATAAAATAAAATCATGAAACTTTATATAACAAATTGTATTGCTGGTTATTTATGTTTCAATAGTAACCTTGAATTAATAGATTACATATTGTTTAAAGAAGAAGAAACCGTAGATAAACTAATTGAAATAGAAAAAAATAAAATAACTAGTGAAGAAAGGGAAATAATTAGTCGTATTGATAATACATGTGATGAGATAATCATTGAAACAAGAAATAAACACTCAGACTACAAAAATATTAAAAACTATGATAAAATTAAAATAGAAATGCCAAGTAAACTTGGAGAATATTTAAGAAAAAATATAATAGATATTTTAAAAGAAATTAATTTCATTAATAGTAAAGAAGATTATACTGAAAAATTAATTAATATTACAAATGAAATTGCAGTATACAAAATGAAAGAATCTTCACAAGAAGAAGATAAACTACTTATCCAAGCAATTAACTCAATTGATGAAATTGATGAAGGGATTTCTAAATTAATCGAAAGATTGAGAGAATGGGAAACAATTTATTTTCCAGAAATTGAAACAATACACAATAATGAATCATATGTTAAATTAGTATCAGATTTTAAAAGTAGAGAAGATGCAATAAAAAACAACGAAAATTTAGATGAGAATTTAATAAGCAATGGTGCAGATTTAAATAAAGAGGACATATTTATATTAAATAAATTTGCAAAATCAATAAAATCATTACAAGAATCGAGGAAAGATATTGAGGAATATATTGATTCAAAAATGAAAAAAATAGCACCAAATCTTCAAAACCTGGTTGGTTCTACATTAGGGGCTAAGTTAATTTCCCATGCAGGAAGCCTTAAAAGATTAGCAATGTTTCCAGCAAGTACAATTCAAATTATGGGTGCAGAAAAAGCATTATTTAGACATTTGAAAACTGGAGAAAATCCACCGAAATATGGATTAATATACCAGGATCCCATAGTTAGAAATAGTAATTATTGGAACCGTGGAAAAATAGCTAGAAAATTAGCTTTAAAAATTAGCCTATCAGTTAAAAGAGATTATTTTACAGATAAATATGAACCAAATCTTAAAGAAGAATTTGAAAAAGAAGTAGAAACTATAGAAAAAGAAAATCCATTCCCAAAAACAAAAAATCAAAAAAATAAAAATAAAGAAAATAAACACAAAAAACCACAAAAGAATAGGAAGAAACAAAGAAGACATAAAAGAAAAAAACGAAAACACTAAAAAATAAAAAACAATGAAAATTTATAAAAAAGTTGATAAAATGGAAATTTATAGGACAGATAAAGAAATAGCTACAGTGAATTTAGTTCCAGGTATTAGAGTATATGGAGAACAATTAATTAAAGATGAAGAAGGTAAAGAATATAGGGTATGGAATCCTCATAGATCTAAATTATCTGCAGCATTATTAAATGGATTATCAAAGTTAGAGTTAAATAAGGATTCAACAGTATTGTATCTTGGAGCATCAACAGGTACAACTGTATCACATATTTCAGACATTGCTAAAAATGGAAGAATATATGCTGTTGAATTTTCACCAGTTAGTCTTAGAAAATTATCAAGACTCTGTAAAACCAGACCAAACATAGCACCATTACTAAATGATGCTACAAAACCTAAAGAATACATGAATAAACTTGAAAAAGTAGATATTGTATATTGTGATGTTGCTCAACCTAACCAAACCAAATTATTTATGGATAATATGAATCTTTTTATGAAGGATAATGGTCAAGGAATATTCATGATAAAATCAAGAAGTATAAACGTTAATATTAAACCTAAAACCGTTTTTAAAGAACAAGAAAAAATATTAAAAAGAAATGGTTATTCAATAGAAGAGAAAGTCAAATTAGAACCATATGAAAAAGATCATATTTGTTTCTTAGTAAAAAAAGCATTTTAATTAATAAATATTTAATATTTATAATAATTTAAAATAAATTTCCTTAAAAAGAATAAAAAATAATTTTAAAATAGAAGTAATAAAATTAACTTATGAAATTCATACTAATACAAAAATATTAATTAATAACAATGATATATTTTAAATAAATTAATATTACAATGAAAGA
>JBJFGN010000083.1:2875-11353 GCA_051892775.1 Methanobrevibacter sp. | reverse complement strand
TTTAAAATATACTTAAATTTTATATACCTATTTTAATATAATACTTATATAAAACAAGTTTTATTTAATTATTTTAAAAATAACTTTTTTTATTTTTCATGGAAATATTTAAATAGTGAATATTATATACTAATACTATCAATTACACTTAATTTTTAATTAAGTTTATTTGATTTTATAAGAGATTAAGGAGAGATTTAATAATGCATATTATGGAAGGATTTCTTCCACCATTGTGGTGTCTTGTATGGTATATCATTATGATACCTATTGTTGGTTATGGAATCTATCAAATTAAAAAAATTACAGAAGACTATCCAGAAACAAAAGCATTACTTGCAGTATCTGGTGCATTCATGTTTGTTTTGTCTTCATTAAAAATGCCTTCTGTAACTGGTAGTTGTTCTCACCCATGTGGTAACGGTTTAGGTGTAGCTTTATTTGGACCTGCTATTACTGGTGTGCTTGCAACCATTGTATTAATATTCCAAGCTTTACTTTTAGCTCATGGTGGTATTACTACTTTAGGTGCAAACTGTGTATCTATGGGTATTGTAGGACCTCTTGTAGGTTGGTTAATTTATAAAGCTTGTCTTAAAGCTAATGTCAACACAAAAGTTTCAATATTTTTAACTGCATTTATTGCAGATATTATGACTTACTTTGTTACTTCTGTTGAACTTGCATGTGCTTTTCCTATACCTAATTTTGGATCAGCATTTGCTAAATTCTTCATAGTATTTATGCCTACTCAAATACCATTAGGTATTGCTGAAGGTTTACTTACTGTAATTATATGGAATGGATTACTTGCATATAAACCAGAACTTTTAGAAAAATTACATGTTATTAATCCTAAAGATATTCCAACTGGTGATGACTAATGAAACATGAAAATTTAATTTTATTAATCTTAGTAATTATTCTTTTAGTTGCTCCATTTGTAATTTATAGTGGTTTAGGTGAAGATCAGGGATACTTTGGAGGATCTGATGATAAAGGTTCTGATGCTGTAAGTGAAACAGGATACCAACCATGGTTTAATTCAATTTGGACCCCGCCATCTGGAGAAATTGAAAGTTTATTATTTGCAGTACAAGCAGCAATTGGTGCAATAATCATTGGTTATGCATTTGGTTATTGGAGAGCTTCTGCTTCTATTAAAAAACAAGAACAAAAGGATAAAGTTAATGGAAATTAATCATTCTTTATCTTTTAAATTTTATAAAAATACTCTGTTAAAATTTTATTTATGATAATTTAGGTGAATATATGGAATTTGATATTGATTATATTGCTCATACTAATCGAATTAGTGATGAAAACCCTTATATTAAGGTTTTGATTTCATTTTTCTTTCTGTTTTCAGCTTTAATTTTAAGTAATAATTATTACTCTTTCGCTGTAATTATTCTCTCATCAATTTTAATATTAATTGTTGCACGTGTTTCACTTAAAAATTATTTGAAGTTTTTAGCAATACCCTTTAGTTTCACATTTCTTACATGTATATTTTTATTATTCTTCTTCCCACAAGGAACATATATTTGGGATAGTGGTTATTGGGGTATTGGTATTACAACATATTCTTATTACATATCTGTGCTTACGTTTTTTAGAGTATTTGCTTGTTTTGCTTCTTTAGGCTTTTTAGCTTTAACAACTCCAATTACTGATGTAATGCATGTACTAAGATCTATGCATGTTCCTAAAATATTCTGTGAAATTTCAGTATTGATGTATAATGCAATATTTATTTTTATTGAAAGAACAGAGACTATGAGAAATGCTCAAAAATCTCGTTTAGGTTATTTAACAACTTCTAAGACTGCATTTAAATCGTTTGGAACAATGTTTTCTAATTTATTTATTACTTCATTAGAAAAAAGTGATACTCTTCAAAGGTCTCTTGATTCTAGATGTTATACTGGTGAGTTACCAGTTTATAAACCAGATAGAGGGAAAAGTTCTTATCCAAAATTAGTTGTTTCTTAATTTTTTTTTATTTTTATTAAAGCAATCTTTAAGTATTACTAATATATAAATAAAATTGTATATTGTATTACTATCTAATTTTTTTGTTTAATCAATGAATTAGGTTTTTTATAAATTGTGAGTAATACTTAATATTTAAATAAACTTGAAAAAAGTAATACTTTTTGTTTTTTTTTCACATCTTAAAAATCCAAATTATTTTGGATTTTTTTTTATTGGGTTTAGTAATACTCTTTTATATGTGTTTTTTAAAAAAGTATTAAAAAAGGTTTTAAATTATACTCAAATTTTATAATTTGGGTTTTTTTTATTGGGTTTAGTAATACTCTTTTATATGTGTTTTTTAAAAAAGTATTACTTAACTAAATACTAAAACAGAAAATAGGAATTTATATAAGAAATTTAAGGGGTATTATAATTTAAATTAGTTAATATTTCTTGATTTTTAATTTTTTTATTAAAGAGAATGATAATATGAAATTTGAAGAGTTTATGGATTTTCTTGCAGGATTAAAAATGACAGTTATTGCAGGTTTGTTTTTATTAGTTGCAATAATTTTAATGATACTTAACATTAATGTTCCAATATACTTAAATCCGTCTTGGGTTGTAATTTTTATTAGTGGTCTTCCATTAGTGTATCTTGCATTAATCAGATTAATTAAAGAGAAATGGGTTTCATCTGCACTTCTTATTACAATTGCTATGGTGGCATCTTTGCTTATTGGACAAATATTTGCTGCAGGAGAAGTTGCATGGATCATGGCTTTAGGTGCATTATTAGAGGATTGGACAGTTGAAAGAGCTAAAAAAGGTCTTAAAAATTTAATTGATTTAACTCCACAAAAAGCAAGAATAATATCTATGGATAATGAAGAAAAAATTGTTTTAGTTGATGAGGTTAAATTGGGTGATAGATTAAGGATACTTCCAGGGGAACATATACCTATAGATGGAGAAATTGTAGATGGTAATTCTTCAATAGATCAATCAATTATAACTGGCGAATCTTTACCTGTTGATAAAGAAACTGGTGATAAAGTTTATTGTGGTACTGTAAACCTTTATGGTGCTATAGATATTAAAGCAACAAGTCTTAGTGAAAATTCTTCACTTCAAAAGTTAATTAATCTTGTAAAAGAGGCAGATAATAAACAAGCACCTACACAAAGAATTGCGGATAAGTGGGCTACTTGGTTAGTTCCTGTTGCACTATTTATAGCTGTTGCTGCATGGTTAATTACTGGAAATATTGAAAGGGGTGTAACTGTTCTTGTTGTATTTTGTCCATGTGCGTTAATTTTAGCTACTCCTACTGCTATTATGGCAGCAATTGGTCAAGCTACAAAACACGGTGTTTTAATCAAATCTGGTGAGGCGCTTGAAACATTAGGTGGACTTAATACGATTGCATTTGATAAAACAGGAACTTTGACATATGGAAATCTTGTTGTTTCTGATGTTATTTCATTAGATGGTAATTTAACAAGTGAAGATATCCTTTTAATGGCAGGTTCTGCTGAAAAAAGAAGTGAACATCCTCTTGCTAAAGCTATTGTTGAGAATATTGAAATTAAATCAATTGATATAGAAAATCCTGAAAATTTTAAAATGTATCCTGGAAAAGGAGTATCTTGCAATAATTCTTATGGGAATGTTTATTGTGGTAATATTAAATTTATTAAAGATATGGATATATGTATTAATAGTAATTTAATTAATAATTTAGATAATATTCAGAAACAAGGTAAAGCATCAATAATAATAGCTTTGAATAATAAAGCTGTTGGAATTATCGGTCTTTCTGATTTAATACGTGAAGATTCATATACTATGATAAAATCATTACATGATTTAGATACAGAAACTATTTTATTAACTGGAGATAATAAAAATACTGCAGAGTACTTCGGATCTAAAGTTGATATACAGGATATTAAAGCGGATTTATTGCCTGAGGATAAGTTAAGAATTATTGAAAACATTAAAAAATCAGGTAAAAAAGTTTGCATGATTGGTGATGGTGTAAATGATGCTCCTGCATTGAAAACAGCTGATGTGAGTATTGCAATGGGTTCTATAGGTAGTGATATTGCAATTGATTCTGCAGACATTGCACTTCTTGGTGATGATATTCAAAAAATCCCTTATCTTAAACGTTTATCAAATTCCACATTATTCACTATTAAATTTAATATAAGTCTTTCAATGTGCATTAATGCAGTTGCAATTATAATGTCTGTTTTAGGTTGGTTAAATCCTGTAACTGGTGCAATTGTCCATAATGCAGGTAGTTGCCTTGTAGTATTAAATGCAGCATTATTATATGATAGACATTTTGATGATGGGATTAATGGGGATTTATCTAATGATGTTAAAAAAGTAGAAAATATATCTTTGAATGATGGTGAAAGGATTATTGGTGATAATTTAGAGCATACGCACATGCATTTACATAAATATGGTGAACCTACCCATTCACATGAAAATGTTAAAATTTTAAACGAGGTTAAAACTCCTAATGGAATAAAACATTCTCATAAACATCTTCACCATACAGAATTTCATCATAACTGTGATATTTACCATAATTCAAATTAATTATATTCTCTTTAAACTTTTTAAGATAAGGTATATACTTTAATTTGAAGATAAAAATTATTTTAGATTTATGATTTTTTAATTAATAATTGAAATTTTAGTAAAGTTAAGTTTAATATATTTTAAATTTATCTTAATATTTATAAATAATAAAGAATAAATTTAATAATAATTGTTGTGGAGGAATTAATATTTTAGAAGTTAAAAATCTTAGTTATAAATATCCTGATGGGACTCTTGCTTTAGATAATATTAATTTTAATGTTGAAAAAGGAGAAATGGTTTCTCTTTTAGGTAAAAATGGTGCGGGAAAATCAACATTATTTTTACATTTTAATGGTATTTATGAACCAAGTAAAGGAGAAGTTTTAATTGATGGTGAACCTATAGATTATTCTAAAAAAGGATTAATGAAAGTAAGACAAAAGGTAGGTATTGTTTTTCAAAATCCTGATGATCAATTATTTGCTCCAACTGTTGAAGAAGATGTAGCTTTTGGACCCTTAAACTTAGGTTATTCTCAAGAAGAAACTCAGGAAATTGTAACTAGGTGCCTTAAAAAAGTAGGTATGTCTGGCTTTGAAAGAAAAGCACCGCACCATTTAAGTGGAGGTCAAAAGAAAAGAGTGGCTATTGCAGGCATACTGGCTATGAGTCCTGAATTAATGGTACTTGATGAACCTACATCTGGTCTTGATCCTAAAGGAGCATCCAATATTCTTCAATTATTATATGAATTGAATAATGAGGGTATGACTATTATAATTTCTACACATGACGTAGATTTAGTTCCAGTATATTCAAATAAAATATTTATTATTAGTAATGGCGCTATTCTTAAATCCGGAACACCTCAGGAAGTATTTTCTGATGTTGATTTAATTAGGAAAGCCAATTTAAGACTTCCTAGAATGGCACATTTGGCCGAAATATTAGAAAAAGAAGATTCAGTAGATTTTAATGGAAATTATCCATTAACCATTGCAGAAGCAAGAGAAAAACTAATCGAACTGTTATTAAATAAACAGTAATCTTTATTTTTAATTTTTCATTAGAGATGTTTTATTAAATTTAATGTAATACTTGAACTTTTTAGATTATAGAAATTCATATTTAATTTTTTATTTTTTAGTTTGTTTGTGGGTTTATATTTTATTTTGCTTAGTTTTTTGTTTTTTTTTTTAGTTTTTCCTGTATTTTTAAATTTTGTTGATACTTATGAATTCTGATTTTAGGTTAATACATGAAACATCGTCTCATGATAAGATATATGTTAATTCTGATTTTCTTATTGTGGAATTTCCATATGAAAAAAATGGAATATCCATCTCATATTTAAATGGAGGATATAAAGAAAACATTAAATCTGTTTTTAATATGCATCTATCAACTGAATCAATTAATAGAATTAACATGAAAACAATTGATAAATTTCTTTCAGATTCTGTAGATGGTATTGGACTTGATAATAAGAAAACATCTGGTTTGCTTACTCATGCAGATATAAAAAATACATCTATAGTAACAAAATCTTATAAAAAAGTTTCTGTTACTGCAATTACCACTGCAGGTACAAAAGTTAATGCAGTAAGGGCAGGTGATTCTGCTTCTTATTATGAAGAAAATCATGAGTACTATTCATTAAAAAA
The DNA here is from genome assembly GCA_051892775.1 of Methanobrevibacter sp. GTDB lineage: Archaea > Methanobacteriota > Methanobacteria > Methanobacteriales > Methanobacteriaceae > Methanarmilla. The sequence continues at coordinate 5,108 of JBJFGN010000083.1, read as the reverse complement.
TGGTAATGCTCATGAAAAAATTGGAACTATTAATACCATCATTCTTATTAATTCTAAATTAAATGAAAATTCTTTATTGAATGCATTGATTACTGCTACTGAAGCAAAAGCAGCAGCTTTACAAGAATTGTTAATACCTTCCCAATATTCTAATGGTATTGCAACGGGTACTGGTACTGATGGACTTGTTATAATATCTGATAAAAAATCAGATAATCTAATTGAAAATACAGGTAAGCATTCAAAATTAGGGGAGCTAATTGGGAAAGTAGTAAAGGAATCCATTAAGGAATCAAATCTTAAACAGGTATGGATTAGTCCAAGTTCACAATCAACAGTATTAAATAGATTATATAGATTTAAATTGGATATTAATGATTTTTATAAAGATTTTACAATAAGAGAAAAGGAAAATTTTATTTCAAATTTAATTAAAGCGAATCATAATCCTAAAATGGTTGCTATAACATCATTAATTGTTAATCTTATTGATGAAGCAAGATATGATTTATTAAATAAGAAAACAGCATATAATATGTCTATTTCAATTATTAATAAACTATTTGCAGATGATGATTCTTTTGAAGTTAAAGAATTACTTAAATATTGGATTGATTATTACTTAAAATAGTTTTATAAATATTATTATATTTTCAGTGATTTTTGGGATTTTTTTAGTTTTTAGATTATTTTATGTATTTTTCAGTGATTTTTGGGATTTTTTTAGTTTTTAGATTATTTTATATAAAAAGAATAATAAACATTATCTAATATACATTAATTAATTAGAGGTTAATTATGAAAAAAATAGGAATATGTGATACTACATTTGCGAGATTCGATATGGGTGGAGCAGCAGAAGATGAACTTAAAAAATATGTTAGTGATACTAAAATTATTAGGGTAACTGTTCCTGGTATTAAAGATCTTCCTGTTGCTAGTAAAAAACTTATTGAAGAAGAAGGTTGTGATATTGTAATGGCTTTAGGCATGCCGGGACCTCAGAAAAAAGATAAAATGTGTTCTCATGAAGCATCTACTGGATTAATTAGAGCACAATTAATGACTAATACCCATATTATTGAAGTATTTGTTCATGAAGATGAAGTTGATACTGATAAAGAACTTAAAGTGTTAGCAGATAATAGAGCAAGACAGCATGCTCAAAATGTTTATAAGATGTTGTTTAATCCAAAACAAATGAGGAAAGAAGCAGGTCAGGGTAAACGTGAAGGATTTGACGATGCAGGCCCTGTATAATTTATTGGATCTTTGTTAAATTTTTATTTCTGATTTATTAGGTTTTATTTAAATAAGTATTTTTGTTTATTTAGTTTATTTAGTGGTATTGTGCTATATTTTTTAGCATTATTTTCTAGAAACATAATTGTAGGGTATATGAGTTTACTTAAGTATAAAATGAGTTTATTATTAAAAAAGTGATTAGGTAAAAATATGTTAGATACAGAAGGAGTATATTTAGTAGTTCCTGCATATAATGAGGAAAAACATGTTGAAACAGTTTTACGCGATATTTCTAAATTAGGTTACTGTATTATATTAGTAAATGATGGATCAAAAGATAATACTTTAAATATTGCACGTAATGTTCAAAAAGACTATCCTAATCAGATTTACATTGTATCCCATGTTATAAATCGTGGATTAGGTGCTGCTCTTAAAACAGGCATGACTGATGCATTAAAACATGATGCTAAATATATAATTACATTTGATGCTGATGGTCAACATGCATTTGAAGATATTCCAAAAGTTTTAAAACCATTGCAAGAGAAAAAAGTTGATGCAGTTATTGGTTCTCGTATATTTGGGGATATGCCCACTACAAAACGTTTTGCAAATAATGTAATGAATATTCTTACACATATTTTTTATGGGATTAAAGTTAAAGATTCACAGTCTGGCCTTAGAGCATTTTCATCAGAAGCTGCTAAAAAAATTGATGTTGTTTCAGCAGGCTATGGCGTATCTTCGGAGTTTATTAAAGAAATTAAGAATAATCAAATACCTTTTGATGAGGTTCCTATTACTACAATTTATACTGATGAAACCCAACATAAGGGTACAAATGCTATTGTTGGTATAAAAATCATGTTTAAAATGATTGGTGATTTATTTAGGTGATTGGTTTTTATTTTAAATTGATTATTATTTTCTGTGATTTATTTAGGTGATTGGTTTTTATTTTAAATTGATTATTATTTTCTGTGAT
>JBJFGN010000083.1:0-2775 GCA_051892775.1 Methanobrevibacter sp. | reverse complement strand
TTATTTAGGTGATTGGTTTTTTATCTTAAATTAAATAAAATAGAGGATTAGTATGGAAATATTATTATATCAAGATTTAGTTTTTATCATTGCTATTATTGCTATTACATTATTAGCTTTCAGATATAAGAACAAAAAAGTTACTTTATCTACTTTTGTAGTCAGCATTATTATTTTACTTCTTATTGTGGCTATTGGTATATATCCTGAGGCAACAACAAGTCTTGCAAAAGTTATTGGTTTTAAAAGAGGTTTGGATTTAATATTTGTTATTTCAATTGCATTTTTAGGATATCTTTTAATTAAAATTAATCTTAAATTAGATAGTTTAAATCATGAGATTGATAAGGTTGTTAGAAAAATAGCAATTGATAATGAAGAAAATAAAAGTAATGAGGATGACGATTAATTTTTTTATCTATTTTTTTAATTTTTTTTTTTATCTATTGTATTATAAGTATTTATTAGTATAAATTCTAAATATATATTTATAATTCTATATTTTTTTTATATTGTTTAAATAAAAAAATTAGTTTTATAAGTTAATTTATATTATATAATAATTATTATTTATTAAAACACTGTTTTAATTATTTATTTTTTAAATATCAATTTTTGTGTGATTAAATGTTATATTTTAGAGGATGTACTGCAAGAGAAAGAGATTCCGATATTGAAGAATCTACAAGGTATATTTTAGACAAAGCAGGTATTGATTATCATGTTCTTGATAATGAGGAATGTTGTGGATCTGTACTTTTAAGAAGTGGTTTTGAGGATGATGCCCTTGAATTAATGAAAAAAAATCTTGAGGATTTAAATGATGAAGATTTAATTTTAACTTCTTGTGCAGGTTGTTATAAAACTTTATGTGAAGATTATAAAAATTTTCTAAATGCTGATTTAAATGTAATTCATATATCTCAATTTATTAAAAAATTAATTGATGAAGGTAAAATTGAAGTAAATGATAATTTTTCTAATTTAAATGTAACTTATCATGATCCTTGTCATTTAGGTAGGGCTTTAGAGGTATTTGATGAGCCAAGATATGTCATTAAAAAATATGCTAATCTTGTTGAGATGGAAAATAATCGTGAGAATTCATTATGTTGTGGGTCTGGCGGCGGTGTAAAGTCAGCATTTCCAGAAATCTCAAATGATATTGCTGAAAATAGAATCCAGCAAGCAAAAGATACAGATTCTAATGTTTTAATTAGTTCTTGTCCATTTTGTAAATTAAATCTTGATTCAAATTCTGATGATGATATGAAAGTTTTAGACTTATCTGAATTTGTTGCAAAGGCATTAAAACATGAGGATATTTAAAATTTAGTTGAACAATTTTATAGGGTGGATAATATGGATGAACGTGAAATTAAACAAATGAAAAATTCATTTAAAATGTTAAAGTCTAGATCTAATGAGATAATTGCTAATCCTAGAACAAAAAAACTTCAAAAAAGAGTTCAAGATATTCGTAAAGAGGCTATAAAAAATAATAAAGAACTTATTGAGGAAGTTAAAGATAGTTTCAAAAGAAATGATATTGAATATTATTTTGCTGCTGATGGTGATGAAGCAATAAATATAATGTTAAAATTAATTGATGAATATGATTCAGAAAATAAGTTAGTAATTAAATCTAAATCTAATACAATGGGGGAAATTGATGGAAGACATAAACTTGAAGACAATGGAGTTAAAGTTATAGAAACTGATTTAGGTGATAGATTATTACAACTTAAAAAACATGATAATAGGCCATCACATAATACTGCTCCTGCAGCACATTTAAGCATTGATGAAATTACTGAAATTGTAAATAATGCCCTTGGTACTAATGTTCCACCAGTTCATCAAACTATTCTTGAAACTTGCCGTTCAAATGTATTAGAATATGTTAATGAGGCAAAAGTTGGTATTACTGGGGCTAATGCAATTGCAGCTGAAGATGGTGCATTTGCTATTGTTCATAATGAGTATAATGTTGCATATGCTTCAAGTAGGAATCTTCATATTGTTCTTGCAGGTATTGATAAATTAGTTCCTACTGTTGAAGATTGTGTTTCAATATGTAAGCTTGAAGCAGTTTATGGAACCGGTACTCCAATATCCTCTTATATTAATATTATTGCAGGACCATCAAAAACAGCGGATATCGAGAAAAAACTTTTAAAACCAATGTATGGTGCAGAAAGGGTTGTTGTTATATTTTTAGACAATGGAAGAAGCAAATCTCGCGATGAATGTTTATGGTGTATTAATTGTGGTAATTGTGTAGTATCCTGTCCAGTTTATAATTCTGTAGGTAATGATTTTGGGTTTAATTATTATCTTGGTGGGCGAGGTATTGCAATGAGTAGATACCTTAATGAAGATGAGGTAAAAGATGACGATAAATTGTATATGTGTACTTTATGTGGTATGTGTACATTAAATTGTCCAGTTGCTACTCCAACTAATAAAATCATGGAAGATCTTAGATCTAAAACTGATTATCATATGAAACCACATAAACATATTAGGGATAATATTGAAAATAATGGTTCACCATATGATTAAATTTTTAAATTTAATATTGTGTTTTAATAAGCTAATGTTTAGGAGATTTAAATAGAGATATTTACAGTATAATTATGTCTTGTAATTAATCTGATTATAATTTTTTATATGTTAAATTATTTCTACATTTTATTAAATTAGTTTAAAATTTATTATTTTTATATTATTAATACAAAAGATTTATATCTGTATATTAATATATTTTTAATT
>JBJFGN010000082.1:0-2401 GCA_051892775.1 Methanobrevibacter sp. | reverse complement strand
TAAATTAAATTAATTTGATTTTTTATAATTATATTAAACTTTAATTAAATATTTTAAAAATTATTTAAACTTTTATTAAAATATATAAATAATTTAATACTTTCAATAAAAAATTCAATTTACCTACATTAATAAAAACATTTATATAATATGTATAACTACTTATAAATAATGTTCGAAATAGTACGAACATAAGATTAAAATTTAAATAATGTGATATTATGAAAGCTAAAGCTCAAAAAATTGCAGACGGAGTATACTGGATTGGTGTAATCGACTGGGATATTAGAACTTACCACGGATACACCTTAGATGGAACAACTTACAATGCTTATCTTGTATTTGGTGAAGATAAAAACGTTGTAATTGATAATGCTTACCCAGGTAAAACTGAAGAAATTATGGCACGTATCGATGATGCATTTGAACAAGAAGGAAAAGATGTAAAAGTCGACGTCATTGTACAAAACCATGTTGAAAAAGATCACAGTGGAGTTTTATATGACTTACATAAAAGATTCCCTGAAGCACCAATTTACTGTAGTGAAATCGCAGTAAAAGGCTTATTAAAACACTACCCTAAATTAGAAGGAGCAGATTTCAAAACTGTTGGAACTGGAGACAGTTTAGAAATTGGTGGAAGAACTTTAGCATTTTTAGATGCATTCTTACTCCATTGGCCAGATAGTATGTTTACATTACTTGTTGAAGATGGAATCTTATTCCCTAACGACGCATTTGGTCAACATTTATGCTACTCAAAAAGATTCGATACTGACATTCCAGAAGAAATACTTATGGATGGAGCACAAAAGTTCTATGCAAACTTAATCACACCACTTTCAAATTTAGTACTTAAAAAATTCGATGAAATCATTGATCTTGGATTACTTGATAAAATTAAAATGATTGCTCCTTCACATGGTCAAATATGGACTGACCCAATGAAAGTTATAAATGCATACAGTAACTGGGCAACTGGAAAAGCTGCTGAAGATAAAGTAACTATTGTATATGATACTATGCATTACTCCACCCAAACCATGGCACATGAAGTTGCTGAAGGTGCAATGGCAGAAGGTTACGATGTAGAAATGTTCTTCTTACATGAAGATGAAAGAAGTGAAATTGTAAAAAGCATATTAACAAGTAAAGCAGTTGCAATTGGAGCACCAACCATTAACGATGCACCATATCCAAGTCTTGGAGACTTAATGTACTACTTAAAAGGTTTACACTTTAACAGAACCGGATTTAAAAGACCGGCAGTTACATTTGGATCAATGGGAGGTAAAGGTGGAACCGTTGAATTCTTAAAAGATGAATTAAACAGTTGTGGATTCGATGTTGTTGACACTGATGAAATTTACTATATCCCAACTGAAGATGAAAAAATAGACAGCTATGAATTAGGTAGAAAATTAGTTCAAGAAGCTAAAAAACTTGATTTATAAGTTTAATTAAGAGATTAACTTAATCTCTTAATCTATTTTAAAAATAGTAATGTTTAATCCATACAATTAAAACATTATTTAATCAATAAACTAATTTACTAGAATACCAAATAAATTATCAATATAAAATCATATTAAGAAATTAAAAATTTAAAAAACTTTAAGTTATATAAAGTACATATATAAAAGCGAGGTAATATAATGGTAAAATATATTCATAAAATTGGTACCACTGTAGGTACTGATGTAGAAAAAGATGTAGCAGGAAACTTTAAAGGAGAAACTGCAGAAGTAGGTATGTACTTAGCAATTTCTAGACAAGCATCTAGAGAAGGTTACGGCGAATTAGCTGAAGTTTTCAAAAGACTTGCATGGGAAGAAGCAGAACATGCAGCAAGATTTGCTGAAATGAATGCTGTAATCAAACCAACCTTAAAAGAAAACATCGACATGATGTTAGACGGTGAACAAAAAGCTAATGTAGAAAAAAGAGAAGCTTCTGAAAAAGCTAAAGCAGCAGATTTAGAAGATGCAGCTGACTTCTTTAGAGAAAGTTCTAAAGACGAAGGACGTCATGCTAAAATCTTAGAAGGAATTATCGAAAGATACTTCTAGATTTAATTTTTTCTAATTTTTTCTTTTTTTAAATTTTTTTATAAATAATAAAACTAATTTTTATATAAATTATAAACTTCAACTTTTCTTAAAAAACAATATTTAAACACTTTTGAAATCTTTTAAAATTAAAATATAATCTACTTCTTAATTTAAAAATAAATTTTACAATAAAATTTTAACACGAAAAAAAATTATATGAATCTTATTTTAAAATGAAAAAGCTATTATAAATTTTTACTTATTTTTTTAATAAAACTTTATTATAATATATTAAAAATAGATATTAAAAATTTAATAATAATTTAGTTTACTATAATTTAATTTAATAA
>JBJFGN010000081.1:0-2404 GCA_051892775.1 Methanobrevibacter sp. | reverse complement strand
ACTCCACTAGAAGCTCACATTTGCTAAAACTTACTTCGTTTAGTTTAATTGCACAAACTGCGGACTGTCTATGGAGTTTTTAAACTTTATCTCTTATTCTTTTTTTCTTATTTTACTACACTTTCTTGAATATATCAATTTTCAAGTTGAAATTTCTATAAAATTTTAGTAAAATAGACATAGGTTCCCCCTCCCCAATAAAGAGGCAATTTTGAGAGGGTATGAAATTGTTAAATTATTATTCTAGATTAGGTCTTATAAGATGTCCAATTCGGCATATAGGGCATAGATTAAAATCTTTTCCAGAAACTTTCTTTAGTATTTCGAGTGGGGAAATATTTTCTTTAGTTAACACTTTTGTATTTGTGAGGGATTTACAAAGTGTTAATTTTTTTGTCTTATTTCTATTTCCCAATAGTCCATAATGTCGTATTTTCATGAATCTAGGTGGCAATATATGTAATATGAATCTTCTAATAAATTCATCTACATCTAGTACCATTGTTTTCGTTTTGTTTTTATCCCTATAATCTCGCCATTTAAAAGTTACTTTACCATTATCTATATTTAGTATTCTATTATTTGAAATTGCAACTCTATGAGTATATCTACCTAAATATTCTATTACACTATTTGCATTTTTAAATGGTGGCTTACAATATACAATCCAATCTTTGGAATATAATGATGAGATAAAATTATCAAATTCTTGTCTAATCTTTAAGTATTCTATTTCTTTACAAAAGTCTAATTTTTCTTGTTTCATGTAGTAAATGAACTTTCCTCTAAATACTTTGGATAATACTTTTACTGGTATGAAAAATTTCTTTTTACTATTTTTCCATTTTCCTAAACTATCAAGTCCACCAGCTGGTACTATACAATGTATGTGTGGATGGTCTTTTAAATTTTGTCCCCAGGTATGAAGAATAGTTGTAAATCCTATTTGAGCTCCTAGATATTTTTTATCATTTGCTAATTCTTGTAATGTTTCTGATACTGATTTGAAAAGTACATTATACATTTGAATTTGGTTGTAATAAACAATTTGATTAAGAGAATCCGGTATTGTAAATACAACATGAAAATACTGTACATTTAATAAATCAAACTTCTGATTATATATCCATTTTTCTTTCGCTGATGTCTGACATTTTGGGCAATGCCTATTTCTACAAGAATTGTAGCTGATTTTTTTATGTCCACAATGGTCGCAGATATCTTCATGTGCTCCTAATTCTGCTGTTCTACATTTTTCTATTGCATTTAATGTTTTCTTTACATATATTGGTAAATCATGTTCTTCCTTATATTGTTTTCCATATTGTTCTAATATATTTTGTAATTCAGGCATTTTCATCACCTGACCTATATAGTCTATCTAATGGACTCACTATATCTTTTTCTACATTTGCAAGATGTAAATATTCCATTGTTGACCTTATTCCAGAATGTCCTAATAATTTTTGTAAATGCAATATATCTAATCCATTTTCTATTAAATCTGTAGCAAAATTATGCCTTAATCCATGTACTGTTACTTTCCTGGTTATTCCTGCTTTTTTTCTTATTTCTCTAAATGCTATTTCTGGTCCTGATACAGTATATTTATCGTTTGTTTGTTGAGAAATGAATAGATAATTTTCCTTATGATTTGGTCTATATGCCTTAAAATATTCCCTTAATATTTCAAGATTTGTTTGTGATAGCAAAGTATATCTATATTTGCTTTCTTTTCCTTCTCGGACTAATATTCTCATATTTTCACTATCAATATCTTGTATTCTTAAATTACACAGTTCTGATACTCTGAGTCCACCACCGTATACTGTCATAAACATGGCTTTATATTTTAGAGAATGTCTATAACCATCACAAGCTTCAAAAAATTTCTTCAATTCATCTTTCGTAAACATTTCAGGTTTATTCTTTTGTATTTTAAACAATGGTATTCTCTTTAAATTCAACACTTTATTTAAAGTTGTACCATACATAAATCGTATTGCACTATTATATGTATTTACATCTCGTCTTTTGTTTTTACATTCCTCTACTAGATACTTTAGAAAATTTCTAATATCATCTTCTGTTAATTGTTCAATATCTTTTCCTTTGTGAAAATCCATATATCTTTTTACTCTAAAGATATATGATTGTTTTGTTCTTTCTGCTAGTCCTCTAAATGTCATGTCTTCTTCCATGTGTTTTAGTATTTCTTCATTACACATAAAAAACTCCTTTCAATAAATATTTGTAGGCATAATCTACATAATATCTATTTTAAAGAGTTTTTATTGATATTTCAATACTTACAAACTTTTTGTACTTTAGCTAGTAGCAAATTTTTATATTTAGTGCTATACTAACTTTAACGACCACTGCGACAGCAGTTTAGTGCAATTAC
>JBJFGN010000080.1:0-43738 GCA_051892775.1 Methanobrevibacter sp. | reverse complement strand
TAAAATCAAATATTATAAAATAAAATTAAAAATAATTTTAATTAAATAGATTAAATATCAATTAAAAAACAAAATAAAGACCAATAATGTAATTGAAAAATTTTCAAATTTAATAGAAAAATACAAAAATCTATAAAAATTTAAACAATAGAATAATGGATTTCATATTAGTTTAAACATGATATTTTAAAATTTAAGATAAAATTTCAATATAATTAAGTCAAATCTTTAAAATAAGAACTAATAATCATTTTAAATAAAATAAGTAAGAGAATGATTAAACGACTTTTTGATAACTTATTGAAATATTCCAAGAAACTGGCTAAGCAATGAAATCGTTTATTAATTAATAAAAGATCATTTTATAAATTAAATAAATTTAAAGTCTAATTTTTAAAAGTTTAAAAAAAGGTAGTTTATAAAAATAAACTACCGAAAGTGTTTATCTAATATATAATTTAGATGTAGTTGTTTTTGGTGAAAATGCATAATCACCTGAAAATTTAGTAGTTACAGTGTAAGTTCCTCTTCTATTAATTGAAACTTTTACATAAGCAATACCTTTTGGATTAGTTCTTGCAGTATAAGTTTTACCATTAACAGTAACTTTAACAGTTTTACCTACACCATTAATATAAGTATTTCCAACAGATTTTTTACCTTTTAAAGAAATAACTAAAACTTTATTACTAGAATATCTGCTAAATGTTTTAGATGGAACAGATAAAACAGTAGGTTTTTTAGTAATAGTGATTTTATTTACAACAAAACTACCATTATAATCATCATCACCTAAGAATGCAACAGCAAATGTGTAAAAACCTTCCCAAGCAAGGTTAATTTGAAGTTTTGCTACACCATTTGCATCAGTAGTTAAATTATATACTACACCATTAAATCCAACACTTACTGGTTTATTTGCTAATACAGTACCATTAACATCTTTAAGAACAACAGTAAAGTAACCTCCACGTTCACCACGATAGAAATCAACAGCAGTTTGATTAAAATCGGATGAAATTATTTGGGTGTTATGTCTAACAGGAGCTTTCATAACAATGAATATGTCTTTGGTTAAATCAGACCCAATATAACTTTCATTACCTGCATAATTAACAACAAAGTCCATTTTACCAGTGAGGTTATTGATTTCAACACCACCATTAGTATCAGTTACTAAATTACCCATATTAGTACCATTAATAGAATAAGTTAATGGAGCATCAGAAACAGGTTTACCATTTACATCAAGTAATTTTACAATAATTGTACCATTCTCATCAGCATCAAGAGATATATTAGTACTGGATTGTGAAACTTTAAAGCTAGAACTTGCATTAGAAGATTTATACTCCCCATCACCAATAAAGTTAGCGAAAACGTTAATATTATTATTAACTTCTAAACCACTTATTGAAAGTTTTCCAATACCATTAACAGTAGTTACTTCATAATCTTTACCATTAATAGTAACTTTAACAGTTTTATTTAATCCGATATCATTATATCCTGTTAAGTTAACTATAATTATAGCATCATCACCATAAACAACATTATTAACAATAATATTCATATTAGACTCAAAACCACTGAAATCATAAGGTGTATTATTAATAAAAGTATTGTTTTCAAGTGATAAAGATTTAGTAACATTGTAAATAGCAGCAGCATAGTTTTTAGCACTATTATTAACAAAGGTAGAATTAGCTACATCCAATTCACCATTACAATTAACTACAATAGCACCACCACCATCTTCAGCAGTATTATTAACAAAACTACAATTGTTCACACCAACAATACCACCATTAAATTTAACAGCACCACCCTGAGTAGCAACATTATTCTCAAATAAAGAATCAGCAATATTAACCTCTTTAGGAGAAACACCAGCAATAGCACCACCACTACTAGCACTAGTTCCAGGAGAACCAACACCAACAGCACTATTATTCAAGAAAGAACAAGCACTAACATTTAAAACAGTGTTATAAACATAAATACCACTGCCAAATAAAGCAGTATTATTAACAAAACTACAATTAACAACAGTTAAATTATTAGGGTCACTAATAGCATCAGAACCAGAATAAATAGCACCACCATAACAAGCACCATTATTCACAAACTCAGAATTAAAAACAAAAACACTACCATCAAGAGAACAAATAGCAGCATCTACAAAATCACCAGTATTATTTTGACGAATAACAAGATTCTTAAGATTATTACTAAAGCTAGAACCATTAACAAAAACAGTACCCCTACTATTAAATATAGCAGCACCACCATTATCTACATTCCTAGACCTATCAGTAACATCATTACCATCAAAACTACAATTAGATACATTAAGCAATCCTTCATTATAGATAGCTGCACCCCTAGTAGCAGCACTATTATTCGCAAAGGTACAATTTTTTAAAATTAAAGTACCATAGTTAGTAATTGCACTACCTAATTTATTATTAGCATTTATAAAGGTTAAACTATCTAAAGTTACAGTTACACCTTTATTAATTACAAATATTTTAGATGAATTTTTAGCATCAATAGTAACATCAGCACCTTTAATTGTTACATCTTTATTTATGATGATACCGGTATCTTTAAGACTAGAATCATCATCAGAATATGTGTAATTATCATCTAAATTAATATTTCCAGTATCATCATTAATTACTTTATTATTTAAATCACTGAAAGAATTGCCATTATTAGAATTATCTTCAGTTAATTGGGAGTTGTTAGTTGCAACATTAGCAGAAACTACTTGACTTGATGAATTATCATCTGTATTAACTGCACTAATTGCTCCAATACATAATAAAGAAATAAGAATAACTGTAATAATTAATATTATTTTTTCTTTTTTCAAAGTTATTCCCCCAGTTTAAGAGGACATAATTCAAAAATTAAATTAATACATATACAAAAAAGTATAGAAAAATAAAAAACATATTAATTAAGATATCTTTTAATATACCCCATAAATTTAAAAATGAACATATCCCCCTTTTAAAAATACATATTTATTATTAACAATATTTCAATAGAATATTAAATATGTATAAATATAATTGTATTCTTTAACATATAAATATTACCAAAAAAGTTCATGAAATGAATAAAATATATTATTTCTAAACAATAATATATTATATTCAATTAAAATAAAATTTAGTTTAAAAAAAATAAAGAAATAGTTAAAATTTTTTATAGAATAAAATTTAAACCAATTTAAATTAAATTTCAATGAATTTAAAAATTTAAGTAAAAAATACTAATTTTTTCTAATTTTAACTAAAAATAGTATACAACTAAAATATAATACAAAATCCAATAACAACTATCAAACCATTAAAAAAAACCAGATCTTAATATATAAACCATTATTAAACTAAAATAGAATATAAAAATTAATTAAAACAAAAAAAAATAAAAAAATATAAAATCAATGCATCGATTTATACATACATAAATATTAAAAGTAAAAATTAAAAATAATTGAAAAAATCAATTATCTTTTTCTACCTTTATATATAGCTGCACCACCAATAGCAATAGCGCCAATTAAAGCAACAATTGGTAAAGCTGTATTTTTCATTCCAGTAGTAGTTGAATTATTAGTATTGTTATTATTAGGTGTTGAATTATTAACAGTTGAATTGTTAAGAGGATTTATATTTGAACTAGGTACATTTGAACCTGATGAGAATAATGAACCTAAACCAGAACCACTACCAATACTAGAATCTGAAGCAGAGCTACTTCCAGTTCCAGGAATATCTGTATTTAATGAAGGACCCCCTGCACTTGCAGGGTTACCATATATGGTATCGCCCATATATTGTAATAAAGCACCATAACCATTTAATTTATCATTAAATCCGGTAATCATTGCACTTGTTGGAACATTACCTTTTGAAGCAGCATATACTCCGGCAGGAGTAACACCAATAACTTTACCATCTTTCCAATAAATTTCTAAAGTACCATAATCATGACCTAACAAAGCAGCATAAGGACTAGTATTAACTCTTGTAACCCTATCATATGGTTTTACAAATGTAGAATTACTAGATGAATTAACTGTAGAATTACTAGATTGATTGACTGTTGAATTGCTATTAGTTGAATTATTAGTATTATTAACAGAATAAAGAGATTTGCCATGTAAATAACTAGAATATTGATTTAATTGAGTGTTATAATTAGTAATCATGTCACTTGTTGAAACATTACCATTTTTCTTATTAAATGTGCCTTCAGGAGTAACACCAATAACTTTACCATCTTTCCAATATACTTCAAGATTTCCTAAATCTTTACCAACGACAGAAGCATAAGGAGTAAAATTAATTAAAGTAACACTATCATATGGATATGATAATGAACTATCACCAAATAAATCAAAATCATTACTTGACAAGGATAAAAGATTATTTAAATCAAAACTATTATCAGAACTATAATCTTGAGAATTATCTGAAAATGAATCATCAGAACTTGAAAAATCAAACAATCCATTTAAATCAAAATCATCAGAATTAGATAATAAAGAAGAATTATTATCATCAAAACTATTTGATGCAGAGACTGCAGAAATTCCAACTAATGTAATTAAAATTAATGAAATACATATTAAAGTTTTTGAGTTTTTCATAGAAATTTCTCCTTTATATTAATAATATTAGATAGTTTATAATTTTATATAATGTTTACTAAAAATTTTCATACATAAATCAAAAATAATCCAAAAATTATAGTTAATAATCAATTTAAACCATTAAAATTACACAAATATGGAAAAATGTTTAAAAAATCAATGAAAACAATATTTGAAAATTTAAAAATAAATAAAAAAGAATTAAATAATACAATTAAATTAAAATAAATTAAAATAAATAAAGATTAATAAAAATTCAAAAATAAAAAGAATCGAAAGAAATAAAGTGTTAAAAATGAATATAGTCGAAAATAAAGAAATATTAAGAAATAAAATATGGAAAAGATTATATGAAAAAGATTTGTCTTTAAGAAAAAATGGGGATTATGGAAAAATTCCAGATTTCAAAGGAAAAACCAAAGCAGCCAAACTACTTAGAAACACTGATGAATGGAAAAATGCCAAAACAATATTCTGTAGCCCAGATTCAGCGCAAATTCCAGTTCGTAAATTTGCACTTGAAGATAATAAGAATCTTATAATGGCTAGTCCTAATTTAACAAAAGGTTATATATTTTTAGATGGAAAAAATATTAAAAATACTAATGAAGCTGCAGATAAAGAAAATGCAATTAAATATCAAACTAAAATTAGAAGTTATCCTAAGATAGATTTAGTTATTGAAGGATCTGTTGCAGTGGATAAAAAAGGCCATAGAATAGGGAAAGGTAAAGGTTATGGAGATAGAGAAATTTGTGACTTATATGGAAAATCATTAATAAATCCAAAAACTCCAATAATTACAACAATACACAATTTACAACTAGTTGATTACATACCTATAGAAGATCATGATATGAAAATAAATATGATTGTTACAAATGATACAATACTTAAAATAAGAACCATTTAATCTCTATTTAAATATAAAAAAATTAATAACAAAACTTCAACAAAAAATCATGAAAATACTTAAACAAAAAATAGACTAAAGAAAATAATTAAAATGAAAAATTAGAAAAAATAGAATATAAAAATTCTATTTAGTGTAATTGCGGACTATTTATAGATAATGATTCAGAAACAGAATCTGAAACAGATTCCCTTATTTTTTTAATTTTTGACATGAGTTTTTCTTTTCTACTACCGTTTAAAAGAATATTATCAAGAACATCATCAATAGTTTCAACAGGAATAATTTCAATCATGTCTTTATATTTATCTTCAATCATAACATCACCCATGTTAGATTTAGGAATAAGAACTTTTTTAATTCCTGCTTCAGCCGCTGCTTCAATTTTACCAGTTGCTCCACCAATAGGCATTACATCTCCACGAACAGTTAGTGAACCTGTAAGTGCCATTGATTGATCTATAGGGATTCCTTCTACAGCAGATATTACAGCTGCAGTGATAGATACACTTGCAGAATCTCCTTCAACACCATCATAACTTTGTAAGAATTGAACATGAATATCATAGTTAGATATATCTTTCTGGGTGTATTTTTTAATAATAGCAGAAACGTTTTGTACTGAATCTTGTGCAATTTCCCCAAGTTTTCCTGTTACAATAATTTTTCCTTCATTTTTACTGCTTGCAGGAGCCATTTGTGCTGCTATAGGCATGACAATTCCACTTCTATCACCAATAATAGCTAAACCATTAACTACACCAATTTTTCCACCAGTGGAATTAATCATACTATACTCTTTTCTCATTTGAATAGACATATCCGCCATTTGTTCTTCAAGAGTTCTAGCATATTTTTTAGCTTTAAGAACATGTTCTTCACTTACTTTTTTAGCTCCTTCTTCTTTAGCAACGTCTCCAGAAGATCTTACAAGACCACCTAAATCCCTAAGTTTTAAAGTGAGCGCATTTTTCTTACCTGCTCTACGTTTAGCTTCAAGAATAATTTGGTCTATTGCACTAGTATCAAATGGTGGAATTCTACCATCATTTTTAACTTCTTGAGCTACAAATCTTGCAAGTTTTTTCCTATTCTCAGGAGTATCATCCATAGTATCTTTCATGAAGATTTCATAACCATATCCCCTAATTCTTGAACGTAATGCAATATGCATTCCTTCAAGTACTTTAATATTACCAGAAGCTACAAGAACAAAATCACATGGTACAGCTTGTGAGCGAACCATAGCACCACTACTATTTTCACTTTGTCCTGTGATTGAATATTTATTTTCTTGCATTGCAGATAAAAGTTCTTGTTGAGTTTTCATACTCATTGTACCAATTTCATCAATGTATAAAACTCCTTTATTAGCTTTATGAATCATACCTGCTTCTACACGTTCATGTGCTGGAGTTCCAAGACCACCAGATTGATATGGATCATGTCTTACATCACCAAGAAGTGCACCTGCATGAGCACCAGTTGCATCAAAAAATGGTGCAAATCTTCTATTAGCATTATTAACAAGTAATTTTGGACTTGAATTATGATTTTTAGGTTTGATTTGAAGTGCAATTAAAAATATAAATGCGGCAGCAATAATAGCCTCAAGAATTGCGTTATAGAAGAATCCAAGTGCAATGATAATAGCTACAACAACCATCATAATTAATGATTTTTTCTGTTCATAAATACTTGAAGAAGTTTTAGTACTTTTTACGATTTTAATACCCTCTCCAGCAGGAACAGTTCTAATAAGAGGATTATTTTGATCTTCCATATTCGGATATACTAATACATCTTCTAAAACTTCAGGAGGTAAAAGCTCAGACATTCCTTTAGCGAGCATAGATTTACCTACACCTGGATCACCAATTAATAAAACATTTCTTCTTTGTTTTGCAGCTTTTTTAATTGTTTCAACTGCTTCCTCGTGTCCAATTACTTGATCAATTAATAAAGGTGGAATTTCAATATCATCAGAACTTGAAATTGATTCATAATCAATCATTGGATCAATATGACCCTCTTTAATAAGTTCTGCTGTTTTTTCCTCTTCAGTTTTTTCTTTTTTAATAGGTTCTTCTGTTTTTGCAGGTTCTTCTTTGTTTTGAGGTTCTAAAACAGTACCCTCATTTTCTTTTCCATTTACAGAAACATTATCATTTGCAGACATATTATTTGTGTTTTCTAATGATGATTCTGTAACTTGATTTTCTTCATTAGATGAATTATCTTCTAAATTCATATAAAAAACCTCATAAATATTTGTGAATAATAACTATAACTTAAGTTAAATAAATAACCATTTAATATAATTATAAATTTTATTTTTTCAATAATTATAAATCTCTTATATAAAATATTTTTATCTCATTAATAAATCTTACCATTTATATAATAAACATTAAATAATTGATTAATATTTAAAAGTAATAATTTAATAATAAATACTTAAAATTTATAACTTTAATATAATACCTATACATTACATATATACATTTTATAATTATATTTCGTTTTATATAAAAAGATTATGTTTAGTAAACTAAAGTTATTAAATTATTTACCTAAAATTAATACATAATAACCTATATTTTAGAAACTTTTGGAATTAATCATAAAATGAAGAATTGTTTAAAAATATTTTATATATCAAAATTATTGAATATATAAGAAAAACAATATTTTAATGTAATCCTTATTAATATTTAAAAAAAAGTTAATAATATTATAATAATTTAATATTATATATTACTATTTTTTATTTGTTTAATCTTCTTATTCTTTTACGATTATGTGGATCTTCATTTAACATGTCTGAAATAAAATCATTATTATTTTTACTTAAACTTTTATTATTGTCTTCATAAGTAGGAAAGATTTCTTCTGATACTATATTAGAATTTATTTCATTATCTGTGAGATTAGTATTATATTCCCCATATATTGGGCCAATTAGGAATAATAAGCCTAATACTAAAATTGAAATAGAATTAATTTTATATTTATATGTTAACATTTTACTCACAATTAATAATATGGTATTAACTGTATATAAATATATCTTTTTATCTAAAAAATTTTTAGATATCTTTTTAAATTAATGTATAAAATAAGATACTTTTAAATTTTTATTATAATTATGTTTAAAATAGATTTTATTTTCACTTTTAAAATATTTATTTTTGTTTAAAAATTATTTTTAATGATTTAAATCTTTTAAAAATATACCATATACATATTCTTCCATTTTAATACATTGAAATTTAAAATAATTACTTTATTTCATTTATGCTTTAGTTAAAAAATATGTTTATCTTAGCAATATATTAAAAATAGCGAAAAATTAGAATTTTGATTATTATAAATATTGCTAAAACTCTTTAAGCTTTAAAATTAACTTTTCTTAAATCTAAACTATAATAAAAATAAACAAACAAAAATAAAAAATCAAAAATATAAACCCAACAAACCAAAAAAAGATTAAAATATAGTTTGGGTATAAATTAAAACTTAAACTTTAATCTAAATAGTCAATATAATTCCGTTTTAATAAAAAATATTTAAATATTGGAATTTATTAAACTTAATAAATTCTATTTTTAAATTTATTGTTTAAAACCACCAATTTAACGAAATAAATTTTATACCGATTTAAATGATTCCAAATTATGAATTATATTCTTGAAATTAGTGTTTTAATTAATCTTCACCAAAGATAAGTTTATCAATATAATCCATATCCACATTATCCTCAATAAGTTTTGCAAGTTGCTCTATTGCATTATCAACACTATCTTCATAAGGATCTTTAGTTCCCTCATCAAGTTTAATTCCTTTTTTCTTACGTAGATAATTCAAAAAGTTTTTACGAACTGGATAGTTATGAAATATTCCATGCATATATGTTCCAAAACACAATCCTTGTCCTGTAGCTCCATCAAAAGGACTATCATAATCATTACCTACCCCTTCTTTAACAATAAATAATGGGAATGTAGTGTCAATACTTGGATTAATTAATTTTGTTGTACCTTCATGCTGCTCATAACCAGTAATTTCTGTGTTTTCAAGATCTTTAAATAAGATTTTAGCAAGTCCACACAAATAATCGTTATCTGGAATAATTGCCCTAGTTTGACAAGCTGCTTTAATTGTATGTGTAAATTCTGTTTTTATATTTAAAAGTCCTAAACATTTTACATTTTTAAGATTTGATTCTTTCATATTTTCATCAATAATCTCATTACCAAGTATTTGATAACCACCACAAATACCTATTACAGGTATCTTATCTGAAAGTTCCATAATTTTACTTGCAAATCCACTGTCCATTAATTCTTTTGCATCTCCTGTTGATGAACGCGTACCTGGAATAATAATTGCATCAACATCATCAAGTAATGTAGGTGAATCAGTTAATTCTATCATTTTTAAACCAACATCAGGCTCTGCTTCAAATGGATCGATATCTGTAAAATTAGCTATCTTCGGAAGTTTAATAACAGCAATATTAATATCCTTTTCATTCTCAACAAAATTATGTTCTCTTAATGATTGGGAATCTTCTTCAGGAATTTTTAGTGTTTTATCATAGGGGACAACACCAAGAATTGGTGCATTAATAATTTTTTCTATTTTATCAATTCCAGGTTTTAATATATCAATATTTCCACTGAACTTGTTTATAATAACTGCTTTCATTCTTTCAAGATCCCGATCATCAAGAAGCACAAAAGTACCTGCAATTGCAGCGAAGACTCCTCCACGATCTATATCTGCAACAAGAATAACATTTGCATCTGCCATATGTGCAACTTCCATATTTGCAATGTCTTCTTTCCTCATATTTATTTCTGAAGGTGAACCTGCCCCTTCAATAAATATTATATCGTTTTCTGATGCAAGTCTATCATATGATTCATGTATTGCTTTAACTGCCCTATCATGATAATTATGTTGATAATAATAAAAATCCATATCCCCAACTGCTTTTCCATGTATAATAACCTGTGATTTAAAATCCCCTTTAGGTTTTAATAATATCGGATTCATATCTACAGTAGCTTCTTTTTTTGCAGCAAGTGCTTGTATATACTGTGCAATTCCTATTTCTCCATTTTCACTAGTTGTATATGAATTTAATGACATATTTTGTGATTTAAATGGTGCTACTTTATATCCTCTTTTCATATATATCCTACACAATGCAGTTACAAAAAGACTTTTTCCTGCATTTGAAGAGGTTCCTTGAATCATTAACGCTTTAGTCATATTTTTTACCTATGTTAAATATTTTTAAATTGAAATTAGTGATTAACTTATTTTATAACTATACTAAATATTTTTACATTAAAATTAGTGATTAACCCATATAGATAAAAATCAAGTTTTTCCATAATCAAATAATTCCAACAAGATTACTATTAAACTAAACTTAATTTTTGATATTTATAATTTTTATATTTAATCAATTTAACTTTATAACTAAAATTTTAAAGATACATTAATTACATTCATTTTAAATTTTTATGAATAATAATTACATATTTAAAAAAAATACTAAATATAATTCCATTTATTTAAATAAACTAGAAAATATAATATAATATATGAATAGAAAATTAAGAGATTATAAATTATATGTTTTTTATATAATTTCATTATTTATCTCTTCATTAGGTGTAGCATTTTCAGTAAAAGCAAGCCTTGGAACTTCACCGCTTGTAGCAATTCCAAATGTGCTAAGTATAATATTTCCTATTATTAGTATTGGTACCTATTCAATGATTTTTAATATAATACTTATTTTACTTGAATTACTTATTTTAAAAAATAAATTTCCAAAGCTACAATATCTACAATTTTTCATTGCTATTATATATGGATATTCCATAGACATAGCATTATACTTAATAAAAGGATTAAACCCATATGATTATTTTACACAATGGATTTTCTGTATTATAGGTGCATTAATTCTTGCTTTTGGAATTTATTTACAATTAAAATCTGCAGTAGTCTATTTACCAATCGATGGATTTGTATTATCTATTGCACATATTAAAAAAAGTATGTATTCAAAGGTCAAACCATTCGTAGATATATCATTAATTATTATTGCAGTAATCATATCAATATACTACACTAATAATCTTGTTGGAGTAAGGGAGGGTACAATATTTGCAGCAATATTTGTAGGTCCCCTTGTTGGATTTTATAAAAAGCATTGCGATAATTTTATTAATAGACACTTTAAATTTTTAAAATAAACAGACTTATTTAAAACCTTTAAATTTAAGATATATTCTATCCCCAATTTAAAAATAAATAAAAAAATAAATTTTAGAAATCTGATTTTTGAATAAACGAGTTTTCAACAGATTATAGAAAAAGAATATTAAAATCAGAATATAATATAAACAAAAATTAAAGCATTAATAATATTTAATTTTCAAATTTAGATTTATCAAGGGTTTTAATAACTCTAGCTGGATTACCTACTACAACATTATAATCTGGAACATCTTTTGTAACAACTGAACCTGCACCTACAACTGCATATTTGCCAATACAAACTCCAGGTAAAACTGTAGCTCCCGCTCCAATCCACGCTCCCTCTTTAATTAAAATGGGTTTACATAATAAAACAGACCTATTGTATAAATCATGGTTATTTGATAATAATTGAACATTTGATGCCAACATTACATTGTCCTCAATATTAATACCACCACGAGCCATTGCTAAACAACCGCTATTTATAAAAACATTATTTCCTAATTTTAGTTTATCTAAAGCAGCACCATTTAATGGTGCTATAATTGTTGAATTTTCACCAATATTATTATCCAATAACTCATTTAATATTTCATGAGATTCTTCAGTGCCAGGGATAGTGTTGTTAAATTTAAATAATAATTTTCTAAGTTTTGCCATGTTTTCAGCATGATTTTCAGAGGATTTTGATAAATCTATTTTTAATTCTTCACAATCCATAATATCACCATAATCTAATTAAAAAAAAATGAAAAATAAAAAAAATTAATTATCCCTTTCTTCAAAAACTTTAACGATTTCTTCCATAATTTTAGGTATTTTAATATTTTGTGGACAATGTTTTACACAATTAGCGCACCCATCACAATCTGAAGCCTTACCATACTCTGGATTTAAAGAAAGAGTCCTATAATATCCTGTTGCTGAGAAATTCTTATCTTCAGGTAATCTAAAGTAATCGTTATATGTTCTTAAGTACTTTGGTATAGGTATATTATGGTCACATTCATCTACACAATAATTACATCCAGTACAATCTACAACTACATCTCGATTAATTAATGTTGCTGCTTGACCTAACATATAATATTCCTGATTTGATAATGGTTTAAAATTATCAAAAATATTAAGGTTTTCATTTAATTGTTCCATATTACTTACACCAGATAAAATTATCTTAACATTACTTAAACTTCCACAAAATCTTAATGCCCACTCCACAGGTGTTGAATCCTTTTTATAATCCTTAAATAAACTTTCAACACTTGCCGGAATATTAATTAAATTTCCTCCTTTAACAGGTTCCATGACTAAAATATCCTTATTATAATCACAGGCTAAATTATAACATTTTCTTGATTCAATTGTATTACTTTGCCAATCTAAATAATTAATTTGTAAAAGAACAAATTCAATTTCAGGATATTTGTCTAATGCCATTTTTAAAAGTTTTGGTTTATCATGAAGCGAAATTCCGATATGTCTAATTTTTCCTTCTTTTTTCTTTTTAATAATAAACTCAAAAGCTTTTAAATTAAAAGTAACTTTTTTAGTCCATGTTGAAAAGTTATGTAGCATATAATAATCAAAATAATCCACCCCACATCTTTCTAATTGTTCATTGAAAAATCTTTCAAGATCCTCTTCTTTTTCAAGTGAAAAAAGTGGCATTTTATCAGAAATTATTACATCTTCACGTTGATACCTTTTTATAACACATTCTCTAAAAGCAACCTCTGACAAACCATTGTGATATGGATAACCTGTATCAAAGAAATTATAACCTCTTTTAATATATTCATCAACCATTTCATTAAGTTTATCATAATCAATACTTCCCAAATCATTGTCATCTTTAAGTGGAAGCCTCATTAATCCAAATCCTAACTTTTTCATAAGAATTTCTCCATTTATTTAAAATAAAACATAATTTAAACTTAAAAACATAAAATACAACACAAATACAACACGAACAAAGAAAAAAATAATAAACCCAAACAAAACATGAAATAAAATATTTATGATTATAAATGAATTTATTATATACTTTTACGAATAACCCTTGCAGGAGAACCTACAGCAACTGTATTACTTGGAATATCAGAAGTAACTACACTCCCTGCGCCGATTACAACATTATCTCCAATTGTTACACCTGGAATAATAATGGAATTTACACCAATCCAAGAACGTTTACCTATCTTAACCGGTTTTTTAGTATTTATAAATGTATAATCAATTGTTTCATCAAAATTTCCATTTTCATCAATATAAGAATAATCTTCATCCTCCAAATCATCATCAATTGGTAAAATTCTCTCACGTGT
The DNA here is from genome assembly GCA_051892775.1 of Methanobrevibacter sp. Taxonomy (GTDB): domain Archaea; phylum Methanobacteriota; class Methanobacteria; order Methanobacteriales; family Methanobacteriaceae; genus Methanarmilla. The sequence goes on along the minus strand of JBJFGN010000080.1, from coordinate 29,544 downwards.
AGAAACTGGATGGTCTGCACATATAATATTTACACCTGGAGCAAGCATTGTATAATCACCGATTTCAATAGTATCAGTATCTAAAAATACACAATTTTGATTAATAAACACACCTTTTCCAAGTTTAATATTAGTACCAATATTACAATGAAATGGTATTAAAACTTCTGATTTTTCACCAATTTCACCAAATAATTCTTTTAATAGGACGTTTTTTTGATTAATATTACATGGATTAAGACTATTTAATTTATATAAAATATCAAATGCTCTTGAAAACTTTTTACCCCATTCCTCATCTAATTCCATAGGCCCCTTGATTGACCATTTATCATCCATAAAAACACACCAATAATCATATATTTAAACTATTTAATAATAAAAAACATAAATTGAATCTAATTAAATTTTGTTGAAAACCTTAAATTTATGATATAATTTATTTTCAACTTTAAAATAATTAAAAAATTAAACTTTTGAATAAAAAAAAGGTTTTAAACAAGCTAAAAATATATTAAGATTAAATAACGGATTAAAAATAAATTAATAAATTATATGTTTAATCCATTAATCCAAGATTTTAAATCATCTTCTGAAATAGATGAATTTAATCTATCCCCGCCTATAAAATTAGCACCTGGAGCAGAAAGTTTTAAATCATCCATAGTTCCACCTAATTGACTAGAACCAGATGTTGCAAAGACTATAATTTTTTTATCTTTTAAATCATAAGATTCCAAGAAAGAATTAACAATTGTTGGTGCTGTATACCACCAAATTGGAAAACCTAAAAATATAGTATCATAATCATCAATATTATCAACCTTGTTTTTAATTGGAGGTCTAAATTCTTTATTTACTTTCATTTCAATAGTAGACCTACTTTTCGGATTAGTCCAATCAAGATCTTCAGAAGTGTATTCTACTTCCGGTTCAATTTCATAAATATCTGAATTAAGTAATTTTGCTAATTTTTCTGCTACTGCTTTTGTTACTCCACTTGCTGAAAAGTATGCTACTAAACTTGTCATTTTATTACCTCACTAAAGTTTTATAAATACACAAATTAAGATTTTTAAAAATTCGAAATAAAATTCCAATTAAAAAAATTAAACTTCAATACCTACCCCTGACCATAACAAATCAAAAGAAACCTCTTTAATTTTTTCAATATCATCATTAGGGTTTTCTTTTAAATATTCAATAGTTGCAACAACATCCTGCATCATAAAATTACAGAATAGATCATATGGCTCTTTAACTTCACCTTTTGTATGAAACTTGTTATATACATATAAAAAGAATTTACCTTGATTATCTAATTCACTTTTAACTTCACTATTTAATAATGGGGAATTAGAATATCTAATTATAAAATTAAATTTGTTTGGATATTCTAATCCGTAATCAATAGTCCTATTCCAAACTTCAATCATACCCCTTTTAAAATTCTTTTTTTCTTTTAAATTACTAACATAATTTACTAAATCATTATTAGCATAAAGTAAAGATTGATTAAATAAGTATTCCTTACTATTATAATAATTAAATAATGTTCCTTTTGCAACATTTGCGTGACTTGCAATACTTGCAGTGGTAGTTGCACCATAACCTTTCTCATTAAAAAGAGTTATAGCGGTTTCAAGAATTCTTATTTCCTTATCATTCATATGGACACCTTTAATTCAAATTTTATTATAAAAATTATATGCATTTAATTCAAAAAAATAAATGACCGACTGGTCAGTATAATTTATAGTTTAAAAATTATTATATATAAATGTTTGCAATAAATTAAAAAAAAATCCATGTTAATATATTACAAAAATAGTTAAAAAAATGAAGATAATATATTTATCAACCTAAAAACAGTTGAAAAGTATGAATAAAGTTAAAAAACTAAAAAAATAAGTAAAAGAGAAAAAACCTAATTGTCATTAGGTTCTCTTCCAAAGATATGTACAGCACAGGTTCCTCCTGTACCACCTACGTTATGAGTAAGTCCAATTTCTGCACCATCTACTTGACGTTTACCAGCGTCTCCTCTTAATTGCCATACAACTTCAGCAGCTTGAGCAATACCGGTTGCACCAAGTGGATGTCCTCTAGCTTTTAATCCTCCAGATGGGTTAATTGGGAAGTCACCATCAATACGTGTTTGACCATCTTCAATGACTTTTCCACCTTGACCTTTTTCACAGAAACCTAAATCTTCAACAGCAAGTAATCCGTTAATTGTAAAGCAGTCATGAACTTCAGCTAAATCAATATCTTTAGTGCTTACTCCAGCTTGTTTGTAAGCTTTTCTTGAAGCAATCCTAGTTGCATCAATAGTAGTAATATCACGTCTATCATGAAGTGCAATAGTACCAGAAGCTTGTTGAGAAGCTTTTACATAAATAGGAGTGTCTGTATATTTATGAGCATCTTCAGCAGGGCATAAAACTACTGCTGCAGCACCATCAGAAACTGGTGAGCAATCAAATAATGTTAATGGGTCTGCTACCATAGTGGAATTTAAAACTTTGTCTTTTGTTACTTCAAATGGGAACTGTGCTCTAGGATTGTTTGAAGCATTATGGTGAGCAATAACAGAAAATTCTGCAAGCTGTTCCCTAGTAGTCCCATATTCATACATATGTCTTTTAGCTATCATTGCATATAAGGAAGGGAAGGTCGCACCTTGTTGAGCTTCCCATTCAACATCAGAAGCGGTTGCAATAGCTGGTGTTGCATCTACAACATCAGTCATTTTTTCTACTCCTGCAGAAACAACAACATCATGATAACCTGAAGCTACTGCTAAAATACCTTGTCTTAAAGCTAAACCTCCAGATGCACATGCAGCTTCTACCCTAGTACAAGGAATAGGATTTAAACCCATATGATCAGAAATAAGTGATGCGATATGCTCCTGATTTACAAAAAGACCTGATGACATATTTCCAACATACATTGCATCGATATCGTCTCCACCAATATTAGAATCATTAATAGCACCAATACCTGCTTCAGCCACTAAAGACCTAAATGATGAATCCCATAACTCTCCAAATTTTGTTTGTGAAACTCCAATAATTGCTACATCTCTCATCTTAACACGTCCTATTGCATTTTAATTTTTCCTTTGTATTTAGCATAAACTGCATAATCAACATAATGTTTTTCAGCAATATAATCTTCAGTTTTAGGAGCTAAATCCCTTACTTCATCAATTCTGTCATTTACTTCAATTACAAATGCATCACTACCTGCACCTGAACCGTAACTTACAACAAATATTTTATCTCCAGGTTTAGCAATATCTAAAATATTAGATAATCCTAACGGTACTGCACCAGAATAGGTGTTACCTATATTAGGTGTTAAGAGACCTTGTTTATATTGTTCAGGAGTAAAACCTAATTTTTTTGCCGCTCTTAAATAGAATTTTCCATTAGGTTGGTGGAAACAAGCATAATCATAATCTTCAGGTTTAGTGTTTGATTTTTCAAACATTCCTTTTGCACCATTTAAAACATGCTTAAAGTATGCTGGTTTACCTGTAAACCTACCACCATGTGAAGGATAAGTCTGTCCTTCTCTCCTATAAAAATCAGGAGTATCGGTAGTAAAACTATATGTATCTTTAATATCTGCAATAGTATTTTTTTTACCGATAATATAAGCTGCTCCCCCAGCAGATGCAGTATATTCTAAAGCATCTCCAGGTGCACCTTGTGAAGTATCAGCACCAATTGCTAAACCATATTCAATCATGTCAGATTCAACTAAACCCATATTCATTTGAATACCTGCAGTTCCTGCTTTACATGCAAACTCCAAATCTGCTGCAGTTAAATCAGGAGTAGCGCCAATAGCATCAGCTACAATAGTTGCTGTTGGTTTTACTGCATATGGATGAGATTCAGATCCAACATAAACAGCCCCAATTTTTTGAGGATCAATTTCAGCTCTTTTTAATGCGTTCCTTGCTGCAGTAACAGCAATAGTAACAGTATCTTCATCAGGAGCAGGTACTGATTTTTCGTTAACAACCAAACCTTTTTTATGGGATTCTGCATCATCCCCCCAAACTTTGGCAATTTCTTCTACCTTTATTCTATAAGAAGGTACATAAGCACCATAACCTACGATTCCTACCATAAAATCACACCGTAAATTTGATTAATAAAAATTTTTTAAATAAAAAATTAAAAAAAATTTTGATTATAATAATTAGAATTAAAAATTCTGTATTTATAAAAATCTTTTAATTTAACGATTAAATATTAAAAAAATCGAAAAATCATAAAATTTTGAAATTTCTTATTTATTTAAATTCAGTTAAATAATTAACTAAAATTTTATATTAATATATTATAAGATTTTTTAGACATATAAATTATATGTTTTATTTAAAAATAGACATTGCTGAAATCCTTTAAATTTAAAATAAAATTTGTTTTTAATCTAGAATAAATAAATTATAAAAAAAATAAAATTTCTAAATAAAATAATTTTTACAAAAAATATTAAAATTAAATAAAAGTGAAGAAAACATACAATTAATAACATATTAGTTTTCTTGAATCCTTTTAAATTTAAATTATAATTTATTCTAAACTCTAAAATCAAATAGATATTATAAAATTAAAAATTAAAGAAATAGGTTTTAAATAGAATTTATATTGTAATATATTATGACACAATAAACAAATTATTTATAAAATAGAATTAAATTATTAATATTATGCAATACATTAATATCCTATTTTTTTAAAATTAATTATAACCAGTCATATACCAAAATAAAAGTATAGTGATTATTGTTTTTAAAAAATATTAAATTTAGATAATCAAATGAAAAATTAATCCAATAAAACGAATAAAATTAAAAAAAATATAAAGTAATTAATTTAGTTACTAAAATATACTTTTAACCATAAAGTATTTATATAACCTCAAACCCACTTTATAATGTAGATGTTTACTTAATAAAATTTAGAAATTTTATATAATTGAAGTATTTTTTTATAAGTCTAGAAAAAGCATAAAATACTTTAAAAACATCCTAATTATCTAAATAAAAAAATAACTATTTAGATTATGATTATTAAATCATTATAAATATTGAGGTGAAATGATGGCACAACAACAACAACCAATTTTTGTCTTACCTGAAGGAACCCAAAGGTTATTAGGTAGAGATGCACAAAAAACAAATATTTTAGCAGGAAAAGTACTTGCTGAAACCGTAAGAACTACTTTAGGTCCAAAAGGTATGGACAAAATGTTAGTAGATAATCTTGGAGATATTGTAGTAACTAACGATGGAGTTACTATCTTAAAAGAAATGGATATTGAACATCCTGCAGCAAAAATGCTCGTAGAAGTAGCAAAAACACAAGAAGATGAAGTAGGAGACGGAACTACTACTGCTGTTATTATTGCAGGAGAATTATTAAAACAATCTGAAGATTTATTAGATATGGATATTCACCCAACTATTATTGCAATGGGTTACAGACAAGCTGCTGAAAAAGCTCAAGAAATTTTAGATGAAATTGCAATTAGTGATATTGATACTGAAATGTTAGAAAAAGTAGCTATGACTGCTATGACTGGAAAAGGAACTGAAAAAGCTCGTGAACCTCTTGCAGAAATTGTTGTTAAAGCAGTAGAACAAGTTGCTGACAATGGTGAAGTAGACACTGATCACATTAAAATTGAGAAAAAAGAAGGAGCAGTTGTTGAAGACACCAAATTAGTACAAGGTGTAATTATTGATAAAGAAAGAGTACACCAAGGCATGCCTTCTGAAATTAAAGATGCAAAAATTGCAATCTTAAACTCTGCACTTGAAGTAAAAGAAACTGAAGTAGATGCTGAAATCAGAATTACTGATCCTAACCAAATGCAAGCATTTATTGAACAAGAAGAACAAATGCTCAAAGACATGGTTTCAAAAATCTCTGATGCTGGAGCAAATGTTTTATTCTGTCAAAAAGGTATTGATGATTTAGCTCAACATTACTTAGCTAAAGAAGGAATCTTAGCTGTAAGAAGAGTTAAAAAATCAGATATTGAAAAATTATCCAAAGCTACTGGTGCAACTATTGTAAGTAATGTAGAAGATTTAACTTCTGATGATTTAGGTACTGCTGGATCTGTAACAGAGAAAAAAGTTTCTGGAGAAAACATGATTTTCGTAGAAAACTGCAGTGAACCTAAAGCAGTAACTATCCTTGTAAGAGGTAGTACTAAACATGTTGCAGACGAAATCAAAAGAGCAATTGAAGATGCTATTGGTGTAGTAGCTGCTACTGTTGAAGATGGCCAAGTTGTTGCTGGTGGAGGAGCTCCAGAAGTAGCAATAGCAAAAAGATTAAAAGATTATGCAGAATCTATTAGTGGAAGAGAACAATTAGCTGTAAATGCATTTGCAGAAAGTTTAGAAGTTGTTCCTAAAACTTTAGCTGAAAACGCAGGTATTGATAGTATTGACTCATTAGTAGATTTAAGAGCTGCTCATGAAAAATCAACTACCATGGGATTAAATGTATTCAATGGTGAAGTTACTGATATGAAAGAAGCTGGAGTAATTGAACCAAAACGTGTTAAAAAACAAGCAATTCAATCTGCTTCCGAAGCAGCTGAAATGATTTTAAGAATTGATGATGTCATTTCCTCAAGTGGATCTGGTGACGATGCTGCTGCAGCAGCTGCTGCTCAACAACAAATGGGCGGAATGCCAGGAATGATGTAGTCACGATGTGACAAACATAGAGATAGATTCAATCTATCTCTAAATTTTTTTATCAATACTATTTTACAATTCAATTAAACTGCTTTTTTTACTAAATTAATCTTATTATATAAAAATAAACCAATTATTGAAATATTTACACTAATTATTATAATAATTAAACAAATAATAGCAAGCAATAAGGAAAAATATTATAATAATTTAAAAAAAAGATTTAAAAATATATAGAAATAATCTTTAGAATTTACTAAAACGCGAAAAACAATAAAATTCTACTGATTTAAAAAAAATTATTTTTATTTTTAACTTTTAAAACTATTTTTATCATATTAAATAATTTAATATAAATAATCTCAAAACATAAAATAATATATAATTAAAATTTATAGACTAAAAAACAAGTTTAATAAAAAAATAACAAATTAAATTTAAATTATTTAAAAAAAATTAAAAAATAAACATGAAAATTTCATACAAATATAAAAAGGTTATATTATGACTAATGAAGAAAAACCAATAAGCGAAGAAGAAATTAAAAGAATAAAAGAAAATGAAAGTGATGAATTACTTATCAACTGCCGTAAACCAGAAGGTGAACTTGGAGAGCAAATGATTAAAAGAATGAACAAATCCCATGAAAGTCTTGCAAGATGGGGAGTAAGTCACCTTAATATCTGTGAAGATGATGATATATTAGACATTGGATGTGGTGGTGGAGTTAACGTTAAAAGATTTTCAGAAATGACCAAAGGAAAAGTATATGGTATCGATTATTCCCCAAAAAGTGTTGAAGAATCTAAAAAATATAATAAAGAGAATATTGATAATGGTCAAGTTGAGATATATGAAGGATCTGTATCAGAACTTCCATTTGAAGACAATAGTTTAGATATCGTCACTGGTTTTGAAACTATCTACTTCTGGCCAGATTTAAAAAATGATTTTAAAGAGATTTACCGTGTTCTTAAAGAAGATGGTGCAGTATTCATTTGTAACGAAGAATCAAAAGACGATGACCTTGAAGAAAGAATGGGTGAAAGAATTAAACTTCTTGGAATGACTGTTTTATCTGAAGATGAATTAGGTCACTTATTATATGATGCAGGATTTAGAAATGTTACAACTTTTACTAAAAAAGACACACATTGGTTATGTGCTGTAGCTAGAAAAATATGAAAACCAATGTAAAATAAATATATTTAAAATAAATTAAAAGTTGATTAATTATATTAATTTTAAAATCTTAAAATTGATTATATTAATCCCTTTTTAAAATATTTATATTAAAAAATGAATATAAAAAAACTATTTTTAATAATCATTAAAATCTTTTAAATTTAAAACCTATCTTACCAAATAAGACAATTTAATAAAATTAAAGTTTAAAAAGATAGATTCTTTAAAATCAAAAAATAGACAAAAACAATAAAATAAACTTCTTTTTACAAAATTAAAAAAAACAAGAAAAGAAGTAAACACCAACTATTTACAAAATAAAATAACAAGAATAAAAATATAAACTTTTTTTAAAGATTAAAAATAGTAGTGAAATTAAACTGTTAACTATATAATGGTTTATGATTGGATTAACAATTTAATACTACTATTTTAGTTTAGGTTTGAATAATTAAGAAAATAAATACCAATTACAAAAATGTGTGTGGAGAATATAACTAATATTTATCTACTTAAATTGTTTTTAATTTATTAAAAAATTAAAAAACTTATAATAAATTATTAATAGGATGATTTTCAACAGGCTCAGTACCTAATTCTTTAGCTGCTTCTGCAATAAACATATCAGTTTGAGCAATTGCCGGGAAACAGTAGGTTGAATTTTCAATAGGTCCAAAGAGAACAAAGTCTCCGCCAACCATAACTTGAAGAATATTAGCTCCAATATCACAAACTGTGAAAATAGTTTTATTTCCAGTTTCTTTTTTGTGATCTCTTAACCAATCCCATGCAGATGGAATATTATGAATTCCAGAACCTACAGGGTAACCCCATTTGGATTTTTCTGCAAATGAAGTTCTTCCTGCGATTCCTCCACCTTGACCAAGAGGAGTTACAGCAGTATCCATCATAAATTTAGTAATACCACAATCTTCAGCAACTTCAAGTAAACCTTTTTCATAAGCACCATCGTCACCATTATCCCACATAGCCATTTTACCCATTACAGTACTATTCATTGGGTTGAATCCTAATATAATAGATGAATCAATTTTAGATTCTTTAAGAGCATCTAATTCATCTTTATTTGCTGACATATTAATAGAATTATATATTGCCCTATCAGTTAAACCAACTTCATCAACATATTTAGCTCCAGCGATTCTAGCATCTGCTGATGTAGAATCTATAAGGAAAGGAATATCACAAATATCTCCAACAAATTCTAAATATTTTGTAATTGCTTCTTCAGTTTGACCAAAAACTTGTGCCATACAAGGGTTTCCAGTTGTGTCTGAAATTTCAATCATATCTAAAAGTAATTGTTCTGCACGATCTTTATCAAAATCACCAGTCAATTCATCATTGACAATGTTATGGCCACCATAAAAAATAGTACCACATAAAACAGTAGGGTATTCTCCAGGTTGACCTCCCATTTTTACGCCAGCAAAATCAAATACTGTCTGTTCTTTATCAAATTTAAACATAGTTTATCCTCTAATAATTTAAATAATCTCAGAAATATTAATGAATCTTAAGTTAAAAAACATTAAAACATTTAATAAGATAAAATAATGAATCTTAAGTTAAAAAACATTAAAACATTTAATAAGATAATTCTAATGGCATTAATAATATATTTATAAAGGTAATTTTATTAAAAAATTATAATTTTATTAAGAATATTAAGATTTTAAAAAACTATATTAAAATTAATAAAATTAAATTGAATAAAATTAAAATATACTTTAAAAATATTGTTCAATACCTAATAGTTTTAAAATAAATTAAAAGAAATAAACAATAAGCAAAATAAGTATAATTTTTATTCAACCATGTATACCACTAATTAATTCAAAATATTAATGAGATAAAAGTTAATTTAAATTTAATAGTATATAAACTTATTTATTAAAAGATAAATAAGTTCCCATTAGTTTTAAAATCAAAAACCATTAGTTTAAATTTCTTAATAAAAAAATCGATTAGACAAACACATTTCAAAGAATAAAATAAAATGTAGATAAATGGAAACATTTCGAATAAATAAAAAAGATTGAAGCCTTGATATAAAGAAAAAAATTTTAGATAAACAATAAGAAATAAGCAAAAATAAAAAAATCAAATTTAAAATAAAGTAATAATAACATTGTTAAAATTCTTAATTTAAAATATAATTCAATTTAATTATATATAAAAACTTAAATTTTAGATAAATAAGTTTTCAACAAATTCAAAATATTAAAAATTTAAAAGAAAAAATAATTAATAAGATATATAAATCCATTGCTTAATTTAATAAAATAAGTAAATCTAATTACTAAAAAAATTAAAAACAAAAAAATACATTAAAATCTAAAGAAAATAAAATAAGTATAAAAATTATAAATAACAAAAGTTTCATAGTATAAAAAAATATAAGGATATTATTTTTAATATTCTTAGGTGAAAATATGGAGAAGGAAGAAGAAAATAATAATCAATGGAAGAGCAGTTTAAGCTTTCTCATGGCCATGATAGGATCTGCTATAGGTCTTGGAAATATATGGAGATACCCATATGTTGTATACAGTAATGGAGGTGGAGCGTTTTTACTTCCATACCTTATTTCAATTATATTCATGGCATTACCTTACTTATATTTAGAATATGGGGTGGGTTATGAATTTAAATCTGCTGTTCCAGAAATGTTTAAAAAGGTAAAAGGTAAACTAGAAGTAATAGGATGGTTTATATGTTTTACTTCATTTTTAATTCTAACATATTATGTAGTAGTTATTGGATGGGACTTAATCTATTTATTACTTAGTTTTACTAAAGGATGGGGAACAAACCCTAATGCATTTTATACAACTGGGGTTTTGCATAGTACAACATCATTAGCAGGAATTACAAGCATTGTTTGGCCAATAGCAATAAGTCTAGTAGTAATTTGGTTTATAATATGGTATATTTCACATCAAAACCTTAACAATGGTATTGGAAAATATAGTCAAATACTAATTCCTTCATTAATATTAATGATGGCAGTTGTAGTGTTTTATGGACTTAGCTTACCTGGTGCAAATATTGGATATACTGCATTATTTACTCCAAACTGGAGTGCATTAACAAACCCAAAAATCTGGCTTGCAGCCGCAGGACAAATTCTGTTTTCATTAAGTTTAGGATGGGGAGTTGCATCAACATATACAAGTTACCTTCCAGAAGATACAAACCTTATTAAAAATGGTATAATAGTAACCATTGCAAACTGTGGATTTGAACTTTTTGCAGCGATAGGAATATTTTCAATCCTTGGATTCATGTCACTAAACCAAGGACAAGCGCTTAACAACTTAGTAACACAAGGATCAGGACTTATATTTGTAGCACTTCCAACAATATTCAATGTAATGGGAAACTTTGCATATATATTAGGACCGATATTCTTTTTATGTGTATTCTTCGCTGGAATTACAACAACAATATCCCTACTTGAACCAATATCATATGGTATAAGTAATAAATTTGGTATAAAAAGAGAAAAAATAGTAACCATACTTTGTATTATAGGATTTGCAATATCAATAATATATGCAACTAGAACAGGAAGTTATCTATTAACAATAACTGATTCATTCCTTAACGAATTTGCAGTGTTATTTGGAATTATACTTGAATGTTTAACCTTTGGATGGTTATATAATACTAATAAAATATTAGCTATCATAAATAAAAACTATTCAAAATATAATTTAGGCGTATGGTGGACATACCTCATTAAATATTTAATTCCATTGATATTCATATGTCTATGGGCAGATGGAGTATATGGATTAATTACAAGTAGTAATTTCATATCTGCATTAGTTGAAGGAATATTAGCAATTGTACTTATAATATGTCCAATAATCGTTACTATACTTCCAGAGAAAAAAACAAATATGCAATAGTATATTGCATATTTTTAAAACATTTTTTACTATTTTACAAAAAACTAATTTTCTAAACTTTAATTAAAAAAACAAAAAACTAATTTTAAATATATGGTTTTAGATCAATGAAAGATTATTTATTAAAAATTTAATAATCTAAAATATCCCATTTTAAAAAAAAAAGACCTATGTAAAAATCTAAAAAACTCAAAAAATCTAAAAACGAGAAAAAATAAACAAATAGATAAAAAGATATGCAACCGCCGGGATTCGAACCCGGGTTTTTGGCTTGGAAGGCCAAAGTAATAACCAGACTATACCACGGATGCAATGCGGCGTCCGGGATTTGAACCCGGGTCTCTAACGTGGCAGGCTAGAGTCTTAAACCAGGCTGGACTAACACCGCATAATCAATTGTATGACTTCATACAACATTATAATATTATATTTATTGATATATAAACTTTTCTATTTTTCATAGGAAAATCAAATGAAAAAATATATAAATGAGATAATAACTTTGTTTAACAAAATATTTAAAACCATGTAAAAATGTATAGATTATATTAAAATAAATAAAAAAGAGCAATACTAAATTTGATTTTCTTAAATCCTTTAAAATTTCAAAAATAAAAAACATAGTCCATAAACATAGTAATAAAATAATCAAACTTATTGTTTTTTTTAAAATAAAATTTAATTAATAGTATAAAGGATATAGATTATTTTACAACAACATTTAAATATAATAAAATTATATATTTTAGTTGTAAATACAATGTTTATTTAATTTTTATATTTTATTCTAAATTAGTAATTTTTAAAGATTAAAATGAATAATGAAACAAAAAAATATTAATCTGGTGATTTTTAAAAGGTTCAATTCCTTTTTAATATTATTTACTCTAAAATTTAGAGTAATATAAAAAATAAGAATATATTAATAATATTATTTTTATTTAAAAATAATTATAATATATAGGATGATGAGTAAAAATGTTTGATTTAAGTGCATATATACCATTCCTCGGATTATTAATCTTTGGAAACATTGAAAACTTAATTCTAGCATCCCAAGGTGTAGTTGCTGGTGCAAATGTTAGAAAACTTAGTATAATAAGTATAATTGCAGTTATTATATGGTTATTAATAGGTACTCTTGCTACTGCTGCTGCTATCAAATATGCAGATGCAATTGATTTCATAGGTGGTTTAGCAATCTTCATTTTAGGTTTACAAGCTATGCTTCAAGCAACACATGTAATTGGAGATAAAAAAGAATAGGAGTGTTAAGAATGTCAATGAAAGAAATTACCCCATTTTTAGGTTTAATAATCTTTGGAAACATTGAAAACTTAGTACTAGCTTCTCAAGGAGTTACTGCAGGAGTTAATCCAATTATTTTAGGTGGATTAAGTTTAATTTGTGTAATTATATGGTTACTCATTGGAACCTATGGTACTGCTGCTGCTATTAAACATGCTGATGCAATTGAATTTATTGGTGGTTTAGCAATCTTCATTTTAGGTATTCAATCAATGTTAGGTGCATTTCACATAATTTAGATTTATTACAACTTAACTAATTAAAATTTATGAAATTACTTATTATTATTTTAAGAAAAATGTAATTTTTCAATAAACAACGTAAAGTTATTTATTCTTTTTAATAATCTTTAAAATAGAATATTAAATTTAAGATAAAATCTTAAATTAATAACTATTTATAATTAGAACTATTTTTAAAAAAATTTATATTAATTGAAACTCTTTTTAACTAATTCTACAAATAATTTTAAAAAATACTTAATGTTCCATAATTTTAATAATAACTTAATTTAATTAAAATATTATTTTTAAATTAAATGATTATAAAATTTTATGATAAATTCTCAATCAAGATCAAATATTTATTAAAAAAAATTAAAATTCATAATTTAAAATCTTGTTTTAAAATTAAAGGAAGTTTATTCTAAAACTAAAAACTAAATGAACAAACTTTCAAAAAAGATAAGAGAAATTAAAAACTAAAAATAAATAAATTTTAAACAGGCGTCCAAGAGTAAAATTTTAAAAAATATTAAAAAAATATATAATCATATACAGGACATTATCCATAATACTAAAAAATAATAAATAAATTAATTTAATTAAAAGTATAAGTAAAATAATAATAATTATTAATATAAAATATAAAAAAATTAATAGATAAAATAAAAATTAAAAATATTAAGTATTATCTCTATACAAACTAAAAATTAATAAAAACAATCAAGATGAAAAAATCAATATTAAAAAATATTTAAAATGATTCCTATAAAAAATAGATAAAGAAATCTTAAATAAAATAAAAAAAAATAATTCAATAAAGTTATTTAAATTTAAGATTTAAATCATTTCAATTTAAAAAATAAAAAGAATTTAAAAAATAAAATTTTAAATAAAATACTTTAAAACAGAACCGAATAAAAAAAAACAAATCTCTTAAAAAAAAAAAACGAAACCACAAAAACTTAAATTAACAGAAAAAACAGACCTTTTAAAAATAATTGAAAAAATAATAAAAAATAAAAATAAGGAATATCCCTAAGATTCATCAGTAGTAATATCCTCTGCTATTTTAGTATATACTACTTTATCACCATCTTCATGAGATTCCATATATCCTTTTCTAATTAATTTTTTCAATATGTTTTCAATACTTTTAAGTGAGATTTTATCAAAAGCTACTCTTTTAATGTATTTATGAATCTCTTCAGCAGTAGATGGTTCATCAGGTATTAAATTAAATACTTGTGATTGGAAAGAAGTTAAATCATTTTTAGGAGGAATAATTAATTTATGATATAAAATTTCAATTTCTTTAAGTTTTTCAATATCCTCATCTTTAGACTGAATTTCTTCTTTAAGAGCTTCATTCTCTTTAATTAAATCTTCATCATTACCAGATTCAATATCTTTAACTTTACTTTGAAGTTTTTCAACATCTGCATTATCTGCATTATTTTTAGCTTCAAGTTCGGTGAATAAATCTTTAATTTTTTCAAGACGATCAATTTTTTGATCTTTAAGAGAATTTTCTTTAACTAATTTATCATACTCAGATTTATTTACAGTATTTTCATTTAATTTTTCAATTGCTTTATTCCTTTCAGATAATGTTCTTTTAACTTGGTTGAGTTCATTTTGAACTTTATTAAAATCATCTTTAGCAATAGTACTGTTTTTAACAGATGCGATTTCATTATCTTTATTTAAAACTCTTTCTTTAGTAGAATCAAGTTCCAATTTAAGTCTATCATACTCTTCTTTAGAAACTGAATTTGATTTAATATTATCTAATTCATCTTTTAAATCTTTAATTTTCTCAGAAGATAGATTTTTAACATTAGATAATTCAATTTCAATATTTGTATAATCCTCTTTTGAAACAGAAGATTCTTTTAAATGCTGTAACTCATTTTGAAGATTTTCATATTTTTCATGAGGTATTGCCAATTTTTTATAATTTTCAAAATCTTTTAATATTTTTTCATATTTCTCTTTATCAACAGTACCATCACGAATAACCTGCAATTCATTACCCAATTCTTCATAAGATGACTTAGGAACATAATCATTTTCTAATTCATCATATTTATCTTGCAAAGAATTATACTCATTTTTTGAAACTGAATTTTCTTTTAAAGATTGAAGCTCAGTTTCTTTAGAATCTAAAATGGTATTCAATGAATTAACTTCAGATTTTAAATTCATATAATCTTCAGAAGAAACCATATTATTATTTACAGTTTCTAATTCATGAGTTTTAGATTCAAGTAACTCTTTAGTATGGTCCAATTCATTTTGTATACTTTGAACTTTATCATTAGATTCTCTTAAACCTACAATAATCTCATCTTTGGATTTTATTAAATTATTAAGGCCATTGACTTTTTCAACTAATTCATCATAAGTGGTTTTTGGGATTGAATCTTCCTTATAATTATTTAATTCAATTTCTTTTTCTTCTAATTTATGTTTAGTAATTGATAATTCATCTTTTAGTTCTATGAAATTATCTTTTGAATCTAATTGGTTCTGAAGGCTTAAAACTTGAAGTTTATATTCTTCAATATTTTTAGATAATGATTTAATTTCAGAATCTTTTTGGTTTATAATATCGGCTTTTTCCTTAATTTTTTCATCAGTTAATTCCTCACCTTCTCTAAAACCATCTAAAACTTCTTCAAGAGAAGATTTAATTGAAGAAATATCATCTTCAATAGCAGTTCTAACTGATTTAATATTAGCATCAAAATCGCTCAATTTACGAATTTTTTCATCCTGATTACTAATAAGATTCTCATTATCCATGATAATCTTATTTTTAACGTTTAATTCCTCAGTTTTTTCAAATAATTCAGATTTCAAATCATCGATTTTATCTTGAACATCATTTCTATAAATAGCAAAATCATTATCTTTTTTAGACAATTGTGCATTTAACTCATTGATAGTTTCATCATGCGCAATCTGAACTTTTTCATTTTCTAAGTCAAATCGTTCTTTTTCAGAAGCAGCTAAATCCGTTTTTAATCTATTTATCTCTAATAAACAAGATCTAACTAATGCTTGTAATGTTTCAGTTTCATCATTCGTAAAAGCCATTTTAATACCCAAAAAACCTTAATTAAATAAATTTTAAATTTTAATAAAAATTTAAAAAACCAATAGATAATAAAAGTTCTAATATAGTAAAATTAACATTGATTTTAAAATTTGTTCAAACATTATAAACTAAAATTTTAAAACAATATTTTAATAAATACATAAGACACTTTTATAGAATTAACTATTATAATTATTTATTTTAATTATATTTAAAGTTAATTACAAAAAATTAAGAAAAACTAATAAAGAATAAGTGATTTAAAAAAATTTAAGAAAAAAAGAAAAAAATAAATGAATAAAATCAAAGGAATTTTTCATTAATAAGCTCAGCATTTAATACTGAAGCACCTGCTGCACCACGAATAGTATTATGACCTACAAGAACATATTTAAAACTATTGTTCATAGCATTATCTTTTCTAACACGGCCAACAGTAACAGCCATACCATTATCTGCTCCCCTATCTAACCTAGGTTGAGGACGGTCAGATTCTTCTTTAACAATAACTGGATTTTTAGGTGCAGAACATAGGCCTAATTTTTGAGGTAAACCTTTGAAATTAGCCATTGTTTGTTTAATTTCATCAATAGGTTCTTCATCATCAAGTTCAACGAAGACCGCTTCAGTATGTCCATCCACAACACCAACCCTATGACAAGAAGCAGATAAACTAAAGTCAGCATCCTTAATTTCCTCTCCATCAAAATTTCCTAAAAGTTTTAATGTTTCGGTTTCCATTTTTTCTTCTTCATTACCAATATAAGGAATGACATTGTCAACTATTGCCATTGAAGGAACGCCGTTATAACCTGCACCAGATATTGCTTGCATAGTAGAAACGTATACCTTATTAATTTTATATGCATCATATATTGGTTTTAAGGTTAAAGTTAATGCAATTGTTGAACAGTTAGGATTAGTTACAATAAAACCATCCCAACCCCTATTTTTTTGTTGTACCTCAATTAAATCTAAAGCTTCAGGATTAACTTCAGGAATAACTAGAGGTACATCTGGAACCATACGCATTGCACTAGCATTAGAAGCTACAATATAATCTTGTGCAAATTGAGGTTCAACTTTAGCAGCAAAATCAGTTGGGAGTGATGAAAATAAAATTTCTACATCATTAGACATTGCTTCAGGAGTAGTCTCACTTACTACAATATCTTTAACTGATTCTGGCATAGACTCATCTAAATACCAAGTTGTTGCATCTTCATAAGTTTTACCTGCGGATCTTGAAGAAGCAGCAAGTGCTGTAATTTCAAAATCGGGATGTTTATCTAAAAGTTGGATAAACCTTTGTCCTACCATCCCAGTAGCACCAAGAATACCTACATTTACCATTTAATCAACTCAAAAAATATAAATTAAATTAAAGATTATCTAATTAAATCCTAAAACATCCGCCATACCAGATACTTTACCTTTTTCAGCGTTAGGTATATATCTAATAGCACGAATTACACCAGATATGAAAACTGCTCTTTTATGTGCCATATGTTTAATTTCTAATCTTTCACCATCGCCGACATAAAGGACAGTATGATCTCCAACTATATCTCCACCACGAATAGAATGTACTCCTATTTCTTGTTTAGTTCGTTTGCCAACATGTCCCTCTCTTCCATACACTGCTACTTCTTTAGGATCTCTACCTAATGCTTCGGCAATATTTTCAAGAGCAGTTACAGCGGTTCCAGAAGGAGCATCCTCTTTTTGATTATGATGAGCTTCAATAATTTCAATATCATAATCACTTAAAATTGGAGTTAAATCCTTAAGAAGTTGTAAAAATACATTTACTCCAATAGAAAAATTAGAAGTAATAACTGCTTTAACATTATTATCTTTAACAGCTTTAGCATTTGCCTCCACTTGTTCTTGACTAAAACCAGTAGTTCCAACAACAATATTTACCCCACATTTAGTGGCAGTTTGAATTGTTTGTGCTGCAGCATTAGCAATAGTAAAATCCACTAAAACATCAGGTTGAGTTTCTTTTAAAGTTTTTTCAAGATTTTCAGAACCAGTAATAGGAACGCCCAATTCATCAATACCTGCTTGAATACCAATATCTTTACCTTCAAGAGGGGTATTTGGAATTTCAATAGCAGCAACTACTTCCATATCATCTTGTTCAGTAATTTTTCTAACAATACCAGAACCCATTCTACCAGCAGCTCCAGTAACAGCAACTTTAATCATGTTTAATAATCTCCTTTATAATCTAAGTTTAATAAAAATAAATAAAAAATATATAAAAAATAAAAAGTATAAGACGAATCTATTTAAATAAATCCATCTTTTTTAAGAACATCATGTAAAACTTTTCTTGAATCATCCTTAATAGGTGCAAGAGGTAATCTTAAAGGTCCCGCAGGTTTATTCATCATTTTATATGCTGCTTTAACTGGCGCTGGACTTGTTTCAATAAACAATGCATCGATTAAAGGTAACATTTGATAATGAAGATCTTTAGCAGTTTCAAAATCACCATCTAAAATAGAATCAACCATTTTAACCATCCTTACAGGATCAACATTAGCTGAAGCACTCACTACACCTTTAGCACCAATTGACATTAAAGGAAGAGTAAGGCCATCATTACCAGATAAAATAGTAATATCATCTTGAAGACCATTTTCCCTAAGTAAAGAAAATGTTTTATTAGTTTTATCAAGACTAGGATTAGCCTCTTTTATATCAGTAACATTATCTAATTTGGCAATTTCACATATTGTTTCAGAAGCCATATCAATACCTGTACGTGAAGGAACATTATAAGCAATTATAGGGATATCTGAATTATCATTAATATATTTATAATGTTCCACAAGACCATGTTGTTGTGGTTTATTGTAATATGGAGTAATAACAAGTACAAAATCTGCACCAGCATCTTCTGAAAATTTTGTTAAACCTAATGCTTCATCAGTAGAATTACTACCTGCACCAGCAATAGTGGCAACTTTACCATTTGCCTCATCAATTAAAATTTCAACTAATTTTCTATGTTCTTCATGTGTAAGAGTCGCGGATTCACCCGTAGTTCCAGCAACAAGTAAACCATCAACACCTTTCTCAATTAAAAAATCAATATTTTCTCTAAATCCTTCTTCATCAATCTGATTGTCAGATGTAAAAGGAGTCAACATTGCAACAGCAGTTCCTTCAAAACTCAATCTAAAACCTCCTTAATAAGTTCAAGTGCTCTTTTACCATTTTTCCATTCAACAAATATAATAATTGCTGTTTGTGAAGATGAAATTTCTACAATATTAATATTATTTTTACGTAAAGGTCTAATAATATCTGAAATAACTCCTGGAGTCTCAACAGTAAATTCAGGACTTACTACAGTAATCATAGCAATATCTTTACCAATTGAAAGTGAACTAAGAATATCAGTATTAACAACCAACCTATGTAATAGATGATAAGCCCTATCAGAATCTTTTTTAGTTACAAATACAGTTATAGAATTTTCCCCAGCAGATATGCCATAGATATTAATATCATTTTCTGCAAGAATATTTGTAAGTTGAGCAAGCAATCCTTTAGATTCTATCATATGTTCCCCAACAACAGCGATAATAGATAATTCTTCAGGATATAATACTGCAGATTTTAATAAATTATCCTCAAAAGGGCCGATAATTTCAGTACCTTTATCAGATAAATCACCTTTCTCAAAACTAATAATTTTAGCTTTAATCATAGGATCTTTAAATTTTAATGCATTTGGATGTAAGACTTGTGCTCCATGAACAGCGATATCCCTCATTTCTTCAACTGATATTTTGTCCAATTTTTCAGCTTCTGCAATTTTCCTAGGATCTGTACTCATTACGCCATCTACATCAGTAACAATTACAACTTCACTCGCTTTAAGGGCATGTCCTAAGAAGAAAGCTGTAACATCACTTCCACCTCTACCAATAGTAGTAATTTCATTATTAGGACCTCTTCCTAAGAAACCACAAACAACAGGAATAACTCCCTGATCTAAAAGTTCTCTAATTTTCTTAGATTGGAATTCAGAAGCTTTAAAATTAATTTTAGCTTCTAAAGGACTGTTATCAGTTATAATAGGCCATTCATCACTATATGGATCTACAAAAGTACTCTTTACACCTAATGATTCTATTGTAGATGCAAATACACGAGTGCTAGTCATTTCACCCATAGACAAAATTTGAGCCATTTGTTGAGGTGAAATTTTATCACCGATAGCACCATCTGCAACTTCAATTAAATCATCAGTAGTTTTATTAATAGCAGATACTACTACAACTACCTGATTTCCTTTCATAAATTCATTAACAACAGATTGGGCAGCTTTTTTAATTCTAGCCCCATTTCCTACCGAAGTTCCTCCGAATTTTGCTACTATCAATTCCATTAAAATTCACAACCTAAAATTAAAAATTCTAAACTAAATATAAATAAAAATTAATTATTAATTAAAAAAATTATATTAAACTTAGATTTTTTAAATTGTATACATTAATAATTATTAACAAAACATATTAATAAATTTTTATAGTATTTTATAAGATAAGAATAAAAAATCCAAAATAAAAATACAAAAAATTTTTTTAAGCAAAAATAGGCCTTCTTTAAATTATAATAACTTAAAATCTAAGATTTTTAAAAACATTTATTTTAAAATTAAAAATAGAAGCCAAGATTTAAACAATTAAGACTCCCCACAAATGAAAGAATCCATCATTTCGAAGATGAGATAAACTATCAATTAAACAATTTAAACAAAACTAAAAAAAATAAAAAATACAGGTTAACACCTAAAAACATAAAAAATAAACCTTTTATTTATAGATATAAAGATATAATAAAAATAAAATTAGACAATTATAAAATTCATTAAAAAATAATAAAAATAGTAAAAATAGATAAAATTAAAATACTTAAGCTTGAGCTTCTTGTAATTTAATTAATCTAGTAATGTATCCAGCGATTTTATTTCTTAAATGTTTTGTACTAACAGTAGAATATTCAGATACTAATTTTTTATTAGTTTCAAAGTCAGTAGTAAAATCGTTGTGGGTTTCAATAAGTTCTTTAGATATACGTTTTACAAAAGTAGTTCTTATATTTCCCATAATCATGCCTCCATAATTTTTAAAAAAAATAAAATATATTATTCTAAATTATCTAAGATATGTTTTTGTTCACGTTTACTTAAAATAGCCAACATAGTCATGATTTGATCTAAAATATCTTTATCAATATTTTTTTCATTTGCTAACCTTTTAGCTTTCTCATGAACATTTTTTTCACGATTTGCATCGTAAATATCCATACCTAAGTAAGTTTTAGCTTTAACGATATCTTCTGCGAGAGAAGTACGTTCATAAATAACATTAATTAAATCATTATCAAGTTCATCAATCTTTTTTCTAGAATTTTCAAGGACTTGTTTAGCTTCATCTTCACTATTAAACAACTCACTAACATCAGAATTTATCATGAAAAAAAATCTCCAAAATTTGTAATAATTATAATAATAGAATTTTTAATCTTTATAATATTTAAATATATTGAATATTTAATTAATTTAAGATTTAGTTAAGATTTCTAAAAAATTATTAAACTAAGTAAACTTCAATTAAATAAACAATTATGTAGTTTATATTTCATTAATAATAAGTTTTAAAATTTCTTAAAATAATTATTTTTAAATAACAATAAGTTTATTTAATTTATCTTATTAAAAATTTAAATTAATTAAACTTTAATTTTAAATAATAATTTTGTTGAAAACCTGTCTAATTAAAAATATGAATTTTTAAAATCTATCTAATTTTAAATCAAAAATAAAATGTAGCATAAATCCTAAGTATTTAAAGAAAAAACCTTTTTTAAATAGGAAATAAATTTAAATTTTAAGATTTTAGTAAAAGCCTGAAATTTAAAAAAAGAAATTTTTATTTAATAAATTACAATTCAATACTACCTTCATTATTAACTTTAGTCTCAATAATTTGACCTTCATAACTAGACCAAGCATCTTTTACTTTGTCTATTGATTTATCAGTAACAATAGCAGAAATAGCTGAACCAGTACCAGATAAACCAGAAGCCAATGCACCTGCAGATAAAGCATCCAATTCAATATTTGGATCATATCCAAGTGCATTACTATATAGTAAACCATTTAAATTAAGTGCAAGATAATAATTTTTATTCTTTGCTTGTTCAAATGCAAGATCAACCATAGGTGCCATAAGTTGCATTCTTGAACGATCACTGTTATAAGTTGAAGATTCCCTATCAACTAAGAAAATTAAAACAGAATTCTCTTCCATAGGCTCCTTAATTAATAATTTTCTGTTATAATTATCAGTAACTACAACACCACCAAAATAAGATGCTGAAGCATCATCAAACGAACCAGTAATTGTAACTTTTGCATCTAAAGAAGTATCAATTGCAATATTAAGAACCTCCATATCACTTAAAGGTTCCACACCAAACTCATCAGCAATAAGAAGAGAAGTAGCTTTAACAACACCGTTTGAAAGAGCGCTGCTACTTGATAAACCAGATGCAAGTGGAAGATTGGTTTTGGTTTTAACATCAACTCCACAATCAACATCATAATGATTTAAAACTGATTTCACACACATTTCCATAAGTTTTGTATCTACACCAATATCGGAATTAGCAAGAATTTTATCCTTATTATTTGTTTTAACCTCACATTCTATATTCAAATCAATACCAAATGCAGAACCATAACCAGAAGCAATTGCATTTATAATTGTAGCTGAGCCTAAAGATTTAACTATTTTTTTCAACAAATCACCTAAATATTAAAAAAATTTTAAATAAAAAAATTATAATTAAAATAAAGTTTATTAAAATAATTATATATAATTAATTAGTCTTATTTTAAAATAAGATTAAATTCAATACTTAATAAATTAACTTAACAATTTTTTAAATTAAATAATTTATAAAATAAAAATTTTAAGATTAAATTAAAATTCATTCTACTAAAAACGATTTAATAAAAATTATTAACTTAAACTGAAAAAATAATCTTAAAAATTAAAGGATTCTATAGTTTTTAAATTGAAAATTAGAAATATAAGTAAATTCAATAATTTAAAAAATTCGAATTACAAAATTAATATTTAATCTAGTGAGGATAAAAATGGATGATAAAGCAAAATATTTTGGATATGGAATTCTTGGTGGATTTCTTATTATTTTTATTATAATAATACTATTTTCAGTAATTAGTTCTACTGGATTATTTGGTAGTACAAGTGTTGCAGTCATTCCTATTTATGGTGAAATATCTTATGGAAACAACGGTACTAATCAAGTAATTACTCCTGATGAATTTCAAAAGGCAATTACTGAAGCAGATAATGATCCATCAGTAGGTGCAATTGTTTTAGATATTAATTCACCTGGAGGAAGTACTGTTGCAAGTAATGAAATGATGGAAATGGTTAAAAATACATCAAAACCTACAGTTGCATGGATTGGTGAAAGTGGAACCTCTGGAGCATATCTTGTTGCTAGTGCTTGTGATAAGATTATTACAACAAATTCCTCAATGATTGGTAACATTGGTGCAATTATAACATTAACTGATTTATCAAAATACTACAATAACACTGGAATAAATACATATTCTATTAAAAGTGGAGAATATAAAGACATAGGTGCAGACTATAGAAATTTAAGTCCAAATGAAACCAAAATGCTTCAAAAAATTGTAGACCATGATGCAGATAACTTTAAAATAGAAATAGCTAAAAATAGGAAACTTTCAAAATCATATATCGATAATATTTCAAATGGAGAGATATATGATGGTTCAGAAGCGAAAGATAAAAAACTTGTAGATAAAATTGGTAGTAAAAAAGATGCAATAGAATATGCAAGAAAAATGGGAAACCTATCTTCAAATTATGAAGTTAAAACAATGGATACTAATCAGAATATTATTTTAGGAATTGGAAATTATAATAAACTTCCAAATATAAATTTTAAATCTTTATTAGTAAATTCTTAATAAAAATTTCGTTAGTAAAAACATGAACAAACTAATATTTGATATGAAATTTTTATTTAATCTATAAAAAAAGATAAGTTTTCAATTAAGTTAAAAAATTAGAAAACAGAAAAATAAAAGCAAAAAATATAGTATACATATGATTGAGCTAATTTAATAAAATAAAAAATTGTTTTAATCTTAAATGTAAACCATAAACTTTATATACTAAATAAAAATATCTTTATACAATTGAAAAAAAGTTTACTTTAAGTAAACATGAAAAATATGAGTTGATTAAAATGACTAAAGTAGAAGTATTTGTATCATCAACTTGTCCTCATTGCCCTGGAGCAATACAAGTTGTAAAAGAAGCAAAAGATGAAATCCCTGATTTAGATGTTAAAATTTGTAATGTTGAAGATGCTGAAAATCGTGACAAAGCGATAGAATATGGAATTATGGCTGTACCTACCATTGTAATTGATAATAAAGTTTCATTTGTAGGTGCTCCAAGTTTATCCGAATTAAAAGATAGTTTAAAATAAACTACTAATATTTTTTTATTTTTTTTAAAACTTTTAAAAATAATCTCTTTTTTTATAATATCAAACTTTTAATCAAAAATATAAAATAAAATACTAAATTATTATGGAAAATTAACCAGAATAAAAACTAATTTTAAATAGATATGCTAAATTATTATGGAAAATTAACCAGAATAAGAACCAAACTTACTAATTTTAATACTTGTAGAACTTGAAGAAAATATTTTTTGAATATATATTAAAAGTTAATTTTTATTAATTTAAAATACAAATTAAAATCTATGAAAGATAATACCTCTAAAAAAGGATATAAATTTGGACCAACCACTGGAAGTATAGCTACTGCATGTGCGCTTGCTAGTTTAAAAACAATTATAAATAATGAAGAAATATCCATAGTTCAAATTAAAACCCCACAAGAAAAATTAGACATATTTTTAGATTCATGCCAAAGAATAAAAAACAATAAAGCAAAAGCCTCAGCACATAAATATCCTTATGATGATCCTGATGTGACTGTTAATGTTGAAATTATTACGGAAGTAGAAATTTTAAGTAAGGATTCAATAAGCATTGATTATAATAGCCCACTTATTTCTAAAGAAGATAATGTTATAATTAAAGCAGGTTGTGGAATAGGTAAAGTCACTAAAAAAGGTCTTCAAATACCTATCGGAGAACATGCAATAAACCCTGTTCCACGTAAAATGATTAAGGAAAACCTAAAGAATCTTGTTCCGAAAGATAAAATAGCAATAGTTACAATTTATATCCCTGAAGGTGAAAACTTAGCAAAAAGAACTATGAATCCACGGATAGGTATTGTAGGTGGCATATCAGTACTTGGTACAACAGGAATAGCTCGTTCAATGAGTACTAAAGCATATAAAGATTCACTTCTAATACCTCTTAATATTGCAATTGGAGAAGGATATAAAGATTTGATTTTTGTTCCTGGAAACATTGGAGAAAAAATTGCAAAAAAAATTCTTAATATAAATCCTGACCAAATAATTCAAATGACCAATTTTGTAGGATTTGTCCTTGAAGAAGCCGAAAAAAGAGGTGTTAAAAAGGCTATCTTATTAGGACATATTGGAAAACTTGTAAAACTTGCAGGAGGAATATTTAATACAAAACATTCAATTGCAGACGGTAGACGTGAGATATTTGCTGCACATACTGGAATATGTGGGGCTGATACTGAAACAATTAAAGAAGTTTATTCATGCAAAACTACCGAAGAAATTATTGAAATTTTAAGGAAAAGAAAATTGGATGTGCCTGTTTTAAATAGCATTGCAGATTCAATAAGGGAAAGAGTAAAGGACAGATTTGACATAGATTTAAATGTTATTATAGTAGATATGGAAGGGAATATATTAAATTCAAACTATACAAAGGACTTACTTAAAAAATAACAAACAATACATATAAATTAAATATTTATTATTGATAAAATTTAAAAAATCCCATTTGTAAATATTTAAGATGAATAAGATTATAATCATAAAATAAAATCAATTAAATTAAAAGGTGATGTAATGAAAATAGCAATGGTAGGCCAATTCCCACCACATATCGGAGGGGTAGGCGTTCATATTAGTTTACTTGCACATGAACTTGTAAAAAGAGGACATACTGTATATGTAATTACATACCCCCATAAAGATATTAAAGATATTGATGGAATTCATGTAATTGGAACAAATGGAATAAATATCCCCGGATTAAGGGGACTTGGATTTTACTTTAATGCTAAAAAAGAATTAATCAAACTATGTAAAGAAGAAAACATTGACATAATACATGGCCATTACCTTGTACCAGCAGGGCTTGCAGCTGCAGAAGTGGGAGAAAAACTAAATATAAAAACATATGTAACAGCCCATGGATCTGATATATTCGAATTATACAATAAAAAACCATATACACACCACATAATAAAAAAAGTGCTTAAAAAAGCAGACATAGTGCTTGCAGTTAGTCACTCATTATATGACAATATGTTGAAAATAGATGTTCCTGGGTTAAAAGAAAAATTAAGACTATATCAAAATTCAGTAGATATAAATAGATTTAAACCAGACAACAATTATGACTTTAGATTAGAACTCAGAGAAAAATATAATCTTAATAATGATTACCCGATACTTGTTTTTGTAGGTAACCTAATACCACGTAAAAATGTAAATAGTCTTATTGAAGCCAAAAAAATAGCTAAAACAAATTATAATTTAGTGATTGTTGGCGATGGGCCAGAAAAAGACCATCTTAAAAAATTAGCAGAAAATATTAATAATGTATACTTTACTGGTGCAAGAAGGGATGTTGAAAATATTTTACCTAGCTGTGATATATTAGTCCTACCATCACATACAGAAAGTTTTGGACTTGTACTCATTGAAGCACTTGCATCTAACTGTGGCGTGATTGGAAGCAATGTTGGGGGAATAAAAGAAATAATTACTGATGATGTTGGATTACTTATAAATCCAGAAGACATTAATTCAATTAGAGATGGCATTGATAAAGTATTCTCAGATGATAATTTGTTAAATAAATTTAAATCAAATGCTCGTTCCAGAGCATCTGACTTTTCAAAAGTAGAAATTCCATATGATGAATTAAAATAGTATAAATCATATTAATTAGGTTATATATTCAATTTAAGCAGTTAAATCATCCAGATATTTATTTTAATAAGTTAAAGTGTATTTATTTAAAATACTATTTTAGAGATTTATACAATGAAATACAAATTAATTGAATCTTCCATATAATACATTAAATTTTGTATACTACCTTAAACATGCTTTAAAATAATTACCATAAAGCATTAACTAAAAATGAAATGACCAAATAAAGGACAACTAATAAAAAACCAAGAAATACAGAAGCTATAATAACACTTATAACAGTACCTATTGCAGTACCTACCTCTTGAGCAGAAGTTATTTTATCATCTTTCTTAGGTACATCATAACTCGGTTTTTCCTCTTCTATTTTTGCTCTTCTTTCTGCTTCATCACGATCATAATCATCAGTAACAATATCATAAATCATTACATCTTCAGCATCAAACCTTCCATCACCATTAAAATCAGGTCCACGTATCATTTTTATTCACCTACCCAAATAGAAAAAATGTTTTACTTATATAATGATAGGTAAAAGAGATATAAAATATTATTTATTTTTTATAAAAATTGTTTTTTTTATTGGTTTTGTATTTTAAAAGTAGGGTTTGGGGATTTATTTTTTTATAAACATATTCATTAAATTAGAATAAATTTATTCTGAAAAGTTCAATAAAACCAATATTTAGACTAAAAATAGATTTAATAATATAAGAAGATAATAAATATATTATATAAAAATATAATATATTTTTTAAGAGATTATCTGTTTTCTAAGTCTTTTATTACCTTTTTAGCAACATCTTCACCAGACAATAACATTCCACCAAATATTGGTCCCATACGTTGGGAACCATGAACAGCATTAGCAGCCATACCAGTTACATATAATCCAGGATATACTTCAGTTACGTTATCAAGGATTTTACCTTCA
This sequence comes from Methanobrevibacter sp., assembly GCA_051892775.1. Classification (GTDB taxonomy): domain Archaea; phylum Methanobacteriota; class Methanobacteria; order Methanobacteriales; family Methanobacteriaceae; genus Methanarmilla. Next base: position 888 of record JBJFGN010000080.1, on the reverse strand, counting down.
GCACGGTCTGCCCACATAGATTTTTCACCCATAATTTTACCTGTTTTTGTGTTTAATTTTTCACCTAATTTATTCTCAATAATTTTAGTGACTTCTGTTGGGTGACCTGTTGCATCAATTACTGCTTTTGCTCTAACAGTTAATGGATCTATATGTAAACCTGCCATTTCAACTGAACTCCAATTTAATACTACCCCCCTTACTCCTTCTTCTCTTATCATCAAATCTTCAATACTCATCAAATTAAAGATTTTGAGTCCTGCCTGAGTAGCTTTAGAACATAAAGTAGAAGTACATTCAATTGAATCAACAGTATAATAATTGTCTTGGAATTTTTTAGAGTTAATTCCAAATTCATCAAGGATTCTTTTACCTTCTTCCTGAACAACAACTTTATTGAACATCATTCCTCCACCCCACATACCGCCACCGATACTGAGTTTACGTTCAAATAATGCAACCTTATATCCTGCTTTTGCGAGATAATATCCTGCAACCACACCAGATGGACCTCCACCACCAATAGCCACATCCATATCAGTGTAATCTAAAAAGTCATTCATATATTCTTGTATAATTGCCCTTGATACGACAACATCATCTAATTTTTTCAAAAAATCACCAAGCTAAAAATTTTATAAATACAATTAAAAAATATTTAACAAAAAAATATTATAAAAATTATATTTAACATTATTAATTATGATAAATATAATATATAAAATTTATTTTGAAATAAAAATTATTTAATAATAAATAAAGAAAATATATAATAAATTTAATTAATATGAGGTAAGTAATATGAGTAATGATTTTACACATCTAACAGAAAGTGGAGTACATATGGTAGAAGTTGGTTCAAAACCAGAACAAATAAGAAATGCAACA
>JBJFGN010000079.1:0-2434 GCA_051892775.1 Methanobrevibacter sp. | reverse complement strand
AATATGAATATGGTTCCAGTTGAATTTGAAAACTGGAAATTCAACTATGGAAACCAAACATATATACTGCAAGGAAACACACAGGAAAGTAGAATAGAATTCTTAAAAAAATATTTACCTAATTTTAAAGGAAAACCAAAATACCACAGTCTACTCAAATTATACACTAATAAGGGAGATTTATATCTTAATAGTTATGGTAGAGGATTTATGAGTTATAAAGAAGCCAAAAAAGGATGGGACAAACTAAATGAGAGGTATTTAAAGAAAGGTAAGATTGATGTGGCTTGTTCTTTTGATGAGGCTTTGAAGCTTAAGGATACTCTTGTTGAAGAATGTGGTGTTCCATTAAAAGAGAATATTATTTTATGTAGACGTGAAAATCATAGACATATGGGACTTAACGGAGAAAAAACATATACTGATGGAGGCTTTACATCTACATCCATCTTTGAGTATGCTAAAGAATATAAATATGGTTATGATGTAAATTATATTCTTATACCTGCAGGAACAAAAATATTATACCTTGAAGGTATAACATTAACTAATGATGATTTTGAAGTGTTGTTTCCTCCTAATACTCAATTTAAACATGTAATGGACCTAGGATTACACAGAAAAATATGGAAATATCTATAAAAAAAGATATATACTATAAGTAACATAACATAATATAATTAAAATAGGATGAGAGTGTATCATTATGGTATTCAAATTTCTTATAGAAGATAAAGAATTTATTAAGAATTTACCTGAAGATTTATTTAATGAGTTATTAAATTATAATGGTGCAATACCTGATGAACTTCGTAGTAGTTTAAATATTTTTAATCCTGAATGGGGAAAATTAAGATCCGATAGGGAAGGTAGTAGTTGGACTTTGCTTTCAAGAGTTTATATGCGTCGTGCAAAATATGAAAAACTATTTGAGGAAATAGAGCAAGATGCAATGACACAAGATGAGGTTGATTTTATTATACAATATCCTCAATATAAATGTTTAGTTAAAGAAGTGTATTATGAGGATGAATCTGATATTGATAATATTAAATTTATTACTAGTGTGCCTTTCGATGATTTTTTGGATTTGATTGAGGATCAAGATGTTACTAAGGATGATAAGGTGAGGGAGAAGTATAATATTCCTAAGGATTAAAAAAAAAGATTTAGTACAATCTCAAGAAAAATTATCCTATGAATTTTTTATTAGATACTAATTTTATTGTATAATAATACTAATTAATGTTCCGAGGAATATTAAGAAATATCCTATACATGGTAAGATTTTATCTATCATAAGATTCCTCTCCCTATTAAATTATTAATGTGTTGTAATTCATGATTTATTTACAAAATATTTTAGGTTCAAGTGGTATTATCTAAATGTTTTTCTCTGTTAATTGTTTGGATGATACCTTTTTTTATTTCTATTTTTTTATGTTGTTTTGAATAGCTACTTTTTTTTTTATTTTGTTTTTTTCTATTTTTCCACCTTTATATGTTGAAGAATAGAAAAAGAGGTATTAGGATAATTTTATCATCTAATTTTTATGTTATTTTAATCATATTTTTTCCACACTCTGGTTTGTATTTTTTTTATGGTATTGTTTTTTTCCTCCCTTTTTTTTATTCTTTTTCCTCTTATATTATCCAATTCTTTTTTACATAAATTTTTTTTTTAATCTTTTTATTTTTTTTTATTTTATTTTACCAAAGTTTTTCTCCATTTTTTTTTAATGGAGTGGAGGATGATTTTTTTTATGACATTTAATAATGAGTTTCTTGTGTATAGTCCACTTACAAGAAAATCAGTGAAAGATTTTACACAGACTAGTACTGATGATGGGAGAATTTTACTTGAAGGTATAGCTTCTACTACTAATAAGGATCTTACTGGTGAGGTTGTATCACCTGAGGCTTTAAAGAGTATGGCTCAGCAAGCTAAAGGTGTTAATATTCATGGTGATCATCATTATGGTTTGAATGATGTGATTGGTGCAGTTAAAGAAGTAATTCAGGAGCCGGATAATTTCCGTGTAAAGTTTCTGGTTACAAGAAAACATACACCTGCAGTTAAAGATCTTCTTGAAACTGGTGTAAATCTTGGATTAAGTATTGGTGGATTTGTACATGATTACGATCATAGAACAAAAACTATTAAAAATATTAATTTAAATGAAATTAGTCTTACACCTATGCCTGCTAACATGGATACCTTTGGGACAGTCCATGAAGATAATGGTTTAACTAAAAGTAATTGTCTTACAGGTGCATGTTACCATATAATTAAAAGTCTTGAGGAGAATAATATGACAGATAATAATCAACAACAAGATAATAAAAATGAAACTGAAGAAAAACAACAATCAGAGAATTTAACTCGTGAAAATGCAATTGATTTATTTAATGAATTAATGGCATCTGAAAAACA
>JBJFGN010000078.1:0-2456 GCA_051892775.1 Methanobrevibacter sp. | reverse complement strand
ATATCTAATATTTTTAATTCAACAAGCTTATCTGTGAGAATTCGAGAGAGCTTTTCATACATTCTTATCACCGCCAAAATGAAAAAAGTGTATGAGAAAAACATTTCTCATACACCTAATAATAAAACAGAAATTTGTAAAATTAAAGACAAAGTGCAAAAGTGTTGATTTTAAATGCAAAAGTGTTATTTGGATTGATTGGCTAAATTGATGCTTGATGTAAAAGCTTTGTTTTCGCATGAAAAGCTAACCAATCCGTCATATTTTTGAGCAAGAGTCATTATTCTTTTTATTCCAAATCCGTGGTTTTCTTTATCTGCTTTTGATGTTGTCAGATTGCTTGTGTCTATGTCTTCTTTTACAGGGTTAACAATTGAAATGGAAATGCGGTCATATGTTACAACCAAGTTGAAAACAACCTCTTTGTTTTCCGAAGGAAAGTCTTTTTTTATTGCTTCAACAGCATTATCAAGAGCGTTGCCTATAATTATACCGAGTTCAATTTCATCAATTCTTATTTCGCTTGCAATTTTTGACGAGATTTTAATATCAACACCGTTCCCTTTAGCAGAAGCCAGCTTTGACTGAAGAATTGCATCAATAACGGGAATTCCTGTATTAATGATGTTTCTGTTCTGTTCATCAAGAATGTCAAGACTGCTTTCAATTGTGTTAATTGCCTTTTCAGTTTTTGAATCTTTCAACAGTCCGACTAAGGAAAGCAGTATGTTTTTAATATCATGTCTGAATGATCTTAATTCATTTTGATATTTATAGAGTTCTTCATAGTGTATAACTTGGCTGTTAATGTGCTTTTCTGCAAAAAGAAGTTTTTCTTTTGTTTCAATAAGTTCGTTTTGTTTATCAATAATATAAAATATTGCTACATTTGCAACTGAAAGAATTATAGAGGTAATCAAAGTTATGATATAGAAGATATTATCGTTGATTTGATAGCAGCAACGGAGGAAAAGCAACATAATCAAAAAAGAAGCAAGGGGTAATAAGAAAACCATAACGGTAATCTTGTTTTTTGCTTGAATATCGGATTTGAACCTTTTTGCGACAAGGATAATCACAAATGCTAAAAATTTTGAAGTTAGTGTGCAAACAGCAAAAAGAATAGGATTTTCCTGCGAGAGAGCGATATTTATCTTGAAAACCATCGATATAAAAACACCTACTATTGCTTCTGACAATGCAATTGCAACACAAATAAACAGACTCAGAAGGATGCCGAGGGTTAGCTTCATTCTGTAAAGCATAATAACGCCAAGGGAAAAAGCAAATGAAAAGAAAAAAAAAAGCTGTGATTTTGACAAAAAGATGCTTGTGTTCAAAAACTGAAACAAAGTTAAGCCTGCGCAAAGAGCAATAAAAATCGGCTTTTTGAATCTTGGTGTATACTTTCCGGTTAAAAAATAGAGAATTAAAAATGATTCACAACAGTTTCCGCAAAAATTGATTATGTAATTTGCCATTTGATTTACCACTTCCATTTTTGAATGAACTTATCGTATACCTGTAAAGCTTCCGATCGTCTTCTTACGCTGACCATAAGCTTTTCATTATTTATCAAAACCACTTCATCAGACCTGAAATTTAATATGTATTGCATATTTACAATATAACCCTGATGAATCAGAACAAATCCGTGATCAGATAAGGCGTTATATGCGTCTGATATTTTACCGACAGTTTCGTATATGTTATTTTGAGTGTGAACTTTTAAATGTCTCCTATATCCCTCAATATACATAATATCTTTAATTCTCAAATTATTCCTTGAATATTTCCAGGATATCGGAAATCTGTCATTTGTTTGATTGAATTTATGCAATGCTCTTACAAATACTTCATCAAACTCGGATTTACTTATTGGTTTAACAATAAAATGAAGAGCTTCACATTTGAAAGCTTCAAACACATAGTTTTTATGACTTGAAACAAAAATAATTATTACATCAGAGGAGATTTCTCTGATTTTATTTGCGGTTTCAATTCCGTTTATGTTTGCCATTTCAATGTCAAGAAAAATCAGGTCATATTCAGTACCGTTTGAGAAATTTTTTATCAATTCTTCTCCGCATTGGCAATCAACTATATCGGGCGGGCTTTCATTGGAAAAGAAGGGTAAAATATATTCCTTTATTTCTTTGCGAACGCATAATTCGTCATCACAAATACAAATCCTCATTTTGACATCTCCTCTTTTCTTTGTTTAATAGTATTTTAGCAAATAAAAAGAATGTTGTAAAGTGTCACATTTAAAAATAATTTTTTGTAATCCTTGTCTGCATTCCGATATTGCTGTTTTCTTACACTTTTGCATTCAAAGTCTACGATATCGCTTCAAATGTTGAAATTCGACATATTATCTCACATAATAAAATGAGTTAATAAGTAATTTTTTTCTTAAAAATCAGCGTTATTTATATAGTAGACACTAAGCTTTA
>JBJFGN010000077.1:0-11701 GCA_051892775.1 Methanobrevibacter sp. | reverse complement strand
TTAATGTTTATAATTATTTTATTTAAAGATTTGGATTATTATAATTCCATGTTTATAAAAAAATTTTTGTTTTTTTAAAGAATTTCAAGAAAATAATTATTTATTAAAATTATAAACTTAATATACTATATAAATTATATTTATTATTAAAATCTTATTTTTTAGATATTTTAAAAATTTTTTGTTTTTTAAAATTTTATATTATTGTAAAATTATCAATTATTAAAATAAATGATTGGGTGTAATAATGAAAATAACTTATCAAAATCAAAAAGAAGAAATTATAGAAGTCATTCCAGAAACATTGGATGATCTTTGGCATTTGTCTCATATTATTAAAGAAGGAGATTTTATTACATCTAAAACAACAAGACGTATTCAAGATACTTCTGGTGATAAAATTAGAAGTGATAGGGGAGTTAAAAAAACATTTACTCTTGAAGTTCAAATAGAATCTATAAGTTTTCACATGTTTACAGGTAAATTACGTCTCACTGGTTCTATAACCAAAGGTCCAGAAGATTTAATTCCTCTTGGATCTCATCACACCATTGAAGTTAAATTTAATACTCCTCTTAAAATTAAAAAAGAAAAATGGTCAAAATGGGATATTCAAAGACTTCAACAAGCTGTAAAAGCTTCTAAAAAATTGTCTGCAATCATAGTTCTTATTGAAGAAAACACTGTAACTTTTGGTTTAATACGACAATTTGGTATTGAATATTATGGTCCAGTTATAGGGAATATTTCTGGTAAAAGGATTATTGATAAAAATCGAAATAAAGAAATCATTGATTTTTATCAGAATATTGTTAAAATTATATACAAATACAAGGATATTCAAAATATTATTATTGCAGGTCCTGGATTTGCTAAGAATGATTTTCTTAAATTTCTCCAAGATAATTATAATGATCTCGCTAAAAAATCTATCATTGAATCAACAGGTTCAGGTGGACGTGTAGGTATACAAGAAGTTCTTAAAAAAGGAACAGTTGAGAAATTAACCACTGAAAATAGGGTAGCTTTTGAAATGAAAGATATTAATAGTTTACTTAAATTGTTATCTAAGAATTCTGAACTTGTTGTTTATGGTCTTAATCAAACTAAAAATGCAATTAACATGGGTGCAGTTAAAAAATTATTAATTCTTGATATATATATGAAGGATGATAATATTGAAAAGTTAATGGATCTTACAGAAAATATGGGTGGTGAAGTTACTATTATTAGTAATGAACATGATGGAGGTAAACAGCTTGAAGCTTTAGGTGGAATGGCTGCTATTTTAAGATATCCTATTTCTTAATTTTTTAATATTTTTGATTCTATTGAAATAGGTATGTTTTAAAGTATAATTTTCTAAATTATTAATCTTGAATTAGTCTATCTTATCTTAAATTTATAGGATTTCAATAAATCTAGTTTTTTTACAATTCATAATTCTATAATTTAATTTTGGTTTAATGTTGACTTTTTTTATTAACTATCTTTAATTTTTTTTTAATGTTTCTTTGAATTAATTTTAATACTATAATCATGGTTTTTTTAAAATTTTCATCATTTAATACTTAACTTTATTAATTTATTTTATAATATTTTAAAAAACATTATATATATTAAAAATTAAAAATAAATTATTGAAAAGTTTTATAAAAATTTAAAAGACTATTTCTAATTAATTATAATCATATATTTTATTAATTTTTTATAAAGAAGGATTAAGATTATTATGTATATGGGAATTATAAATGCATTAATTACAGTATTTATTTTAACGTTTATTGGGACTGGTTTAATAGATATTGTCTTTAGAAGGTTAGGTGAAAAAGGATATATAAAAAATCTTTACCCTAATGTTAGGGGAGGTACTCCTAGAGCAGTAGGAATTATTTTATTTCTTGTTTTGATTTTTTATTTACCTTCTGGATATAATAATCTAGTTCTTATTATGGGGATATTTGCATTAATCGATGATTTACTTGGAAGAAAAACTATTGGGAACTCATCTATGGAATGGGGTCAACTTTCCCGTGGAATTGGTATGATTTGTGTCATGGTTGCAGGTTTCTATTTAGGTTTAGGAATTTCTTCAATATTTATTGCATTATTAATTCAACCAGTTAATATATCTGATATGCAACCAGGATCTACTTGTATTGTTACAATTATTATATGTGCTTTAGTTGCAGTTTGTATGGTATTACTTAATAGACCAATGGTTGAAGAAATTCCAGCATTTTACACACCTCTTTTAATTCTTGTAGCAACAATCGCCTATTCACCTCTTGATTTTTCAGGTAAAATCATGTTAGGTGAGGTTGGAAATCATTCATTAGCTATTGCTTTAGGTATTTCATTTTATATGCTTGGAGGACTTCCAGCAGTAATACTATTCTTTATTATAACAACATTCTTGATTGCATTTGTAAGGAGAAATACATTAAATGAATTCTTTGTAAGAAAAATGGAATTATATAATCCTGTATTTATGGATTATGTTATGGATGTTTTAACTGGTGGTGGACTTGGAGATTATATTCGAAAGTTAATTTGGAAAGATAAACAACCAGAAACACATAATAATTTGGCTATTTCATTAGGTGCTAGAAGATTATTATTTAATCCAGAAGCACATAGAATGAAACGTTTAGATTATTAATTCTTCTTTTTTATTTTATTTAAGGTAATCCTTTTATTTTTAATGGTATTTCATTGTTTAATCATACTTTATTTTTAATTTTTTTTGATTTTGTGTTTTTTTATTTTAATTCCTGATTTCAATAAATATTATTGTTTAAATATTCTAACTATTTTTATTATAAATTAATTTTTAGCTATTTTTATATATTTTTATTTTTAATATTTAGTAAGAATTATTTTAATATATTAAGAAAAATAAATTATAATCTAATTAAAATTTAAGTATTGGTAGATTATATGAAAGCATTAGTTTTTATTACTGGAAGAGGTTTAGGTGGAGATGCAGTAATTGGTATGAATATTATTAAAGCTTTAGAGTCTAAAGGTTTTGATTGTGAACTTGCACTTGACTCTAGTGCTCCAGGTATTCTATTTGAAAGAAATGGATATTCTTGGCATAAAATTTCTATACCTCAAGCAGGTGGCCATGCAGCAAATAAAGCTACAACTATAAAAGCAGGATTTAAAACAATTAAAGCCGTATTTGAAAGTAAGCATCTTATTAAGAAAATAAAAGCAGACGTTGTTGTAGGTGTTATTGGTGGAGGGGCTGTAGTTGGTTGTATTGGGGCTAAACTTGCTAAAATTCCTGCAGTTGGTATTTTAAGTACTCCACTTGATACTAAGATATGTACTAAACTTAATACATGTATTGTATTTCCAGAAGCACATATGTTTAGACAAAAAGAAATTCCAAATAATGTTTATAAATCTTATTTTCCAGTTGCTCCAAATATATTAAAAGGAAATAAAGAAATAGCTTTAAAAAATATTAAATTACATTGCGTAAAAGAAAAAGAAAAAAACCCTAATGCAATAGATTTTGATGAGAATAAAAAAACTATTTTATTCTCTTCTGGTTCTACAATATTTGAAAAGATGGCTCGTGGTGTATCCGATTACTCAAAAATCGCTGATAAATATAATATTGTTCTTGTTGGCCTTCCATTAAAAGAAGAATATTATGATTGGTTTGATAATGAAAATATGATTTATCTTGGTTATATCGATTGGATAAAAGATTTATATGAGCTTGTTGATCTTGCAGTTTTAACTGATGATGGTATGATGCTTCAAGAAGCAATGGTGTGTAATCTTCCTTCAATTGCACTTTTAAGAGTTAAATATGGTAGGTACCATAATATGGCTTCTGTATTTAAAGGTGCTGTTTTTGAAGCAGATAATGATAATTTAAGTGATGTTATTGAAGAAGTAATGTCTAATATTAATGAAGTTAAATTAAAAACTGGGGATTATAGTATAAAAATTGTCAATTCTGCTGAAAATATTGCAAATATTATTTTAAAAGAATGTAAAAGAAGGAATAAATAAAATATAATTAAAATTATATTTTTTTATTTTTTAAATGGTTTAATACATATATTTCATTATTTTAGATACTGCATCAGTATTTGGATGGACTTCAATAAACTCATCAAAGTCTTCCATATCTGCCCCAATATTCATTAGCAAGGTCATATATGCAACATCACTTAGTGATGATGGGGATATGGAGTATACATCTTCAACTTCTCTTGTATTTTTATTGAAATTTATCTCTGTAAATCCTGTATGTCCATTTAAAATATTCCAAAATGTTTCTGGTCCTGCAAGTCCGGGGATACTTATTGATTCTGTATTTTCTGAATTTTTATTATTATTTATAAAACTAACGGGCATATCTAATGTTATTGATTGTGGAATGTTATTATATTTCACTATTTGGGATAACCCAGCCATGTTCCTTGCAGCAGTTATACCTTCCATTCTTGCAATTGGAGTTAAATTGTATCCTCCAGTAACATCACCGGCTGCATAAATATTATCAATACTTGTTTTCATCATATTGTCTGTTGCAATAGAATTGTCTGGATTTAATTTAACTATACCTTTTACAATCTCTGAATTTGGAACTCTGCCTGTACATATAAACGTAATACCTTCAAATTCTCCTTTTGTAGTAATAAGTTTATCTTTTTTAATTTCTGAAACATCAGTATGTTCATAAATATTAACTTTATTTAATAAGTTTTTAAGTACATATTTCTTAGTTTTCGGATTTAATTCTTTTAATATACTACTTCTTGCAAATATATTAACTTTACTACCAAAACTTGAGAATATATTTGCTATTTCTACAGATATGATTCCTCCACCAATTATATTTAATTTTTCAGGGATTTCTTTTAAGTTAAGAATATCGCTACTAAGATATCCATTTTTAACACCTTCTATTTTAGGTATTGAAGGTCTTCCTCCAGTAGCAACCATAAGATTTTTGTAGTTAAAACTTTCTCCATTAACTGTTACAGTGTCTCCTTCTACTTTAGCTTCACCAAAAATAACATTATTTCCAACAGACTCATTTTCTTTTTGTTCTATTGTTCTTAATTTTTTTTGTGTTTCTTTAATCTTTTCTGTAAGTTTTTTATAATCAAGTTCAATATTTCCTTTTATAAACCCGTGGTTTTCATATTTCCTTTTATTATTTAAAAGACGGCTTATATCATTTAATGCACATATTACCATACAACCTTCATTTAGGCATGTTCCAGCAATATGTTTTTTCTCAATAAGGATTACATCTTCTCCTAGTTTTCCGAGTTCAATAGATCCTACTCTTCCTGCAGGTCCTGAACCTATTACAATATTCTCCATAATTACACCTTAGTTTTTTTTTAATTCTTTATTCTTAATATATAATATTTGTTTTATATTATTTTTTTATATTCTCACAAATTTAATTAAAAATTTTTATATACTTTGTTATATTATATTAATATTGAATATATATTAAGTTTAAAATTTTTTGTAAATAACTTTAGAGGAGTGTATATTATGTGTATAGCAGCACCAGCAAAAGTTGTTGAATTAGATAAAGAAAATAAATTATTATCTGCTGATTTTGGTGGAGTTAGACAAACTGCAAAATCTAATCTTTTACCTGATGTAGAACTTGGGGATTATGTTCTTATTCATGCAGGTTATGCTATTGAAAAATTAACTGAACAAGCGGCTAAAGAATCTTTAGAAGCTTGGGATGAACTTTTAGAAGTTTTAGATGAAGAAGATAAAGAATGGGCTGCAGCTCATCCTGATCAAGCTTAATTTACATACTTCTTTTATTTTTTTATTTTTAACTATTTTTTGTTTTTTACAATTCAAATAAATTTATTATATAAAATGGGTTTATATTTGAATCCAATATTAAAATTTAATAAGGTATTTTTTCTGTTTTTACTGAAATTCTTTAATTTAATTATTATTTTTAATTTAAAAAATAATTTTTTAGGAATTAAATGTTTAAAGAAAATATTTTTTTAAAACATTATTTTTTGTAAAAAATGGAATTTTATATTTTTAATGTATTTTATTATAATTTTGTCTGAGTATTTTAAAGATAATTTATTAAGCATTGTTTGTTTGATTATTTTGGATTCAATTATATTTATTTTTAATCTAAAAATAGTTTTTTATTTAAGTTAAAAATTTAATAGAATTTTTATTTATCTTCTAAAATTAAAGGAAATGAATTTTTATTAGATTAATATATTGAAACCCTTTTTACTTTATCTAATTTTAAAAATTCATTAATTAAATCTCCAGGTACTGATTCTTCAGTAATGATTGTAAGTACTGGATCTGTTTCTAAGTATGTGTCTTCTGCATATGCTTGGATAATATTTATATTTTTATCTGAAATTAATTTACTTGTTGCAGCAAGAATTCCATTGCTTTCTTCTCCTACTTCAATTTCTATTACTCCAAGGCCTAAGTTTTTTGCAATATTTTTAAGCAATGTTCCTGCAGGAATAATATTCTTAAATATGGTGTTTAGTTCATCATCTTCTAGTATTATATCTACTGTTGATTTAATTGCTCTTCTATCTACATTAGAAACATTAGCAAGTGCAGCTTCATTAATTTTTAAGTCTCCACAATAAATTTTACCATCATCAGATACTCTAAGACCTAATTCTATCATTTTTTGAACTACTCTGATTCTTGCAGGGTATTTTTGAAATTTTTTGTTTACTTTTTCCCACATTTTAACAACACTCCAATTTTTTGTTCATTATTGTATAATTATATTGTAAAGTATATAAAGTTTTATTTTCTTATAAAAAATTTCCATTTAAAATAAGATTTAATTATTACTTATATCATTTTAATTATTAAATATAATATAATTATGATAGTTTTTATATTTTTGAAAAATTATTGTTTTAATTTAAATTAAAGTGTAATAATGTTTCATATAATTTATTCTAATAATAAAATTAGTTTAAGGGTTTTTATAAATTTTAATAAAATTTAAAAATAGTTTTTTTTTAGTAGGCTAGATGGGATTCGGACCCATGACCTCACGGTTATCAGCCGTGCGCGCTAACCAAGCTGTGCCACTAGCCTATGTATAAAAATTAAATTAAGAAGTAGGCTAGATGGGATTCGGACCCATGACCTCACGGTTATCAGCCGTGCGCGCTAACCAAGCTGTGCCACTAGCCTATGTATAAAAATTAACTAAATAGTAGATTGTATTTTTTCTTAAATTTAATAAATACAAGTTAATGTAATTTTTGGTTGTCTTTATATATAATTGTTTCGTTTTTTAAAAGAAAAAATAAAAAAATTAGAAATAAAATTTTTATTCCCTATTAAGCATTTCATTAAGGGTGTCTGCCATAGCATGGTCAACGATTGTGACTTTTACTTTGTCTACACCATCGACTTTAGATGCAAATTCCTTAACTTGTACTGCTACACGAGTAATACTCATACATGCAGGGTTAGTTGGTTTGATGACTACTTCAGCAACACCATCTTCAAATTTGATTGACTGGACAATACCCATTTCAATAACACTAATACCCATATGTGGATCGAGAACAGGGTAAATTGCTTCTTTAATTTGTTCTTCTACTTCAGACATAATTTTACCTTCCATTTCTTAATAAATTTAATAAATTTTTCTTGTTTTTAATTTTTATATATCTATATTTAAATATATTCATATTTTTGAATATTTAATATAAGTATATTTTTATTGTTTTAATATTTTGCTATATTTTTTTACAGTAAACACTTGTTATATTTTTATAGTATATAAATTTATATCTTATTTTTTATATTTTTTAAAATTTTTTATTAAAAATTTTATTTAACTAAAATAAAATTTTATTTTAAAACTTAATAAAATAACTCTTATCCTATTTTTTTCTATGTTTTATGTCTACTGCAACACCATAATTTGATTTTTCCATTTCTTCTCCACTAATTATAGCTTTTCCAGTTCCTAAAACTTCCCCATCTTTAACTATAACAACTTCATCTCTAGGTAAAATATTATGGTCTGCTTTTGCAACTCCTGGGGAGAAAACAGTATTTGTTTCCAAATTGAAATCAATTTCAACTACTTTTAATTCTTCATTTGCAAGTATCTCTCCACCTGCAAGACTCAAAGTATATAAACCAATATCTCTATTTAAAAATGCTAATTGTTTATTATTATAATAAATTATACGGTGGTATCTACCTTTAGTTCTAATATCATCTGGAATTAATTTTTCTCCACCTTCACCAAATTGGTATCTTGCAATTGATCTTAGTTCATGGAGCATTCTTCCGCGTTTTGGCATTTTTTCATATTTTTTTAATTCCATTCTTGTATTGTATATTGAGTCTGGATTAGTAGGACGATTATCTACACAAGTGTATGTTATGTCAAGTCCATCAAGATACTCTCTGCAAGTTTCTTCATATCCTCCTGAGACATTTGCAACTGCTGGTGTATTTCCAATATATTCTCTAAGCAATTGTCCGGCTTCTTTTTTTTCATCTTGACTCCAATTGCCTGTGACACTTGTATCATAAGATTGTATTGGGAAAGTGTTCTCCATTTCCCTTGGACAAATTCCAAAAGGGGAAGTTACTATTACTTCCTGATATCCTTTAGTTGCTCTTTTAAATTTTTGGTGAGATTTTGACTGGGAATATGGTTTTTTCATAGAACAAGGAAGAATTGCAATTACATTACCATATGGTTTCATTAATTTCATTCTTTGTCTCCATCTAACTGCCTCAGGCCTATATAATGATTCCTCACTTGAACATATTACTTTCATATTATCACATATCTATTTTTGAATTTTATATTATTTTTTAATATAATGGTTTAATAATCCTTTTTATTGTTTTCTTTAAATCTATCAATTAGTTCATAATTTAATATTTTAACTTTTTTTATTGAATCTTCTGGATTTTCTATTCTTTTTTTCCATTTATTTATGGTGTATTCAATATCTACGAAATCAGAACCATTTAGGAGATTGTCACTATGTGCAACAATTTTTTCTTCTATTGTTTCTGGTTCATAGGATTTTGGAGGTAAACCTAATTTTACGGCTTCCTTTTTGCTTATTCCTGCACCAATATGTCTTTCAATGATTTTTGCAACTTCTTCTGAATATCCATATTCTAATGCAAGTTTTGCACCTATTACTCCATGATTAATTCCATTAGTTTTAGACCTTCCTAAATCATGTAATAATGCTCCCTCTTTAATAAGTTCCATATTTGCATTAGGAAAATTTTTAGCAATCTGTTTAGATTTTTCATAAACTTTAACACTATGTTTTATTACCCATTCAGGACAACCTTCTTTTTTTAAAAGTTCAGTTTCATTCATTTTAATCATCGAATTATTTATTGATTCAATATGCCTATTTTAAGTTTTATATTTTATAATATTTATAATTAAATGATTTATTCATTTTTTTATAATTAATTTTTATTAATTTTTATAATCTAATTATTCAGAACTTTTAAATAAATTATTTAATGATTTAAATTCTTTTATATTTTTAAAAATAGTTAAAAAATTAATTTTCATTGATTAAATTTTAGATTTTTTTATATATTTATTATTAAAGTGGTTTTTATAAAATTAGTATTAAGTTTAAAAATAGTTAAAAGTTAAGAAAAATATTAAAGATTATTCATTTTTTTCAAAGTCATTAAGTATTTCTTCATATTTTTCAATATCCTCTTTCAGTTGTTTAATCATTTCGCTATTATCATCTTCAATTAATTCCTCTCCACATTCTGGGCATGTAAAACCCATTTCACATGCATCTGCAAAGTCAAATCTTGTATGATAATCTGGACATTTAAAGAATAAATTATTTTCTTCATTTTCAGTAATTTCTTTAAGTTCTTTGATTATGTCGTTAAGACTTTCTTCAACTTTTTTGTTTACTTCTTCAGGTTCAAATTTCCAGTCATAAGTGAACCATTGAGTTTCAGGATCTTTACTTCTTTTATAACTTGCAAGTCCTGCATCATAAAGTTTGTAAAGTATTTTTCTTACAGTGTTTAATTTTATGCCAGTTTTTTCTGCAATTTCTTCATCAGTTGTAACTCCATCATTAAGATATTCAACAATTTGAATATTGTCTTTATCTTCATCCCCTTTTTTAGGTTTTTCATTTGGATTATCAATAATTGATCTTATTAACATTTCTACTAATGGGTTGTCTAGCATATAATTTCTCCGTGAGTTTATAGTTCATTTTTTAAAATTAGTAATTTTAAGTTTGAGTTACCTATTTCTTGAAAATTAAATTTTTATTAAAAAAAGAAAAATTGATGTTAAAATACTAAATTTAAAAAACTTTTATTATAATATTATTTATATTATTTTTATATTTAATAAATCTATGTATTTTTAATTAATTATTATATTTTTTTGGATTTCTTGAACTCATTAATCTTAAAAGATAATTTACCTTCTAATTAAAATGAGATATTTTAGAAAGTTAAATTTTAAAATATCGTATTCTCTTCAACAAACTCTATTATTTATTAAAATATAATATGGCATGTTATTTTTATTTTAAACTTATTATAAATATTTATTTTTAATTCTATAATCCTTAAAAACTTAGTTTTTTAGTTTTTTCTAATTATTACTGCAGGGGTATGGGTAATTGAGTTTAAAGTTTCAACGCT
Organism: Methanobrevibacter sp.; assembly: GCA_051892775.1. Classification (GTDB taxonomy): domain Archaea; phylum Methanobacteriota; class Methanobacteria; order Methanobacteriales; family Methanobacteriaceae; genus Methanarmilla. The sequence continues at coordinate 988 of JBJFGN010000077.1, read as the reverse complement.
AATGCTGTCTTCATTACTTTCAGTATTTAATACTTTTTTGGCACTGTGTATTGTTTCCATACATGTCTCAAGAGATTTTTGATATCTCTCATCAGTGTTTGCTATTTTTAGTGCTTTTTCAACACTTAATTTTTTACTTGATCCAAGGGGTGTTGAACCAACATTCTCAGATAACTGTCCTAAAGTATAGCCCCAAACTCCTTTATTTGATTCAATTCCTTCAATTGCAGTGGGGAGTCCTGTAAAATATTTCCCATTTCTTTTGTATGTTGCATCAGTATCTATTATCATGACATTAATGTTTTTATTTGTTTTCTCTTTGATTTTTTTAGATAATTCTTCTGTAACTTTTTGTGGGTTTTCAGGAAGAAGTGATACATAAGTTCCAGGTGAGTTACTTAAATCTATACCTGCTTCTGAGGCTGGTTTCAATGCATGTTTCCATCCATATAAATCAAGAACAACTTGTTTATGTGCTGCAGTTTGTTTAGGTAATCTTCTAAGATTTTTAATTGTTCTTTTTTTAATTCCAAGTAAAGGTCCTAAAATATATCCCCAAAGATATTTGCTCCAGAAGCCTGCAAGAAATTTAGCACTTATTCCTGGATTGTATTTTGATTCATCAACAAGTCTTCCTTGTGATACTGAAATTGGTGTTTCTGCAATAACTAAATAATCTTCATTTTTTATTAATGGATAAACTTTCTCTAAAAGAGTATTTAAACTTTCATTTGGTTTAATGTAACTAGTTTCTATAGGTATTACTCTATAATCTCCATCAATAACATATTTATATTTTAAACCACTCTCTGTTTTATCATATTTATATTCTGGTTTTTTTTCTGCCATTTTATTTATAACCTTTATTTTTTTTTAAAATTAGTAGTATAATAATAAGTTTCTATTTAATATCCTTAAATTATTATATTATAAATATAATATCATGTTTTTTTAATTTTTTATTGCTAATTAATTTAAATAATTAAAA
>JBJFGN010000076.1:0-2506 GCA_051892775.1 Methanobrevibacter sp. | reverse complement strand
TAAAATCTAAACCAGAGTTTAAATTTATTTGTTTTACAAATAGAGATACTGGAGACAGAGTTTATAAAGGAGAAGGAACTCTTAATTTTATTTGTTATTTTCCTTATGCCTTTGGATTTAATAAATATATTGTTCGGGCAGCAGATTATTATAATATTACTCCTCCAGAAACAATTATTAAAACTCATTCAAGAGAAGAGCATGAGTATGCAAATAATTTAATTGAACCATTAGATAAACATACTAAGGATTTTTATAATGTAAAAAATAATATGGAGACTCCTTGGAAAGGTGGATATCCTACTATAGAACAAGTTCAAGCAGGAGAATTATTTTTTAATACTCCTGATGGTGAAAAATCCATTATAGATGTTAGAGGATATTGGGAAAATGTTCCTGAGTGGGCACCAAGCAGTAAATTATTAACAACTCCAACTTTAGATTACGACCAAGAATTAATTTATTTGCCGCAATACTCTAAAACAAATTACATCAATATGGACACTGGGCTTACAAGAAAAAATGCTATCATAGGAAGTAGACTTTTAGTTTACAATCCTGGTGATGTTCCTATTGAATTTAAAATGCATTTTAATGCCAATGAAAAAGGTTTTTGGACAACAAGAGGTAATCATTTTAAAGTTAGACGTTTTAATGTACAGAGATTGACTATTCCACAGGCAGTAGATTGGACAGGACTTAGGCCGCAGAATAAGAAAGATGAAGAGTTGTATAAATATGGTGATAAATATTTTAAAAGAAAAGAAAAAGAAATTTATACTCAGGATGGAGTAAGATATTATAATTTAGAATATAAAGAATTAGACCAACAACATCCTAATCATGCCTATATTGCAGAACCAATTCCAAGAGAATTATTGGGGAATTTCATTAGAACTTTCTATATGCAATCATATCAAATTGATCCTAATATTAATTATGAAGATGGATTTAAGTTAGCTGATAAATATGAAGAACTTAGGGCTCTTTGTAATAGAGAAGAAGAAGAATATGAATTATATTGGAAAACACTGAAAGATTTTTTAAGTGTATATAAAGATAAGGAGATTTTTAGCAATGATATTATTATTTCTGCATTAAAGGTACGAGATACTTCTTCAAATACAGAAGCATACATTTATATGAAAGATAATCGTGTACATTATACAACAGATTTAAATGAAATATCAGGATTGTTAGATGAAAAAATATATTCTAAAAAAGTTTTTTATAAAGATATAAATAAAGAAGAAATTTATGAATTGGTTACAAATGTTGCGGATAAAAGAATTTATGCAAATGAGATTGACTCATCAAGTTCAAAGACAGATGGTAATAGAATAATCTTTAAAGACATATCAACCAAGAAATATTATAAACTTTCGGTACAGCATTCACTAATAAAACCCGAGTTAGGCTCTGATTTTCATTTTGGTGCTGGTGAAGCAAGTTCTGATATACAAGAGGAGTTTTTAGAGTTTCTTCATGATTATATTCATAATCCTCCAGAATTTGTTCGTAAATCAAATGATGCAAATTATGGAGAGATTGTTTTTAATATAGACCATTATCCACAATGGTATACTCAAGATTATTTAGAAATAACTTCTGATGATATGGCGAAGAAGAATGATTTAGAGGAGAAAAACAATATAACAAATCAAAATAATATTCCAAAATATGTTGACAATGAAATGGATATACGTTTAGATTCTGAAAAAAGATTGTTATATTCGGAATATTATAATATAAATGAAAGTGTATATACTTTTAATGGAAATTATAAACCACAAAAAACAATTTATAATGATAATATTAAACAAGGACATTGGTTTAGAATACCTCCTGGATGGTCTTTAATTGAGGTAGTTCCAGTATGTGATGAAGAACTTTGGGGTGGAAAACGCTGGTTAGATGCTAGACCTTTTAAATGGGGATATGGCGGCATAAACAATGGAGATACACAATATATACAAAAAGTTTTTGATAAAGTGTATGACAGAGCGGTAGACTTATATTTGTCAGCACTTGGAAAAGACTCAGAAACTTTAACGCAAGAAAGAAAGGATGAATTAATGAATTTTAGAAAATGGTATGAAAGTGAAATTGAAATGTATCAGAATAAAGATATTTTCTGTTATGAATATTATAGGAATAAAGAAGTACAGTTAGAATACGGATTTTTACGTTTATTACAAGATTATTGGAGTATACAGGAAGGATTAACTAGTGATATAAAAGGCGATATAAATGAATGGTGGTGGTATGCTTGTAATTATATTTGGGCAAACTTCCCTCCATTATACTGGGGATTAGCAGATATTTTAACAGATGCTAAAGCGGATTATATACCATTATTCTATTAAGAGGTGAAAATAGTGGCTATAATAAAAAAGTCTTATGAAATTAGCGTATGGGATGAAAAATTAGGAGAAAACGGACAAAAAACAGAAATAAAAAGAGCAGTTATAGGTGCGGATGATATGACATATCTTGGCCGCGCCAC
>JBJFGN010000075.1:0-2566 GCA_051892775.1 Methanobrevibacter sp. | reverse complement strand
TGTAAGCGTCAAAGATTTCACGCATATATAAATTATAGACCTTCTGATAAAATTAAGTAAACATTAATTTTAGAGGAGGTTTTTTATGTATAAGAAATTAAACAATAAAGAATGGGAAGAAGCTGTTAATCTTTACTATAAAGAAAATAATGACATAACTATAAAGGAATATTGTACTATAAATAATCTAAATAAAAGCCAATTTTACTATCATAAAAAAAGGATTAGCAATAATGAGCATAAAGGACTAGTATTTCAAGCTATTCAATTAAATGATAGTAAAGAAATTATTAATGAAAATGTATCTTCTAATTCATTATTAGAAATAAAGATATCAATTGGAGTCGCTAAAATATCTATTCCCGTTAGTGAAACTGCCCTTATTAATTCTATAATTAAGGATTTGATATTAAATGTTTAACATTAATAAAATCAATACTGTTTATCTAGCCTGCGGCGTTACGGATTTAAGGAAAAGTATTGATGGATTAGTTATGATAGTACAAAATGAAATGAAGCTAGATCCCTTTGATAATGTTTTGTTTGTGTTTTGTAATAAACAAATGAATAAGCTAAAGATATTGCATTTTGATGAAGGTTTTTGGCTTTACTATTACAGATTAGAACATAGTCACTTTAAATGGCCTCAAAATTTAGAAGAAGCACTTAAGGTAAATAAGGAAGAACTTAAGTGGCTACTAAAAGGTTATGAAATTAGAAATGCCTCAAAATTCAAGCCTGTTACTCAAAAAAATTACTATTAAAATATATTGCAAAATGCCCGAAACCCTTTGGAAACAAAGGGTTTTTATGGTATAATAGAGGTAGTAAAATAAAGGCTTTGAGGTAATAAATGAACGAAGAAATTTTAGAAAATCAATTAGATGAAAAAACAAAATCTTTAATAGCTGAAATGGAAAAAAAGTTATCTGAAAAAGAAAATGAGATAAATAATTTAAAAAATGAGTTAGCATATTTAAAAGCTCAGTTAGCTAATAGAAATAAAAAGATATTCTCATCTACTAGTGAAAAAATAAATCCTAATCAGATATCTTTTTTTAATGAAGCAGAAAAAGAAAGCAATTCCAATATAGAAGAACCTGTTATAGAAGAAGTTTGCTATATAAGAAAGAAACCTTCTAATAACATAGGGAAAAAAGATAATTTAGAAGGATTAGAAAAGGTTATTATAGAACATAAACTTTCTGAGGAAGAAGCTATATGTAAAGATTGTGGTTCTCCATTAGAAATAATAGGGATTAACTCTACTAAACAGATATTAAAATTTGTTCCAGCACGATTGTATGTGGAAGAACATATAACATACAGCTACGCTTGCCGTAAATGCGAAGCAGATAATATAAGTTCTAATATTACCACTACAGAATCTCCTAAAAATCTAATTAATAAGGGAATGGCATCTAATAATCTATTAAGCCATGTTATTGCATTAAAATTTCTTTATTCAGTGCCATTATATAGACAAGAAAGCTATTTTAAAATGTTAGGAGCTAAATTATCTAGGCAAACCTTGTCAAATTGGGTTGTTGGAGTAGCTACTGAACTTATATATGTATATAATTTAATGAAAGATCAATTGCTTAAATCTAATTATGTTCAAGCTGATGAAACAACATTAAATGTTATTGAACATAATGGCAACGAGTCTAAGGCTAAAAAATATATGTGGCTATATAAGACAGGTGCAAGCCTAAAACCGATAATCCTTTATGATTATCAAAAGACAAGAGCAAGTTCTTGTCCTAAGGAATTTTTGAAAGGCTTTAGTGGATTCCTTCAAACCGATGGGTATCAAGGATACAATAAAGTTGAAAATGTTAAAAGAGTATATTGTTTAGCACATATACGAAGAAAATTCCACGAAATTGTATCTAATTTAAGCGATGAAGCCCTAAAAAATTCAAGAGCAATTATAGGGTTTAATTATTGTGAGCAAATTTATAAATTAGAAAAAGATATCAAAGCTCAATATGGTAAGGATAAAGATTATTATCAAAAGCGTTATGAAATTAGGCTTAATAAACTAGCACCAATCTTAGAAGAGTTTGAAAAGTATATTAATATAGAAATTGAAAATGCACTTCCAAAAAGTCCTCTCGGAAAAGCATTAGAATATGCTCAAAAAACAGTTCCTATAATGAAAAATATACTAGAAGATGGCTCCTTAGAAATTGACAATAATGCAGCCGAACGTGCAATAAAGCCATTTGTAATAGGCCGAAAGAATTGGCTATTTTCCAATACGGCTAAAGGAGCAAGAGCAAGTGCAACAATATATAGTATAATAGAGACAGCTAAAGCTAATAAGTTAAAAATAGAAATGTACTTATGTTATTTATTTGATAATATATCAAATATGGAATTTAGAGATAAAGATTCATTATTAAAATTGATGCCTTGGTCCGATACAATTCCTAAGGAATTGAAACTTAAATCTTCAAAATAAATATTAAATTGTAGCTCAGACAGTAAGTATTTCTACTATCTGAGCTTATTTTATCATCTGAAATATCTTATTTCTATACGTGAATTTCTTGACGCTTAC
>JBJFGN010000074.1:16137-45694 GCA_051892775.1 Methanobrevibacter sp. | reverse complement strand
TAAATAATTGTAATTTAAACTAGTAATCCTAATTTTAATAAAATTAGTAAAAGACAAAATTATTATAAAGTAAGGTAATTCATTTTTTATAAAAAAAGTTTAATGATAATATAATTTTATAAATTTATTAAAAGTTTATAAAAAATTAATATCATTATAATAAGTAAAAAAAGATTAGAATCTATTCTTCAGATTCTTCATCTTCATTTGATTCAGTATCTTTTTTCTCAAAAGTATCAACAAATTGAACTTTACTTACATCCATATTATCCCAAAGATCTTTAGCTATTCTAAATCTTTGGAGAGTAACATCCATATATGATTTTTGATCAAATCTAGTAATTTCATCTAATTTAATACTTACAGTATCATCATCAAAGTTAACTTCGGTTTTGTCAATATCCATATTAGGATAAGCATAATGTAATTGAACCATACTTTTTACTTTATCTTCATCATTATCAATTACATCTTCAACTTTTACATCATAAATTAAATGTTTACCTGCTAATTCATGATTGAAATCTACTTTTACTCTTCCACCACTAACTGTTAAAACTTTACCAGTTTGACCTTCAGCTTGGATTCTCATTCCTGGGAAAGGTTTCATGTTTTGTTTTTTAAATTCCCTCATAGGAATTAAAGTTATTAAACTGGAATCTCTTTCACCAAAACCATGTTCTGGATCTACTTTAACTTCTTTTTCATCTCCAGGTTCCATACCAACAATAGCTTCATCAATAGCAGGAAGTAAATGTTTTCCACCTACAACTATTGGAATTGGAGTGTATTCTTTATTTTGATCATCAATACCTGCTTCTTTAGCTACATCTTCATAAGTAGTATCAAAAACATCACCAGTTTCTTCAATTTTACCAGTAAAATTAACTTTAACAAAATCACCGTTTTCTATTGCCATAAATCTATTCTCCTATTATTTATTTTATTTTCAAATTGATTTAACACATCTTCATTTTTATAATCTAAGATGCGAATATTATAAGGATATTTATCAATATAATTTGATATTATATCTTTATTTATTTTAGTTTCCAATATACTTAAAACCCTTTGTTTATAATTACTTGAGAAACCGTACAATAAAGAATTTTCTAATTCATCTAATGTTTCAAATGGTTTTTTATTACGAGTTTCAATTATTTTAGAAGCTAAATTATCATTAAATAAATTTAAAGAAATCAATTCTTCAAAAGATAAATTATTAGCATTATCTAAAATAGTTTCACAATCACGAATATTATTTAATGGTGCACAACCTAAATCAATATCTCTTTTTAATATGGATATTGTTTCCTTAGGCATCATATTTTTAACCTTATCAAAATTATTATTTTCAATAGAATCACGAATTAAAGTTCCACTAACACCTTCAATACGTTTAACAAAAATAAACTTATTTTTGAAATCAAAACCAATTTTTTTTAAGGATTTAGAAAAAGAAACTATTACATAATTATCTTCTTTTAATTTATCTCTCATGATAACTTCATTAGTATCCATATCAACAATTTTATAAGGTTTAGGTGCAATACCATGACCTAAACTTATTCTATTCAATATATCATCAATACCATCAAATGGTTTATATCCTCTTGGGATGAAATCTGTATTTAAAGCTTGAAACATTTTACATAAACATAAGGAATATTGTCCAGAACCCATAATACCCATAGGCGGACCTTCAACCACAATATCTGCACCAACGTTTATAGCAATTTCAGCTCTAGAGCGCCTATGCAAAATATAAGGTACTCCCCTACCATTCCTTTCAAAAAGTCCTGGTACAATAGCAACAAAAATACCATTTGGAACCCTTTCTTTTGCAATTTTTAAACAATGATAATGTCCATTATGTAATGGATTATATTCTGTAAAATCAGCTATTAAAGGTTTTAGAGAACATTTATCATGATTAAATTCTAACTCTTCAGAAGATTGGAATTTATCCTCTTGGGAATTTTCATAATCTTTAAAAAATGTTTTTCTATCCTTCTTAATAATTTCTTTAACAAATTCATTTGAAGGCATAATAATATATTATAAAGATATATTTATAAAATATTCTATTAGTATATTATGGTTAATAAAAATTTTTATAAAAATAGAAATAATATAAAAATTAAATAATAAGAAAAGTATCAAGAATAAATTATAAAATCTTGTGAAACAAATTAAAACATGACTAAAATCTATTACTAGGAAGTATTATTATGGATTTATTATTAAAAAATTGTAAACTTATAGATAAAAAAGGAGAATTTTACATTGGTATTGAAAACGGCCTAATAAAAAAAATATCAAAGCTTCCACAAGAAGCAGATGAAATAATAGATATTAATAATAAAATTGTTTTACCTGGATTAATAGATCCACATGTTCATTTTAGAGATCCTGGGATGACATATAAAGAAGATATAAAAACAGGTTCTATGGCTGCTGCAAATGGTGGATTTACAACAGTCATTGATATGCCAAATACAAAACCAAAAACAAATACATTAAAGGCATATAAAGAAAAAGAAAAAATAATTAAAAATAAAAGTATTATAAACACGTTAATGCATGCTGGAATCAATAATTTTGATGAAATGAAAAAAATATCTAAACTAAATCCCATATCATTTAAAATATTTATGAATGAATATGGAGATGAAGAACTTAATGAAATATTTAAAAATATCTCAAAACTAAACACTAACCCAATAGTCACAATACATGGTGAAGACAAAAAAATAATAGAAGAAAACACGATTAAAATGAAAGAAAAAGGAAGTAATTTACCAATAGACCATGCATATGCACGACCAAGTATTGGAGAAGATATTGCAGTAGAAAAAGCAATAAAACTTAGTAAAAAATATAACTTAAAATTACATGTTTGTCATTTAAGCAGTAAAAAATCAGAAGGAATAATAAAAAATAATAAAAGTGTAGATATTAGTTATGAATTTACCCCACATCACCTCTTACTTGAAGCAAATTCATTTAATAAGTTTGGAAATATAGTTAAAACTAATCCACCATTAAGATTCTATAGTGAAAATATAACTATTAATGAAGTAAATGAAAACTCAATTATAGGTACTGACCATGCACCACATACAATTGAAGAAAAAGAAAATACAATCTGGAATTGTCCATCTGGAATGCCTAATCTTGAAACTGTATTAAGTTTATTATTAACAGAAGTTAATAGAAAAAATATACCACTTAACATAATTCCTAAAATATTATCAGAAAATGCTGCAAAAAGATTTAATCTAAAAAATAAAGGGAAAATAGAAGAGGGATATGATGGGGATTTAACTATAATAGATATTAAAAAGGAAGGTAAATTTGACCTTAATAAATTTTATACAAAAGCTAAATTTTCACCATTTAATAATATGCCCTATAAAGGTCAAGCAATAATGACAATATATAATGGGAAAGTTAAAATGGATAATAATATTATTATAGAATAATTAATAACAATAAAACTAATTATTCCATTTTTTTGATATCTGTCACAGAATTAAAATTTTTATCAATTTTTATAATATGATATTATTTTTTATAAAATAAAATAATTATTTAAAAATTTTTAATTAAATAGAAAATAATCAATGATATAGACTCTTTTTTTAAAAAAATACAAAATTTAGGATTTTAATATTAAGAATTTAAAATATACTATTTTTAAAATATATAAGCACATTGAAAATATTAATTTTCAAAACCAAAAATAAGAAGTAAAACCATTTAAATTTATGATATAAACTACTTTAAATTTAAAAATTAGACATGACATTAAAATTTCAATAAATAAGTTTTCAACAACAAAATAAGATACTGTTAAAATAAACATGAAAAAAATAAGATTTGAAATAATTAAAAAATATTAAAGAAAAATAAAATAGATGAAAAATCATCTACTTATTTATCTATTTTAAGCAAACTGCGTCTCTAGGACATGCTTCAATACATTGACCACAAAGGGTACAGAATCCAACAACAGGTAAGTTACCTTCTTCTTTGAATTTTAACATATCATAAGGACAAGCTGCAATACAAGTTCCACATTGTTCACATTTAGATGGGTTAGCTTGAATCCTATTTCTTAATACAGATTCTCCATCAATAGTTACTTCAAATTCATCTAATGTTAAAGCACCATTAGGACAAGCTGCAGCACAAGCACCACATCTAGCACACATAACAAATGAAGGTTCTTCATCACTTTCAACTTGTTCAGGTAATTTCATACCCATTTTACTGACAACTTTAATAGCTTCAGTAGGACAAGCGATAGCACATGCACCAGTGAAATCACATTTTTCAACATCTCTGGAAATACCTAAAGCATCAGCAGGAGTTGCTTCACCGAATTCAACTTCTAAACTAATTGCATCAACAGGACAGAGTTGTTCACATAAACTACAAGCAGCACAAGATTGAGGGAGTTTTACACTTAAAGAAGCACCTTTAGCTTCAATGAAGTCTCCTGGACATGCTTCTACACAAGTATTACATCCAATACAAACGGATTCATCAAGTGTAAATGATTTAATAGTTTTGGAACGTTTGACAGGTTTATTTTCAGAAATAAATACTGCATTCCAAGGACAAGTTTGAGAACAAACACCACATTTAATACATTTAGTTTCATCAATAGAAATTGATTCACCAACTGCAGGTAAAGTAATAGCTTCAGCAGGACATTCAGGAACACAAGTTCCACATCCAACACAATCTTGGATGAAAATAGGTCCACTAATATTAAGTTCCCTTACAGCAGGTTCTTTAACTCCAGGTATACCTATAACACCTACAGGACAGATATCTACACATTGTTTACACATTACACAGAATCCATCAATAGGTATTTTAGAATCACTATTTAATTTAAGTGTTTTTGGTGGACAAACATCAACACATTTAGGTTCTCCACCACATTGATCACAGAGGACTGGGTTATATGATAATCTGATTTGTGTATTACCTTCATCATCAACAGCTACTTCATCGACTGTAAGTGCACCATTTGGACAAACTTCAGCACATTTAGGTTCTCCACCACATGTATCACAAAAGATAATTTGTTTTTCACCTACTTCAATAGCAGATGAAGGACATGTACCTTCACAAGCCCCACATTTGATGCAGTCGTCTTGGTTGACTACTATCATATATCACACCTCTAGATTTTTTTAACTAAATTTCCGTCACTATCAATAACTTCTAAAGTAGAAAGTCTCATTTGACTGTCCATAGTATGGGTAGCACAGGATAAACATGGATCGTATGCTCTAATAACCATTTCCATTAAGTTGAAGATTTTATCATCTACTTCTACACCAGGTTTGATGTATTTTTTAGCTACTTGATCAATACCCATTTCCATAGCAGGGTTGTTTTGGATAGTTGCAACGACGAGGTTTGCTTTAGTTACTAAACCATTATCATCAGTTTTGTAATGGTGGATTAAAGTACCACGAGGAGCTTCTACAATACCTGCACCTTCACCAGCAGTTCTTTCAAGAGCATCTGGGAATTTTTTACCAGATAAATCTTCATCTAATGCAGTAGCTGCACATTCAGCAGAAGCTAAGATTTCGATTAATCTAGCCCAATGGAATAACATAGGTTGTTGTGCATATCCGAATTTTTCACGGAATTCGTTTAATCTTTCTTGAGCAAGAGGAGCTTCATCAGGCATTGAATCACAAACATTAATCCTAGATAAAGGAGCTACTCTGTAAATACCTTCAGGATATCCTAATTCTTTAATGTATGGGAATTTTAACCAAGAGTAAGGTTTAACATGTTCTGCAACGATGTCTTGGTATTCTAAATTATTGTATTCATATTCAATTTTAGAACCATCTTTACTTTTGATTCTTACATTACCATTGTATACATCCCATTTACCATCATTTACTAAACCACAGTGACGGGTATCTCCGAAGTAACCTAAATCATTAACAAGGTCCATTTTTTCTTCGAAAATAGGAATAGCTAAATCTAAAGTATTTTGAGCTAATTCAATGTTTCTTTCAGCTTTTTGTTTTAATTCTTTTTGTTTATCTTCGGTTAATTCAGTAGAAATTCCTCCAGGAGTGGAAGAAGTTGGGTGAATTGGACGACCACCAATAGCTCTAACCATATCTAAACCATTTCTTCTGATTTCAATAGCTTGTAAAGCAATATCTGGTTGATCTTTGATAATTTGGAAAACGTTTCTTGTTTTTCTGGTTCCATTAGGAACAATTAAATCTGGAGCTGCTAAGAAGTAGAAATGAAGTGCGTGGGAGTGCATGAATGAACCCCAGTTCATAATTTCTCTCATTCTGTAAGCAGTAGGTAAGATATCGTCTCCAAATCCATAAATTTGATCAACAGCTTTAGCAGCTGCTAAGTGGTGTTGAACATCACAAATACCACAGATTCTAGGAACTAAACGTGGTAATTCTTCTGCAGGTCTACCTTGTAAGAATTTTTCAAATCCTCTGAATTCCATAACATGTAATCTGGTTTCTTGAACATTTCCTGCATCATCTAACTGAACAGTAATTTTTGCGTGACCTTCAATACGAGTTACAGGTTCCATAGTTAGTTTTGCCATTCTATTTTCCTCCATTTTGCATTTTCATTGGGATTAAAGCAGCTGGTAAAGTATAAGTATAAAATGTACCAACAATATCATCTAATTGGCTAGCTACTTCTTCAGGATCAACAGTTTTATCTTTTTCTACACCGTAATCTGAAGCAATAGCTGAAATCATTTTAGCACCTGCATCTTTAATTTTTGCAGTTGGTCCATAACATCCTCTACATGGGATTGCAATTTCAGGACATTCTGCACCACATAATGAAACTGTAGCAGGACCTAAACATACTAAACCTTGTGCAATTAAACATAAATCATCTTCAGGTCTTCCGACTTCAAATTGTCTTTTAACGAAGTCCATAGCTAAACCTTCAGGTGGTTTTTCTCTAGGACAAACTTCACATAAGTTTGTAGTAGGTAATTCGACTGTTTCACCATTGAGTAAGGTAATAATTGCATTAGCAATAACGTCTGATCTTGGTGGGCAACCTGGAAGCATCATATCAATATCAATTGCTTCACTTAAAGGTCTTACCCTGTTTTCTAATTGAGGTACATCTTCATTAGGAATGATACCTTCTGGGTTAACAGTAGAAACAGAATTAATATAAGCTTCTTCTTCTAAATCTTCTACAGTATGTAAGTTTCCAAGTCCTGGAATACCTCCATAACATGCACAAGTACCGAAAGCAATAACATATTTAGCTTTTTCTCTTAACATTTCAGCTAATTTTCTGTTTTCATCGTTTCTGATTCCACCTTCAATAAGAATTACATCTAAATCAGGTACTTCATCATATTTAGTATCCATTAAAACTGGGATAAATTCGAATTCAGCTAATTCTAAAACATCTAATAATGTTTCATGGAAATCAGCAACAGCTAAGTGACAACCTGAACATCCACCTAACCACATAGTTCCAATTTTTGCTTTTTCTTCTGCCATTATATATCCTCCACTAAACTAAGCTTGAATTTGTTCTTTTAAAGGTGAAGGTCCTAAATCTTTAACTCTAGCAACCATCATTCTAACAGTATTTGCGAATTTTTCACCCTCAGATGCGGAAATCCAGTCATGGTATAATCTTCTTTTATCAATACCTAAATCTTCAATTAATTTGTAGACAATTCTCATTCTTCTATCTAATTTATAGTTTCCTGCATCATAGTGACAATCACCCATGTGACAACCAGTTACAAGTACACCGTCAGCACCTTCTCTGAATGCTTTTAAGATGAATTGTGGATCAATTCTACCAGAACACATTACACGAATAACCCTAATGTTAGGTGGGTATTGCATCCTAGCAGTACCTGCAGTATCTGCTCCACCATAGGAACACCAGTTGCAACAAAACATTACAATTTTTATATCATCTGCCATAGAGTTAACCTCCTCTACTATTCAAATTTTTTTCAAAAAATATTGGAAAATATATTCTCCAAAATTTTTACCTTTCTCTTTTTTTTAAAACGTTTTAATCAACAAAAATATATTTATAAAAAATATTTTTCATTGATAAATATTGTACCTCAATGAGCTAGCTCAGCATAACATTAATGTACTAATACAATATTACTTTAAAATTAAATATAAAGGTTACTTGGAAATTAAAATCGAAAGCTTTAAATAAAATAAATTAATTTAAAAAAAAATTAAATTAAAAAAATTTTAATAAAAATAGCAAAAAATAAATTAAAAATATCTAAACAATTAAAAAAAATAGAATAAATATAATATTTTATTAGAAAAAGTAAACATGAATAAAGATAAGTTTTAATAAATACGAATAAAAAAATAATACAAAATATGAAAAATAAAATAAAAATTAATGAAAAATCAGAATAAAAATAATGAAAAATTTAATGAAAATAAAAGAAAATCCAAATAAAATATAAAAAATTAATAAATTTTAAAAATAAAAAAATAAATGAAATATGAAATTATTATTAATTAAATGAAAAATAAAAGATAAAAGAAAAATTTTACATTCCCTTAATACTCATATCAATCATTTTTTTAGTACTTTCAGCAAGAGCAGGAGGTAAACCTGTAATATCCATATTTAAGAATCCTCTAACAATCATAGCCGCTGCTTCTTCTTCAGTAAATCCACGAGATGTTAAATAGTAAATTTCATCTTCATCAATTTTACCAACTGCAGCTTCGTGAGATAATTCAAGTCCAGAAGAATTAGCTTCAAGAATTGGAACTGCATATATGGAAGATTCATCTGATAAAACTAAACCATTACATTCAAGATGACCTTTAACATCAGGAACATTACCAACTAAATCTCCTCTAGCATAAATTTTAGATTCATCATTTGCAACAGAACGTGAAAGGACTTCTGCAGAACTGTTTTTATGATTAAGAATAGCGCGTGAACCAACATCAATATCTGAATCTTTTTGACCAGATAAAACACTTTGGAAAAGTGCACGTGAATTTTCACCTTCACAATATGCAGTAGGATAAGATTGTACACATTTAACAGGACTAGTTAAAATATAATTATTAATGAAAGTAGTGTTATCTGCTAATTTAATACCAGTTCTAGGACGTACTTCAACTTGTTCAGCCCAATTATGAACCATTGTGAAAGTAATTTTAGAACCAGGTTTAAGATATAACTCACTTACACCAACATGAAGTGCAGAGGATATATCACTACCAGTAGCACAACCAGTTATTAAATGAAGTTCAGAGTTTTCTTCAGCAATAATAATATTGTGTGCTGTTTGCATAATATCTGCATCAGCAATAAACATACATGCTTGTACTGGAAAAACTTCTTTGGTATTAGGTTTAGATCTAATGAAATAACCACTATAAACATCATCTTTTTCTTCTCTTAATGCTGTTTCTGCAGTATATTTATCTTGATCTGGTTTTACAGCATTCCAAAGATAATCTTTTAACCATGGATATTTATCTTTTGCAACACCAGTATTCATAATTTCAATATTATCAGATAAAGAATTAGAAAAGATATTACTTTGATCAAATTGAACAAAACTTCCACTTCTTTCTTTTTCTTCTGAATCAACACCTACAGAAATAAGAGTATCTTTATCTTTTTTAGATAAATCATTTAAATCGTCAACAACATCATAAACAGAAACATCTTCTTTAGAATAATTTGCAATAGTAACATCTGTTCCTAAAGGTGCTTTTTTATTTTTAGCTTTTTCAGCATCATTGAGTACATTGCGCACAATCAACACATCCTTTAAATCCATTTTCACGAACATCATTTAAAATTTCTTCAGGGTTTCCTGAACAAGCGATTTCACCATTCATTAAAATATGAGCCTTATCTGCTTTTACAAAATTTAAAATATATCCTAAATGAGTAATCAATAAACCTGCACGTTTACGTTCACTAATTTTTTTCTGTTTATCTAAAATAACATTTAATTCTTCAGCAATAAGTTCTACATTTTCAATATCAACACCAGAATCTGGCTCATCAAACATTGTGAAATCCGGTTTTTGAGCTAATAACTGAAGAACTTCTGATCTTTTAACTTCCCCACCAGAGAATCCTAAATTAACATCCCTTTTTAAAAAATCATCATTAAATTTAAGTTTATCAGCTAAAGCTTTCATTCTTGGGTTTAACTCATCTTCTTCATTTTGACCAGATTCATATTTTAATAAATTTTCAACAGAAATACCTCTAATTGCTGGAGGATTTTGGAAACTTACACCCATACCTAATTTAACCCTTTCAGCAGTTGAGAGATTAGTTATATCTTTACCTTTGAAAATAATTGAACCATTAGTAACATGATATTTTGGAAATCCTAATATAGTCATGAACAAAGTACTTTTACCTGCTCCATTAGGTCCTAAAAGCACATGTGTTTCACCTTCTGCTATAGAAAGATTAACATTTTTTAATACTTGTTTACCTTCAACTTCAACAGCTAAATTGTGAATTTCAAGTAACATATTTTATCACCATATATTATTAATAGAATAAAACAAAATTCATAAAAATATAAATAGTGTTATATTTTACATATTAAACTTATTTTTTTATTAAATAAAAAGTTTATGATAAAAATCAGAAAAAATAATAATAAAATAAAAAATATAACAATGAAAAAATAAACAATTGTTATATTTTACTAAAATAGAATAATAAAAAAATAATCATTAAACAAAAATTAAAATAAACATATAATTAAAAAAATATAAAAAATTAAAAAATGCATAAACTTCAAATTAATAAAGGACTAGATAATATTTTAACTAATGTTAAAAACTTATACCGAAGAAGTTAATTCAATTATATAATTAAAAACAGATGAAAAATAAATCTCAATTTCAAAGAATCTAAAAAAAGTATTATTTATTAAAATATCTTAATATTTTAAAAATAATAATTAACTTCTAAAAAAAACAGGACTTTAAAATATAAAAATTAAAAAATATAAACAATAAAAAAAAAAACTAAATAAATAAAATTGAAACCTAAATAAAAAAATTAAGATAAAGCAAAAAAAAGATAAAATGGTTAATAAGAAAATTTATTCAGCTACAATAATAAATTCTCCAACTTTTTCAACTTTTGAGAAAGGAACAAGTAATAAATCGCCTTTTCTTTTAGCTCCTTTAACATGAATATTACGATCTTCTTGTACTTTAATAGCGATATCTACAATTTTACCGGTTTTATCATTAATAATAAGTTCATCAAGAACGCCAAGAATACGAGCATTATTAGTTGCTACTTGATAATTCTTAACTTCACTCCATAACTTTTCTTCTCTTTTTTGAATATTTTTTTTATTTTCCATGATTACACCGTTAATGAATAAATCAATATAATAATTAATATTATTAATTTTATAATATTTAAATTAAACCCAAAAATAATATTTCAATGAAAAATAAAATTAATTTAAAAAAAGTAATAGGAAAATAAAATAATAAGATTAAAATAAAATATTAAATTATAAAATAAAACTTAAAGAAAAATAAAACTATATTAAAGAATCCTTAATTTTATATGCTATATCTACATCATCAATAGAATTTAAGTTAAATGCTAATTTTATATTATCCATGATTAAATTAGTTTGCTCTTGAATAGAATTTTCACTTTTTAAAATATTAAGACCTGATGGAACAAGCCCATTAAGTTCATAACTATAAGATACATTATATTTTTTATAAACCTCAACAGGAATTTGAACTGATAAACCAGGTTTATTAGATTCAAAATATTTATTTAATACATAATCAATAATATCAGAGGTAATAAAAGGAAGATCTGCATTAATGATTAATATAATATTGTCTTTAGATATTTTCTCAAAAATAGATAAAATATAAGATAAATCATTAAGATAACCGTCGCCAGGAGTATCTAAATAAAACTTATTAAATCCATTGAAAGAATTATTAAAATAAGAAAAATTATGATTTAGTAAATAATCTTTAGTATTAGGAGTATTATGACTTAGTGCAACAACAGTTTTATCAATTAAATTAGAAAAAGAAATATTTTCTATAACATAATCAATTAAACATTTATTATTAAATTTAAAGAGAGGTTTCTCAATATTAGAATTCAATCTAGTACCTAAACCACCAGCCATAATAAGAGCAATAATCATAAAATCACAAAAAACTACATTCTAAATTAAAAAATAAAAGTAATAAAAAAGGTAAAAATTTACCTATTTTTATTTTGAAGTTTCATTCTTTTACCAAGAATACATTTACCTCCTTGATGACCACCAATAGGATTATTTTGAGTACCCATTGAATTCATACAACGAGCCATAATCGCAGAACCTAATGCTAAACCATCTTCAACAAATACAGTATCTTTAAATTTATCCTGAGAATATTCAAGTATAAGTTGAGGTTTACGTCCAGTAATACCTGCCCTACCAGTAATACCTAAAACTGAACCTTCAGTAATAATATGCTCATCAAAAGCTACATCAAGTGCACGATAAACAATATTTGCAGATACATAATCCATAGTAGATAAAAGTGTTGGTAAACCATCATTTTCATATATTTCTTTACCAATATCCATTAAAACAGGAAGTTTATCTCCATTTTCACCAACATCACAACCAATTAAAGTGGTACCTGCAGATTCTGCAGCCTCTGGATCAATAGGTACAGTACCAAACCTAGTAACACCTAAAGGTACTTTACGAATATCAATATATTTATGGACTTTTTTAGCATTTTCTTTTGCTTTTTTCTTATCTCCTTTTTTATCTAATTTAGGATCATATAAATCTAATGCAGCACCATTATTTTTATCAACTTTATCAGTACCACGAGCAAGAGAATCTGAAACAACTCCTGCAAGACCTAAAAAGTTACCTACGGTATTAGCATAAGGCCTATTATCATTTACAACACGACCTGCTAATGTTGAACCGAAATCAAGAGAAACACAAGGATTTCTAAAATCAACATCAGTCCAT
Organism: Methanobrevibacter sp.; assembly: GCA_051892775.1. Taxonomy (GTDB): domain Archaea; phylum Methanobacteriota; class Methanobacteria; order Methanobacteriales; family Methanobacteriaceae; genus Methanarmilla. The sequence goes on along the minus strand of JBJFGN010000074.1, from coordinate 32,619 downwards.
TTAGCCCCTAATTTAATACCTGCAGTGACTAATTCTCCCTCCATTTCATTTGCAGTTGCTTGTTTACCTTTTGGAGGAACTACACTAACAACAGCACCATCAAATGTAACATGATCAAGCAAAGTATATTTTCTAAGTCTTTCAGGTAATTGTTGAGGACTCATTGCTGGAGACATTTTCCTAGGAGGAATACCTGCATCTAAACATCCATCAGCAAGAGCGATAACCAATTTACCTGCTTCCTCGGCAGTAGCAAAACCTGCAGTTACCCCAGTAGACCTTACTACAAAATCAAGATCCTCATCTTTATCAACATTAGCTTTTTTAAGAGATTCTAAAACAGTATCCTTAATCATTTCAGCAACAGCTTCTTTTGATAATTCAATACCCCAAACAGTTTTACCAAAAACTTCTTCACTTGGTTTAGGAGGTCTAATATCCCTAGTCATTTTAACTGTTTTATTTAATAAATAACAATGACTATTATTTAAATTAGTTGCAGTTAAAATACATTTTGTAGTAGTATTACCAAGTTCAACAGAAGCAGTTACATAATAAACATCCTGATGAGTTTTAAATCCAGGATCTTGAGGTCTATTTGTACTAGCTTTTAACATATCTAAATCTTTTGGTTGGCTATGTGCAATTATTGGTTTAGGCCCTTTATGAAAAAGATTATCCAAAAATGACATAATTTTACCCCACATTATTTTAATTAAATTAATTGAAAAACAATTAAGATTATATTTAAAATTATAATAATATAAATTTTTTTAAATGAATTTAAGATAAAGACTTAAAAAAGTAGGTTTCCTTGAAATATTTAAATTTAAGATATGGTTTAACTCATTTAAAAAAAATAAATGAATTTTATAAAATAAAAAAATAGATTTCCAATACCAAATCAGAATAAAAATTAAATAATATTAAAAATCTCTTAATTAAAGTCCTAAAATTAATAAAAAATCCCCTAATTAAGTCCTAAAATTAATAAAAATAGATAAACAATTAAAAAAGTGATAAGTCAAAATTATTTAAAATTAATATATATTTATAAAGATAATTAAAAAAAAACAGAAACAATAAGATAAAGAAGTTAGATGAAAAAATCACCTAACTTAAATATACTTATACCAATTTATTGAATGGGTGACCTTCTACAGGTTCAGTTCCAATATCTTTAGCAGCTTCAGCCATGAAACAATCAGCCATAGCAACAGCAGGGAAAACTTTTGAAGAGTTTTCAATAGGACCGTATAAACAGAAGTCTCCACCAGCAGCTACTTGCATTAAATCAGAACCTATATCACATACAGGCCATGCATCTTTATGTTCTTTTTTCCATGTTTTTAACCAATCCCAAGCAGAAGGTACGTTGTGAATACCTGAACCTACAGGGTAACCCCATTTAGATTTTTCTGCAAAGGTGGTTCTTAATGCAGGTCCTCCACCTTGTCCTAAAGGAGTGACAGCTACATCCATAAAGAATTTAGTAATTCCGCAATCTTCAGCCATAGGAATAATACCTTCATCTACTACAGATCCACCATTATCCCAGATGTCGATTTTACCTTCTACACCAGCTTGCATAGGGTTGAAACCTAAAACAATAGAAGCTTCAATATCAGATTCTTTGACTTTTGCAATTTCGTCAGCTTCACAAGACATGTTTAAAGAGTTGTAAATAGCCCTATCACAAATACCTTGTTCTTGACAGTAATCTACACCAGCCATTTTAGCATCTGCACCAGTTGAATCTATTAAAAATGGTTTATCAGAAACATCAGCTACAAACTCTAAGTAATTTACCATAGCTTCTGGAGTTGCTCCAAAAGTTTGGATAATACATGGGTTTCCTGTAACATCAGACATTTCTTCCATTTCTTTAATTAATCCTTCAGCAGCATCATGATCAAAGATACCTGCTTTTTCATCACTAATAATTTTGTGTCCACCATAAAAGATAGTTCCACAGAGAACTGTTGGATATTCACCAGGTTGTCCTCCACATTTTACACCTGCAACATCTACAACAGTTTGTTCTTTATCAAACCTAAACATTTAATTAACCTCCAATCTTAAATTAATCCTGATAATATTGAGGTCATTACAGCTGCAAGATTGTATTTAATAAATACTATCATTACTAAAAGACCTATTATCATTCCATATAATATACCAATATCTCTACCTGTTTGTTGGCCTAAACGTTGAGAATATTCACCTAAAGCAAATTCAACTTTTTCTTCAACATCATCTAATTTTTCCATTGCTTTATTATATTCTTCTGGATCGACCATTACACTTGGTGTTGTTTCTTCTTCAGACATTTATAAACACCTCTATAATCCACATAATTTAGCAATATAAGGAAGAAGTACTAATAAGATAAATGCGAAAGCAATACCAATTCCTATACCTTTAACTCTACTAACAGATAATGCTGAATAAGCTCTTCCTTGCCTTCCAATAAGTTTGGATTTATAATCAATATTTTCAGATACGTTGTTAATACCACGTATATTTGGACTAGTTGAAATTTTTACCATATTAAACTACCTCCAATTAGAAGAATATGAATAATGATAATATTACTATAGTAAATACAAGACCAATCATAATACCTTGTACTTTACCAGCATAATTACCAGATAAATTCTTTTGAATTGCACCAATCATATTGATTTCGGATTCAATGTTTCTCATCCTAGCTTCAATTAAAGCTGTTTCAGGAGAAACTGCTTTAATTTCTTCACCACTATCTTCTTCTTCATCGTCGTCAGAAACTTCAACGACTAAAGCTTCTTCTTCAAAAGCACCAGGATCTTTTTCAATACATTCTTTTACTTTAGAAGTGATTGCTCCACCATCTTCAGTGTCGATTAAATCAACGATTTCTAATTGGTTTTGGAATCTTTCAACACCTTCCATAGGAATGTTTTCTACGAAAGGAATTGCCCCAGTAGCACCATTAATTTTCTTTTTCTCAGGGTCACAACCATTTGCATGTAAAGCTTTAAATGCTTGACCAGTAATATGACCTTGTACTTCTGCACCACATAATATTAAGAATCTAATATTTGGGTTGGAGATGATATTAGCGACTACTTTTTCAACACCAAGGTTTTCTGTTTTACATGGTCCTGCAATAGCTGCTCCAGCAGCAGCAGGAATATCCTCAATGTGAGAAGCTAAAGTTGCTACAGCAACAGGACTTTCAGGGTCCCCTGCAATGTAATCTCCAGTAACAATAGGCCATCCATCTGCAGGTGATTTTTTATCAGCCATCTATAAAACCCCCAATTTGATTAATACAGGAATCATTGCAATAATAATGAATACTGCAATTAAGAATCCATAAACTACATTAGTTATAGTACCAGCGGTAATATAGTTTCCTTCTCTGTTAGGATAAGCACCTAAAGGAGCACTATATGGATCTAATGAATTAACTAATTCATCAGCATCAGCTTCTAATTGATCAATAGCATTGTTGATGTCATCCATATTTAAGATAACTAAACTTCCACTTCCAGCACCAATAATACCTGAAACAGGGTCTAAACTAATACTCATTTCAGGAACAACATTTACAAAAGGTAACATTTCTGCCATAATTAGTGCCTCCTATAATTCTACTTTTGGCCATAATCCAGACCATTTTACAGATGCAGCAGCTTCATAAGATGCTTTCATAAAGCTTCTAAATGAAATTAACCATCCGATTAATCCGACAATAATAACAAGTAACCATGCTAAGTGACCTGCAGGGATAGTACAAATACCTACAATAATCATAGATAAGAATGCACATGAAACAGCACATTTTAAAGTTCTTACTTGATCTTCGTTAGGTCCTAAACATGCGTTAAATGGATGTTGAATAGCCATTGTGTTTAAGATGAAAAGTAAAGCAATAAAACCAGTTGCAACAACAGATTTTAAAATTACTAATAAGTCTAAACTTCCACCAGCAATAGCAACAGAAAATGCAACAAGGGATAAAGCAGCAGCACCAACAAGTTCAGTAGTACAACCTACCATAATAGGGATTTTCATACCAATAATTTTAGTTGCGATTAAAGCAATAATACAACCTAAAATTAAACCAATAATTAATGCGAAAACAGGTCCTAAGTAGATAATATTACCTGCCATAGGTACAAGAGCTAAACCAGTTAAAGCAGCGATAACACCAGCACCAAGAGACATGTATCCAATAGATGGTACACCAGTACCAAGACCATATTGAGCTACTCTACGAATTGCATCTGATCCCCAAACTATAGCACATACTCCACCTAAACATGCAAATAAAGGTCCAACAGTAGGGTTAACAGTACCTAACCAAGTGAGTATTAATCCACCAATGACACCTAAGCATAATAATTTTTTTGAACTTACAGCTTGTTCTTCATCAGCCATTTTAGATACCTCCACAAAGTAATATAATAACGATTGCAATTACTAATGAAGCTATTAAACTACAGAGTGCACCTCTACCAATTCTTTTGAATTTAGGGTCCATCATACCTTCGATAGTACCTCCAATATTGTAGGAAGCAAGTACAGAGTTAATAAAGAATAAACCAGTTGCACAAATTGCAGCTAATGCAATACAAATAGAAGTGTTAGAACCAAATACTTTTGAGGTTGCAGCAATGGTTTGGATAGCATAAAATGCAATTCCTCCACCTACACCACCTAAAAGTGATCCAATAATACCACTTACAAATGCAACAGTAGGAACTCCGTGACCTTCAGTACCTGGAGTTTTATAAGCTTCTTGATCAAAACCAGTAATAGGATCTTTTTGAGTTTTTGCAGATACAGGAACAACACCTACACCATATACATAAATGTAGTTTGCAAATAACATGGTAATACCCATCATTAACATTGCACCAATTCCACCTGCAATAATAATCATGACTAAACTAGCCCCTTCCATTGAAGCAGCAGTAATAAGACCGGTCATACCAGCACCAGCAGCTAACATTGCAGTACCAGTACCTACACCAGTAGCAGTAGCCATAGCAGCAGGAGCTCCACCTACAGGAATGAAGTGTACACCTGCACCCATACAGATTCCAGCAATAATAATTAATATAATTAATAAAATTAAATCCATGATGAAACCTCCTTATTCTTCTTCATATGGGCCGAATTTATTTCTTGCAAATACTTCAATTTTGTAGTTTAAGTAAATTAAAATAAGAACAATAATAATACCGACAACTTGTCCGCCAACAGTTCCGAAAACAACAGTAATCCAGAAACTAATAAATACAACTAAACCAAAACAGAAACCAGTAACTGGTCCACCATATTTTGAACAGAAGTTTACTACATCAATAGAGTTTTTAGCACCAAGAGATTCTTTAGTAACAATATCTCCTTGGATAGCTACAGGAGTACCTGATCCGTAAGGGAATTTTTGATATTCACTTTCAGCTCCATAGTAAACATCTCCAGTAGAAGAACCAATTGCACCTACAGTAATACCCCAAAGTACAGCTAAAATAGGTAATGGGAATGTGTGTAAAGGTGTTCCTTGAATTGGAACTATCATTAAATAAGACATACCTACAATACAAAAAGTAGCAATAAATCCATGAGCTGCAATAGGGCCTAAACACTCATTTAGAGCATCCATAAATAAAGGTTGTTCAAATTGAGATTGACCTACAATACGTCCTACGTGAGAAGTAATTGTATAAATAGTATGAACAAATGCAGCAACTACAGAACCTATAGCAATTGCGACAATAGGTAAAACATTTAAATATGACATAAATACGAAAGCAACAGCACCAGCAACACCACACCATACACCGTATGCTACAGGTTCACCAGAAACTGCCTTATTTATAATTCTGTGTAAATGTCCCATTTGAGGAGCTAACTGAACTTGTGAGTTAGGGTTACTTTCAGATCCTACATCAGACTCTAAATCTTCTGCAGCACCACCGATAGTTGCAGCAGCACCCATCAATGCGACAACACCTAATGTTATAGGGTCCATATTTCTTTTCCTCCTTAGTTTTTATTAAATTGATAATTTAATAAACATGAATAAACCGATTTTATATTTTAATTGTCAAATCAAACAAATTTGAATAATATTTAATCAATACTAATTTTCTAAGAATAAACTATACTCTTAAAACACTAGTTTAGACTAATGTATAATAATTTTTAAAACTTTATATAAAAACTTTCCTAATTATTTTTTAGTTATGCTTAAAAATTCAGATCAAAAGTTCAATGATTTTAATCTAATAAAAAAATAAATAAATAGGTGTTAATACACCTATTTAGCTGGAATGATTAAAGATCTTTCACCAGCAGGTTCAAATTCTCTTAATGCACCTTTAGCAATTTCGTTACGAGGAGCAGAGAAGTCAAATACTAAGTTTTTATCTGCAAATGCGATTTTAATTAATGGGTTGTATGTGAAAGCATCTCCACGAGCTGCGTGAGGAGCTTGTGCAATACCAGCATATTCACCTTGGTGACCTACGTTCATTGCGTAGTTAGGATAGTTAGGTCCTCTCATTTCAAGAGGTAAACCTTCATCATTTCTGAAGGAGAATGTGTTAGCAGCACCACATTGATCTTGTAAATCGTAACCATAGAAACCTAATCTGGAATGTTGTTCTTTGTGTAAGTATTGAGATAAGTACCATGCACTTAAACCAGTTTGAGCGTTTCCAGTAGCAAATGCAGTTGAAATACCTGCAGCAGCTGCAACAACAGCAGCCCTTTGGGATCCACCGAATTGAGTTTCAAGTAATGCAGGGAATTTTTCGTATTGTTCTAATCCGTAGAAGGTAACTTCAGAACCAACATCAAGAACAGTGTCCATGTTGTTAGGTGCTTTAGTTAAACCATATTTGTCTTCTACGTAGTCTCTACCATAGTAAGCAAAGTCATCAAGAACATTATCAGTATATGCTGCGGTAGCATATTGAGTGAATCCTACACCACCAGACATGTATGAACCTAACCATACTTGATCGTATAAAGCTGCACCAGCAGCAACAACATCTAAGGATATTTTTACAGGATCATCAGGGTTAGTTCTGGAAGATTGTACAATATCTGCCATGTAACCGAAAGGAATTCCTCCAGGTTCGTTAGCAGCTCTTGCTCTTCTTTGTGGTAATGGAGTACCCATTTGAATAACTTCTGCGTGTTTAGATGCGTATGCGAAATCTCCAGTTGCACCTTCACCAGCACATTGGTTGTATGCAGAAATCATGGACATACCAATTTGCATAGCAGACCATCTAGAGGTTACACCTCCATCACAAACTCTTCCTACAACAGAAGGAATTCTTACAGCTTGCCAGATTTTATCTCCAACTTCAGCTTTTAAAGCTTCAGCTTGTGCTTCTGGGAACTCTTTATTAATATCTAAAACGTAACATTTATCGATTTCATCTGCTAATTCATCATCACCAGTGAAAACTTTTACGTAAGAATCAGCTGCTAAGTATGGGTTAATTTCTACCATATGTTCTTGTACAACAGCTCCACCAGGCATAGCGTGGTTTAAGGTTTCTAAGTAACGAGTAATGGTTTCAGGAGTTACTTCCATACCTAATCTTCTTTCAAGAACGTTGTGTGCAGTGTTTAATCCTACAATTACAGTTCTTCTAATGTCATCCCACATTTGTTGGATAGCAGCGTTGTTAATAAAGTGTAAATCGTCTCCTTCTACGAAGGTGTCAGTACCAGAAAGTTGGTAAGGCATTAAAGTCCTTTGTCCTAATGGACTTCCAACATCAGGGTTGAATTGAGGAATACCTCTTTTTTCAGCTATTTCTTTACCTGCTTCATAAAATTCAGTTTTCCTTTCAGATTGTCTCCAACCACCTAAGTTATAGAAAGTAGTGGTTTTATCTTCAGGAGCTTCTTTGAATTTTTTATTTAATGCATCAATAAATTTTTTATCAGCCATAACATAACCTCCCCTATTCAGGGTTGTATCCTCCTTTGGATCTTGTGATGTGTATTCTGTGTAATACTTCTACAGCATCTTTATCGTCTTTATAAGCATCACCATCTACTCTATAAATAGTAGTGATTTCTTTTAATTTTTCTTCGTCTAATGGTTCACCTAAATCAACAGGTTCATCTAATGGAATACCAATTTGGTTTTTAACCATTTCGACATGACCGGTTTCTTTGTTCATAAGTTGTCTTCTTAACATATCGAACATGATACCGTCTTCATCTAACCTTAAAGAGTGACCGTGTACAGATTTACCTCTAATTCCAGTTCTTGCTGGGTCGAAGTATTCTGTTTCTAATAATTCTTTGGAGAGTTTTTCAAGATCCCTTTCCCTTGCTTCAATAACTTGTCTTCCAGATAAGGTACCAGTATCTACTCCTCTGTATCTGTTTAAGTAAGCTCTTGCTCTTACATAAGGTTGAGCTGGAGCGAAGTACATTGAATCAGCGAATTGAATATATCTTACTCTGTCTCCTGCTTTTGCACCATCAATAGGTGTTACTAATTCTCTTACAATGTCATCAGGCTCATCCATTTCATCTAAAGGTGGGTGAACTGATTTATATTCTTCACCTGGAGCTCTGTGACCTAATATTTTTACTACATCTTCATCAGAAATTTCTCGTAATTTTTCTAATTTTTCATTTGGATCAGAAAAATGTCTTCTGTTTTGAGAAACTTTTGAAGTTCCTGGATAATATTGTGCCATAATCATGCATCTCCTAATGCTAATTTAACTTTTCTAATAATTTCATCTAATTGTTCTTGAGAGACTGTTTGTCCTCTAATTACACCGCTAATAATATTAACGATTGTTCCTTTTGTTTTGACCTCATCAGGCATAACTTGTGCTGTTTTAACTCCGATTTTTGCAAAATCCTCAAAATCAACAGGATATTCACAAATAATTACACAAGGTTTATCGATATTTCTTAATATCAATCTAGCTTTGTAAATAATGTGATTTCTTACTCCACCTAAATGAACTACAACAAGTTTATATTGGTTTAATTGTTCAATCTCCTTAGGAGTTAAACCCATTAAACTAGAAGCACCTACTCCCGGTGCATCACCAGGTACACCAGCACCAGCATTTAAAATCATAGTACTAGTAAGTAAGTTTGCTTCACGTAAAGCAAATGTAATTTCACATACAGGTTTTGTAATATGTCTACGACCAGGAGACATTGCTACAGCAATAACATCACTTCCACATTTAGCAAAAGTTCCTCTCTGAGCAATACCCCCACCTTCGCCAAGACCCATAGTTTCTCGGCAATCAACAACATGTGTAGAACGTCCAATCATATTATCTATTCCACTTTATCATAATCAATAAAATCAACACTTTCAGCAAACTGTTTGTTATTATCTGCTAAACCAATTAACTCATCTGGAAGATCATTTTCACCAGTCCCATACTTAATAGCATCACTAACTGTTTTATGTCTTCTAATATATTCACTTCTTGATGTATTAATATCATATCCAAATTTAAGATTTTCATCACAAATCTTTTCAATTTCATCAAGAGCGGCTTCAGTTGAAAGTTCGACTAATATACGACCAGTACGAACTTTAAGTTCTATTGGTTTACCACAAACAGTAATGTTTCTTCTTTCTTTATATTGTGGAAGGAGGTCAGGATCATCTGGGGGAAGTCTTGGACCATGAATTACTGTCCTTTTTACATCATCTAAACTTTCAATGCTATTCAACATTTTTTCAGTAGTGTCTGCACTAAGAAATCTATAAGGAAAAATTTCAATATCCATAATTATCTACCCCTTCAATTAGATGTTTTATTTTTACGAAATTAGATATCTCCTTTTATGTCTGAAGCAGCTTCTGCGACATATTTAAGAGGTTCTCTGAATTCGTCAATTTTACTGTATACTTCTTTAATTAAACCAGAAGTAGCTTCTGGAGAGAAGAGTTGAGTTCCTGCATCTAAAGACATACCTGCAGCAGCACAAGGAATTGTGAAACCTTTACTATGTCTAGTTACAATGTGGTTACCGTTGAATAAACCAGGTCCTCCACCACCATAAATAGAGTGACTGAAGAAACTGAATCCTACAGCTACACCTTCACCTCTACCGAAGTCAAGACCAGGTAAACCAGTAGCAAATTCGATAGAATCGTTGAAGTATAATAATGTAGATGGAATACCTTGAGCAGCACGAGCAGCACCGACGTTTACCATAACTGCAGCTACAGAACCAGCAGCAGCATATGCATTCCATTTAGCTAAATCATCAGTTTGATATACATTGAATCCGTTTAAATCTTTTTCAACAGAAATAACATTATCTTCAGCAGCATGATCAATGGTATCTGCAATAATAGAACCAACAGTACCGTCAGTAGCATTATCTTTTACCATACTTAAGACTAAGTTATCTGCATTCATTCCTTGATAAGCTAAACCTAATAAGTGTAATCTTTCAAATGCACCTACAGCATCACCCATTTCAAACATTGCTGTTTGTTCTAAGATACTAGCTAAAGCAGTAGCTTGAACACTGTTTTTTAAAGTAGCAGCAACAATGTGGTTTACAGGAATGTTCCTGAAAGAATAACCTGGACCTTCTAATTTTTGAGGTACACCTAACATAGATGAAATGTTAGATCCAGCGTAATCTACAGTTTGTGGGTAAGAACCTAAGATAGCAGCTTTAACCATGTTTGCATCATACATACTGACATCAAATTGGTCAACGATTGCTTGGGTTAAAGCAGTAGCAGTTACTAAAGTTGATACGGAATATTCTGCAGAAGCGTTTATTCTTTTAGTTGGAAGTTGAACTAAAATCCTTTTTCCACCAGAAATAAGTTCTACTTTAGTATCATCATCATCAGTTACTTTAATCATGTCTTTTAAAGAAGATGCTATAGCTTCAGCATTACTTGTAATATCAAGATCTAATTCTCTTCCTAAAATTTTACAAGCTTTACCACCTACGGTAGCATTTCTTAATGAATTTTCAATACCCTCTAAGTTTACAGCAACTGTTCTTTTAACATCAGATACAATACTTTGTATAGCTGGGTTGCGTATAGGACTTAGAGCTTCAATTGGTACATTAGAGTCTACTAATGAACCTCTATCGTCGTATAAGTCGACTTTATCATCATACTTCGCCATTTTTTCCCTCCTAAATAAATAGAGTTACTAATATACCCCTTAGCAAAAAACTGGATAATTTTGTAGTTAATGCTAAGTCAGCTTAAAGCAAGTTTTTGCAATAGCAAGCAATATGGTATACAAATTTTAATTTGATTAAGATATAATATAAACATTACCTTTTTTTACAATTAGTAAAACTTATAAGTAATAAAAAAGCGGAAATGTATTAAAAAATAGATATAAAGTAATAAATTTTTAAAAAAGAAATTAAAATGATATAAACACCAAAACAAGAAAATTAAAAAATAAAAAAGAAAAATAAAGACAAATAAATGTTTAAAAAAATATTAAAATATAAAATAAAGATTAAATCAAAGGAATATTAGATTAAAATCAAATAAAAAATGCATAAAAATTAAAAAAATTAAAAAAAATAGTATTACTTTAATCATGATAAAATAATAATCAAAAAATTTTTTCAAAAAATATCCCAATAATATATATTATAAAATTGAAAAAAATAATTTCAAAAATAATAATATTTATTAATTTAAGGACTCTTTTAAATAAAATTTTTATACAAAAACTTAATTTAATAAAAAATATAATTTTAAGTATAAATTAAAAAGATGATAAGATGCAAATATTAGCAGATGTTGGTGGAATTCCAGGAAAAGATTGTAGAGGATTCTGTAAATATTGTTACTTTAAAAAAGTAAAAGATGTAAAACCTCTTGGATGTAAATATTGTTCTCCAACTAAAATCGGTTGTGAGAAATGTTCCATTGGAATTCAGGATGCAGAATCAGAATTTAAACCAGTATTTTTAGTTGCAAACGAACTGCAAAGTGCCTTGATGTTTAATCCAATACGGGATAATAATCTTAAAGTAAACATTAGTGGTGGAGGAGATGTTAGCTGCTACCCGCAAATAAAAGAACTTGCAGAAATAATAAATCAATTCCAACTACCTATGCACTTAGGATATACTAGTGGTAAAGGAATAGATGATGAAAAATGGGCAAGCGATTTAATTAATTATGGAGTAGATGAAGTAACATATACTTTATTTGCAGCTGATGAAAAACTTAGGAGAGAATGGATGGGTGACCCAAGTCCAGAGGCGTCACTCAAAGCAGCTGAGATATTTAGCCAAAATACAGAATTACATGCTGCTATGGTAATTATCCCTGGGGTAAATGACGGAGAAGTATTAAGAGATACTTGTGAAAAACTTGAAGAATGGGGAGCACATGCAGCAATTCTTATGAGATTCGCAAACACAACAGAAGGTGGACTCATATTAAACAATGCACCAATTGTAAAAGGAATAGAATCCCAAAGTGTTGAAAGTTTCGAAGAACTTGTAAAAGAAATCAATTCCGAATTTCCAAAACTTAGAGTAACTGGAACTCCTGTTTGTGATCCTGAAACTGGAGCACCATTTGCAATAGCAAAAGATGGAAATGAGATTTATCTACAATTTATACCAAAAGTAACCGGTGAAGCAACAATTATATCCTCATCTATTGCAGGCCCCAAAATAGCTAAAATATTTGAAAAAATCAATGCAGATGATAAAGTAAATGTAATCTCTACAAAAAAAGATATTGCATGTCTTATTACAAAGTATGATTTAGAAGATATTGATTTATCTGAAGTTAAAGATACTGTATTAATACCTGGAAGAGCATATGTACATGAATTAGACTTAAATAGAATATTCTCTGCAGATGGTAAAGAACGTCTCGTAACAAGAGGACCAGATACGTTAAGTGTTGATGGAGAATTAAGTGGAAATTTAACTGATGAAGATGTTATTGAAAAAGAATTAGAACAATTCAGAGATTTAGTAGAAGCTATTAATTTCTTTGGTATGGTGGTTCCAGAAAATAAATCTACATAAATCCCTTTTAAGCAATTTAAATATTTATAACCACTAGATTTTAAACAATATAAGCATAACTTAAAAAATTAAAGATAAAAATCGAAAATCTTATTTATAAACTATTTTTAAAACAAAGCAAATATTAAATAGCTTTGTCAAACTTCTTTAAATTTAATACAAATATTCAATTAAAAAAAGATAATTTGAAAAACTTAAGTTTTTAAGTTTATTTAAATCTATGATATGATTTATTCTTAATTTAAGAATAAACATATTTTAGAAAAAATTTCAATAAACCAAAATTTTTTAAAAAAAATTAAAAAATATTGTAAAATACTTATTTTTTTTCTTCTTTAAGTCTAAGAACAATAATTTCAGAATCTGTTCCAAGTCGTATTGGAGGACCCATTGTACCTACACCATTTGTAACAGAAAGATGACTATTAGTAAATCTACCAAATATAGTCGGCAATTCCATAGAAAATATTCCTTTTAAAAATGGATAAAATGCTTTTACCCAAACATTTGCAGGATAAAATTGTCCACCATGGGTATGACCAGATAATTGGAGATTTACACCTAATCTTGAGAAGTATTCAAAGCCTTCTGGGATATGAAATATTAAAATATTAGTCTCATTTTTAATAATAGGAATAGTTGAAATATCCATATCCCCTTCTAAGAAATCATTATCGTCATAAGGATAACTTAAACCAATAATATTTAAACCAATATTTCTAAGATTAAGATTATCATTATCAAGTACAGTTATTCCTGCATTACGTGCTGCAAGTTCTACATTTTCAATACCTTGGTAATAATCATGATTTCCTGGAGTAAATATTATAGGAACCCTTACATCATTTAATGGACTAAAAGCATCCTCCCCAATAGGACATGAACCATCAGCAAGATCACCAGAAATAACAACAATAATATCATCAGCACCTTCTTGTCTTAACTTAGTAGCTAACCTATTAAGTTTACGGCTAAGACGACGAAGCATAGGTTTACCACGTATAGAACCTACATGTAAATCTGAAATATGTATAATAACAACATTATCATCTATCTCATTAGGCATGATATTTAAATCATGATATTTCACAATAATCCTATGTGCCTTATAATAGCCAATTACTCCAAGGACAGGTACAAAAAGATACATGATATATATTAAAAAAACTGGAACCTTAATAATAAGATCAATTAAAAAGATTATGAAAACTTCTAAAAGATACATTAAAGATGCCCATTTCCATAACTCAGAAACCTCCATTAAAAAACGGGTACTGGATCTTGATTTTTTAAGCTCCCCTGTGATTGAAACTATGTTTATAATAGCAAGAAAGCTCACAATAAATATAATTTGATTAAAACTTAATGGATGATTAATATAATTAAACATTGTTTGTATTAAGTAATAATTAAAGACAAATAGAACAATGGTGGATATAGGTCCATTAAATATATATCTTTGTTTTAAACTATACATTGCAATTCCTTCAAAATAAAATATATAAAAAGATTCAATAAAATTATAGAATAAATTTTAAAAAAAAATCTAAATAAAATACTATTAAAAAATTAAAAAGAGCATAAACATACATTCATAATATAAAAAATAAAAAAAAGTGTAAAATTATACAATTGAACTTTCATTTAAAAGTTTAACTAATGTATAACCATACATATGAGATTTTGTAATATCTGCAATATCAGATAATTTCCTACCATTCACATCAACATTTTCAATATCTTTATGGTAAGTATCATAATCAAGTTTTACCCTAACACCATCTAATTGACTTGTTACTGGAGTTGGAGTATATGCTTCTTTAATAGCCGGCACTTGATTCTCAATTGCATCTTTTACAAGAATAGAAGGTGCAAGAGGAGGATCTTCACCCATATATTTTCGTTTCTTATTTAAAATACTTTCAGTAGTTTCAACAAGTTTTTTAAGAGCCCTAATATTTTCACCACGTTTTAATCTACGAGGTATTCTACCTAAACCACTAACATATGCATCTGCACCAGGCAATTCATCGACATCTATCTCAGGTGCCCCAGTAACAATAACTGGAATATCAATATCATCATATAAAAAGGATTTTTTAATAATACAATCTTTAAAACTACCAAGAGCAAAAATAGCCACATCATGCTCTTCAATTAAATATTTCTCTTCTTGTGAAATTCCACTAGTACCTTTACCATGTCCTCTTGCCAAACCAATCATATTATCTTTTGCACCATAACGCCTAAGATATTCAGATATATCACATGCAGCATGAGGTAAGTGATGTCTTGCAAGTGTTGGAGAAACAATAGCTATTTCTGTACCAGCCATTGGAGCAAAAGTAATTTTACCAAGCAACTCATTAGATTTCTCTTTAATTTTATCAACATCATCAACAGGAATCGCCATATTTATTACAAGATCCATTTGAATAATATTTTCTTGTATAATAAATCCACCTAAATCTTCAATTAATTCCCGCATTTCATTACCTTTATGGATTCCACCAGAATAAGTCAATGTTTCATACACAATAACCATCTCTATTATAATAAAATAATAAAATTTAGATAAATTATAATTATATAATCTATTATCTTTACTTACTTAATAAATTTTTTAATTAACTTAAAAAATATACTTATTAAAATCCCATATAAGTTTAAATTAAAAAAAAATAATTCCTAAAAATATTACATTAAAGATTTAGCTATAAAAATATAATTAAATTTAGATTAAAATTTAAAAAACCACTAAACCTAACATAAAATTAAAAATGTGAAATGTTTAATAAAATAGCATATCTCAATTCTGCTCTTTCAATAGGATTTTTTGGAACATTATGATGAGTTGGAATACTTACAAAAGAACAATTAAGATTTTTATCAACTTCCATATAATCAGGATAAATCAAATAATCAAAATTATCATCATCAATATTAAAATTCATATCTAAAACAATATCCATTAAAAATTTAGACTTTACAGAAACATTAATTTTAGAATTTTCATCTTTTAAATTTTTAACTTTACTATCATTAGATAACCATACAGAAGCAAAGGTATAATCTTCAAGCATACCCAATACATCATTATACTCAAGTTTTTTATTAGAATATTCAGATACTTTAATGACACTATCTACAATCTGTTTGAATGTATTAAGCTTAATTTTTAAAGAATTCATATCCACTTTACTTTCAGATAATAAAATAGCAAAATCCCCATCCTCTTTTGATGGATGAACTGCAATATTATAATCCTTAATCCCGGCTAAATCTAATATTTTTTTACACATTGGTGTTGTAACAATATTCATTAAATAACCTATATAATTTATATTAAGATATCTGAAAATTATTTTTTAAAAATATTACTATTATAAAAATAATAATATAAAATTGAAAAAATAAGAAAACAAA
>JBJFGN010000074.1:2787-16037 GCA_051892775.1 Methanobrevibacter sp. | reverse complement strand
TCATAAGATACCAATCATAAAAAAATACGAATCTAATCATTGAAAAAATAAGAATTTCAGATTAAAATAGAATATTAAAATTTATTAAAATTAAAGATTATCAAAACTTAGTAATTATACCCTTTTCATATATACCAACAGTATCTGAAATATTGTGTTTTAAACAAAATGGTATATCTTGAGAATAACCTAAATTTCGAAGTCTGTTAGCAGATCCTCCTCTTGAAATAGCCTCATTTGCTTTAATTAAATCTCTTGAACTAAGAATAGCTACTTCTGCAAATTCTGAAAAATCAATACCAATACCTTTTTCTTTAGAAAAATATTTTAACCAATATAAAATTTCCCCACCAGCAATATAATCTTCAATAGCAAACTCACCAAGCCAACCAGCCATAACAATATCAATATGAGATTGTGAAAGTTTAAGCGCAGCTTCAGCACATGCTTTAGCATTAATAAAACACCCAACTAAAACATGCTTACTTTTCATATTTTCAAGTACCCTTGTACCATTACTACTTGTTAATATTAAATTTTCTTTATCAGAATCATAATCAATTATAACACTAGGAGAATTACCAATGTCAAAACCATCTAATTTTTTACCATTTCTTTCACCTGCAAGAACCCCATTATATTTTTCAGATTTTTCAACAGCATCTTCAGGAGAAAATGCAGGGATAACCCTTTTATAATTATCTAATCCAACAGTAATTGTAGTACTAGCACGTAATGCATCAATCATTATTGAAACATCAGAAGATATAGTGTTTTCAAAACTTATTGTAGCTTTCATAATTTAACCTAATAATATATAATATAATATAATAAGATTTTAATAAAACTAATATATAATATTTTAAATTTAAGTGAAAGTAAAAACTCTAAAAATTAATAATAAAAAAATCTTTAAAAACTAAAAAAATAAAACAAAATAAAATTAATTATAAATATTAAAAAAATTAAATAAAATTTATAAAATTATTTTACAAAGTCATAAAATTCTAGAATAAAAAATAATTAAAAATATACTAATAAATTCTAGAAAATCAATTAATACTAATCTAAATAATTAAATTATTTATAAATTAAAACTAATCGAAGTGTTACTTTTGAATAGAGAAAACTTAACCATAATAGGTACTGCACATGTATCAGCAGATAGTGTAGAAGAAGTAAAAAATACTATTTATGAACTTCAACCAGAAGTAGTTGGTGTTGAACTTGATTATGGTAGATTTAAACGTCTAATGGATGAAAAAAATGGTGTAGAACCTGAAGATGATGCAATATCCATGCGAAAAATCATAAAAGAAAATAAAGTAGGATTATTTTTTATAACAAGTATTTTAAGTTACTTTCAAAATAAAATTGGACAAGATGTTAATGTTAAACCAGGTTCAGAAATGATTGCAGCAATTGAAGCTGCAAATGACCTTGATATTAAAATTGCATTACTTGATAGAGATATTAATATTACATTACAAAGAGTACTAAATAAAATGAGTGGATGGGAAAAATTTAAATTCATGCTTAGTGCACTTAAATCATTAATTGTTGGTGAAGATGAAGAAATTGACATTGAAGATTTAAAACAAGAAGATACAATTGAAGAAGTAATGGAATATTTTAAAGAAGTTTCACCAGATGTTTATCAAGTTTTAGTTCATGAAAGAGATGCATATCTTGCACAAAGCATATTAAATATCCCAGAAGATAAGGTAGTGGCAGTTGTTGGTGCAGGACATAAAGAAGGAATTAATAATTATCTTGATTGTCCTGAAGAAATCCCAAGTTATTCAGAGCTTACATCCTTAGATGAGAAAAATGGTATTCCATGGACAAAAATAATAATTGCACTTATCCCAATAATATTTGTTGTGATATTTTTTCTGGCATTTATTCATGGTGTAAATATCACCCATGAACTTATAAATTATTTTCTAATTTACATAATAGCAGGATTTATAGGATCAATATGTGCAGGTTCAAAAGTACAATCTGCAATTATTGGAGGTTTATCTGCACCTTTTACAGTGATGCATCCATTACTTGCTGCAGGAATGTTTTCAGCATTAGTTGAATTACATTATAGGAAAGTTAAAAAAAGTGATATTAAGAATTTAAATAGAATAGACTCTTTAAAAGATTTATGGCACAATAATATTTTCAGAATACTTTTAGTATTTATTGGAACTGATATTGGAGTAAGTATTGCAACATTCTTTATATTACCTACAAGTGTTTTCATACCTTTAATAACAAAAACATTTGGAATATAATTATTAAATATGATGCTTTCATTAAAAATGTAATTTAGCACTTGAGAATAAATTCAGGAATTTAACTTTATAAACGATTTTTAATTAAATAAGTTTGAATTTAAAGATTTTAATAACGTCCATTTATTAATAAAAAACACACATTAAAAATTATATTAAATTTATTATATAAGAATACTTGAAAATAGAAAATAAAAAATTAAAGATGTATTAAATAATAAAACAAAAGCATAATAAAAATTATTCAAAATATATAAAAACATGATAAATTTAATAAATTTTAAACAGAATATGATAAAAAATAAATTACTATTTTTTAAATTTTTATTTTAAAAATAATAAAACATATAAAGTTTTCTAAAATATTAATAATAGGAAATAGCAATATATAAACAATATTATAATTTTAAAAAAATAAAAGATTAAAGGAATTATTTTATTTGAAAATAATAAAAAGGTGAATTCAATGTACTTAATCTTTAGATGTGATTGTGGAAGAGTACTTTATGCAAAAAAAGGACAAAATACAAGAAAATGTGTTTGTGGTAAAGTACTAAAAGTTAAAGAAAGAAGAATCTTTAAAAAAGTTAACACAAGAGAAGAAGCATCAAAAGCAGTACAAGACATGCAAGAAGAAATTCACGGATTTAAAGGTTTTCAAAAAGCAAGTGATTTATAATAAACATTTAATTAAAAACTAAAAAATTTATTTTTTTATAAGGTATCGAAATGATTACAGAAATAATAGAAATTATCATAATATTAATATTAATCATTATTAATGGTATATTAACAATGGCGGAATTAGCTATTGTATCGTCAAGAAAGATTAAACTTCAAAAACTAGAACAAGATAATGTTAGAGGAGCAAAAACAGCAATTAAATTATATGATGACTCAACTAACTTCCTTTCAACTGTACAGATAGGAATTACAGTTATAAACATTATTTTAGGTGTAGTTGGTGGTGCAGCATTATCAAGACCACTAGCAGAGTACCTTAGTCCTTATATACCTCATGCATATCCAATAAGTTATATTTTAATTGTATTTATTACAACATATATCACATTAGTAATAGGTGAAATAGCACCTAAACAAATCGCACTTAATGATCCTGAAGGAATATCTGTTAAAATTGCAAAATCCATGGACATATTATCACGTGTTACCTCACCAATTGTACGCTTATTAACAGTGTCTACTAATGTATTTTTAAGACTCATTGGACAAAATGATGCAAAAAAACATGAAATTACAGAAGAAGAAGTTAATCTATTAATTGAAGAGGGAATTGAAGAGGGAACCATTGAAAAAGAAGAACAAACAATAATTCAAAGAGTTTTCCGTCTTGACGCTCAAAAAGTTGATATGATTATGACACCAAGAAATGAAATCGTTTGGTTAGATCTTGATGATTCAAATGAAGAAAATCAAAGAAAAATTATTGAAAGTAAACGTTCAATTTTCCCAGTAGCAAGAGGAGAATTAGATGATTTTATTGGTGTTGTACAAGCAAAAGACATATTGGGCCGTATGTTTAATAATAAAAACTCAACTGACATACATAAAATACTGAAAAATCCCCTTGTAATTCCAGATAATCTTCAATCAATGGAACTTCTTGAAAAATTCAAGAAAAATAAAACCTATGTACATATGGCCCTTGTTGTAGATGAATTCGGTACAGTACTTGGTTTAATTACTTTAAATGATTTGCTTGAAGGAATTGTTGGAGATATTCCAGGTATCGATGAAATGGATGATCCAAAAGCAATAAAAATAAGAAACCATTCTTGGTTACTTGATGGTAGAATCACAATTGATAGATTTAAAGAAATTTTTGATATTAACGAAGAACTACCAAATGAAGAAGAAGATGATTTCTCAACAATTGCAGGATTCATATTAAGTTATATTGAAAAGATACCAGTAAAAGGAGAAAAATTCCATTGGGACAAATATTACTTTGAAGTTCTTGAAATGGATGGAAATCAAATTGATAAAATCCTAATTGATATTGTAGAACCTGAAAAAACAGAACAAAACATAGAAGATAAAAATGAAGATGAAGAATAATTAAATTCTTTATCTGAATTTTATATTATAAAAACTAATTTTATATAAACTATTTTTAAAAAAAAAAACTAAACACAATAACATAAAAAATAAATTTACATAAACCATCTTTCAAAAAAAAAACTAGATTTTATAATTTTTCTAGCTATCTAAAATTATAAAAAAATAAGAACTATTTTTTAGCCCTGATATTTTTTGTAGTTGACTTAGATTTTGATTTTTTAGACTCTCTTTCAAGTCTTCTCTTATCTTTATTTTTATAGAAGTCATAAAATGCATAAACAACTATTAAAACAAGAATCAAATCAATGAAAATATCATAAGTATGAATATTAAATGAATACTTCTCAATTACAATAACAAATAAAATAGCTAAAATAATTAATAGAAAAACATATTTTCGTTTATTTTTATCCATAAATACACCTAAAATTCAATAACATGAGGTTTAACTTCTGGATCATGACTTGCTAATATCTCAATACAATTATCAGCTTTACTTAACTTATTAATATATTTTAAACATCTTAAAGTCCTATCCCTATCATTAACTATACTAGGTAATTCAAATTTTTCCCAAGATTCTTTAGCATATGCTGCATCACCTGTAATAAAAACGAATTTACCATTATTTTTAATAAGAACCCCAGTTGAACCAGCAGTATGACCTGGAAGATATATTAAATTGATTTTACCATCACGAAAAACATCATAAGATTTGAAATAAGGCCCCATTTCCCCATTCCAATCAAATCTATCAAAAATAGTATTTTGCCAAAGTTCTTTAATATACCTGCCACCACCGTTATTAGCAGATTTTAATTCATCACGAGAAACAAGAACGAATTCAGCATAATCTTGAACTTCGCTTAAAGCATCAACATGATCAACATGCATATGAGTTAAAACAATGAATTGTAACTTATCAATCCCTAATTTATCTAATTGTTCGGTGATATTTTCCCCTGATGGAAGTATTGGTTTACTAGCTAAATATCCTTTCATAGGTAAATGTTTTTTATAATCTCCCCTAACAGCTTTAGACCATCCAGTATCTACAAGAACATTACCTTTTGGATGTTCAATTAAATATACAGAAACAGGCAACTTAACCTTATTAGATTTATTTCTAAGTAAACCTGTATAAGCAAAAGGATTTAAAGATTTATTCCTAAATGGTAAAGCTTTATCTACTACAACATAACCAGTATGTAAAACGTGAACTTTTAATTTATCATCCATAATATCCCTAATATAAACCACTATTAATAATTTAAATCTTTAAATATAAAAATTAAACTATTTTAATTCAAAAAGATTAAAGCACATTAATCAAAATATAGAATCCTTAAAAAAATTTAAAATAAAAATAAAATATTTAATAAATATTTGAAAACCTGGAATTCCTTATATCATATATAAAATTCAATTATCATTTAACAAATCAAGAATTTCACATGCTTTACATATATTAGAAGAAGTAGGTTCACCACATCTTTCACATTCATATAATTTAGGCATAGATGCTTCAACATCTAAAGACTTTATAAATGAAGATAAAATATTTTCTTTAACTCCAGGATTTGTATTTTCAACATCATTTAAAAATCCTTTAATTTTAGATCTTAATGATAAAGAAGAATAAGGACATTCTGCAAGATGTATATCAATATCATTCATTATAGCCCATAGACCAACTTCTTTTTCAGGAGTATTCCATAATGGTTTTATACGTGGCACAAGTTTAGGATGAATTCTTTTGAGCTCTGGCCCAAATTTAGAAAATTTAAGAGTATCTCCACGGGCAAAACTCATAAGAAATGATTGAATCTCATCATCAAGATTATGGCCAGTAGCTATTTTATCAGCATCCCAATCATAAGCTGCTTTATTTAAAACATGTCTCCTAAAAACCCCACAAGGAATACATGCGCTTTTAAAATTTGTATAAATATCATCTAAATTATATTCAAAGTTATCCTTAAATGATTCTTGTATTAATGGAACATCACATAATTTAGCATTATTTACTGCTGAAGAAATTCCAGATGCCCGATAACCATCAATACCTTCATCAACTGCAATAGCAACAAGATCAAAATCAAATCCACAAATTTTTCTATAAGAACTTAAAGCATGAAGTGTTAAAACACTATCTTTACCACCAGATAATGCTACTGCAATACGTTCATTCTCATTAACCAAATTATACTCATCAATTAAACTATAGATACGTTTGAATATTTTTTGATTAAACTCATCTTTATCTATTTTTACCATACTAAAAAATTATTTTTTAGAATTAATAAAATTAATTATTCATTTAAATTAAATGGCTTAATGAAAAATTTAAAAATAGAAAAATTAAAACTTTTTTAAAACATATATTAGATTATAAAAATTAACTTTTTAATTAATATTTTAATAATAATTTTTAATTAATAAAGTTTTTAAATAAATTAATTATGGAGAGAACAAAATGATTACTTGTGATTTTGCAATATTGCCTGTTGGAGCAGATGATACAGAATGTAAAGAGTATGTTACTGCTGCTGTACAATCAATTAAAGATTCTGGATTAAATTATCAATTAACAGGAATGGGAACTCAAATAGAAGCAGATAATTTAAAAGAATTATATGATGCAATTGCTACTGCTCAAGAAGAAATTTTTAAAACAGGCATTGGCAGAGTATATACTGTTATTAAAGTTGATGATAGAAGAGACCAGGAAAACAGAACCCTAGATGCAAAAATAAAAACAGTAAATGATATGCTACATTAACTTATAGAAATTAATTTTTAATAAGAATAAAGCACTTCTGTTGAAATCCTTAAATTAAAAATAAAATTTAAATTTTTAAATAAAAATAGGTTTTCAACAGACTTATTTTTAAAAAAACTTAATTAGATATAATCTTTTAAAAAAAATAGTATTATTATGATTAATGAAAACTTAAAATATTTTAGATAATTTACTAAAAATCATCTTTCTTGAAATTATTTAAACATGAAATAAAAACTCATTCCTAAATTTAAAGTAAATGAATTCTAGAAGAATAAAATTTTAAATAAAATAAATTTTCATGTTCTAAAATTTAAAATAATATTAAAAACCAATAATTGAAGAATAAAAAATAGATGAAAAATTAAAAAAACTAGTAAAAACTAGTCTATAATAATTCTTCAGAAGCTTCTTTTAAAACATCGATAACAGTATCCAAATCTTCTTTAGATAAACTTGGATGTACAGGAATGGAAATAACTTCTTTTACAATTTTATCAGTGACAGGTAAAGATTGATTATAACCTAAATCTTTGTAAAGTTTTTGATTATATAAAGGAATAGGATAATAAATTCCACAACCAATACCATGATTATTCAAGAATTCAATCCATTTATCTCTATCACCATCTACCTTAATAGTATATTGATGATACACATGTTTACAGCCATCAGCAACTACAGGGGTAGTAATACCTTTAACATCTTTTAAACCTTCATCAAGATATTTAGCATTTTTAATTCTAATATCATCAAATTTATCAACTTTTTTAAGTTGTGCAAGACCGATTGCAGCTTCAATATCAGTCATTCTAAAGTTGTAACCAATATAATCATGATGATATTTTACAGGGGAACCATGTGCTCTAAATATTCTAGCATTTTCTGCAATTTCCTTGTTATTAGTGGTAATCATACCACCTTCACTTGTAGTCATGTTTTTAGTTGGGTAAAAACTGAAACATGCAACATCCCCAATACTTCCAACTTTCTTACCCTTATAGCTTGCACCATGAGCTTGACAAGCATCCTCAATTACAAGTAAATCATGTTTTTTAGCAATTTCTAATATTGGATCCATATCTGCTGATTGACCATATAGTTGTACAACAACAATTGCTTTTGTTTTATCAGTTATTGCTTCTTCGATTTTAGATGGATCTATATTAAAAGTATCTTCATCAATATCAACAAATACAGGTCTAGCACCAACATACAATGCAGCATTTGATGTAGCGGCAAATGTAAATGGGGTGGTAATTACCTCGTCTCCTTCACCAATTCCACATGCTAACATAGTAGTATGTAATGCACTAGTTCCATTATTAGTTGCAATACCATAATCAGTTCCAATCCATTTTGCAAACTCTTCTTCAAATTCAGTAACTTTCGGTCCTTGTGCTATCATACCAGATTTTAAAACTTCAACAACATTATCAATTTCTTCTTGTTCAATAATAGGACTAGCAATATTAATTTTTGCCATTAGATCACCTAAATAATTCATATAGATTTAAAAAAAATGTATATAATAATATAGTTAAAATCATATAAACCCAAAATACCTTGAAAAAAATTCATATAAAATATTTCAAATCATAATCTCTATAAAAAATTTATATAATTACTATTTCTAAATCATATATAATTAAATATTCTAATATAATTTATTAATAAGATAATATATAAATCAATTTATTTAATTATTAAAATTTTTATAATGTGATAAAATGGATGAAAATATAAGTTATGATAAAAGTAATATTAAGACCATTGAAGAAGGATTAGTGAAAATCCAGTTCCCAGAATTTGAAAAAGTTTCATCCGAAGCACCTGTTTTTTATAATCCAAAAATGGAATTTAATAGAGATATTTCAATACTTGCAATACAATCTTTTCAAGAACTTTTAAACACCAAAGTAAATATTGGAGATGTTTTTGGAGGAAGTGGAATACGAGGTATTCGCTATAAAAAAGAGATAAACAATATTGGAAATGTCTGTGTAAATGATATTAATCCTTTAGCAAATGAATTTACAAAAATTAATGCTGAAAATAATGACATTAAAATTAAAGAAGATAATTTTGAAATCCACAAACACGAAGCAAATATTTTTTTAAGAGATAATGGAGGACGATTTGATATTATAGACATTGATCCTTTTGGTACTCCAAGCTTTTTCATTGACTCAACAGCAGCATCCATAAAAAGAAATAGTCTCCTATGTGTTACAGCAACTGATACATCCGCATTATGTGGAACATATAAAGCACCATGTATTAGAAAATATAATGCTAAACCATATAAAAGCGAATACTGTCATGAAAATGGAATAAGAATACTTGCAGGATTTGTAGCACTTACATTTGCAAAATATAAAAAGTATATTGAAATCAAAATGTCTCACAGTACTGAACATTATATGAGAATTTATATGTTAATTAAAAAAGGATCAAAGGCTACTGATGATTCAATAAATGAAAATATAGGTTACATTTCACATTGTAAAAATTGTCTTTATCGTGAATCAACAACAGGGCTTGCAACAAGCCTAAAAGATACCTGTCCCATATGTGGTGAAAAATTAATACATGCTGGACCAATGTGGTTAGGTAAAATAGAAGATTCAGATTATATAAAACATATGATAAAACTTCTTAATGTTAAAAAATTAAATACCCATGATAAAATTGAAAAATTATTAAAAACATGCTCAGAAGAAGCAGATACAAGTCCAAGCTCTTATGATGTACATGTAATCTCTAAAAACCTTAAAATAAGTGCTCCTAAAATTGATAAAACTATGGAAAAACTAAAAGAAAAAGGGTATTATGCATTTAGGACCCATTTTAGTCCTACAGCAATAAAAACTGATGCACCATTAAATGAAATTAAGAAAATTATTAAAGAATTAAGTAGTACTACTAATAATTAAATTTTTAAATTTAAGATATAATAAAAAACTAAGTAAATTTATAGACTACTAGAAAATTTAAAAATAAAAATACACTTATTAAAGAAGTAAATAAACCAAAATTTTTATAAAAATTAAAAAATCATTTATAAAATACTAAAAAAATTGAAGATACACATAAAATAAAAAAAGACGAGAAATTTCAATGTTATTTAAAAATTTAAATATTAAACTGTGAAAACTTATAAAAATAAACTAAAAAATTATACAGTAAACTAATTGTAGTAAAAGAGGAAGAATACAAATAAAATTAAAAATAATCAGAAAATGTCTAATAAAGAATAAATAAATATAAGAAAAAATTAATAAAGTACTTTAATATATGAACAAAATAAGAGCATGATAATAAGAAAGATTTATTAATAAATTAAATCAAAATAAAATTATAGATTTTTTAAATTTTTAATAAGGTCGAGGGTTTTTATGAACAAAAATGATACAGATATAATAAAATTAGATGAAACTGATAAAAAAATTTTAAAAATAATCAATGAAGATGTTAGAGTATCCTACAGACAGATTTCAAGAGATTTAAATATATCAGTAGGAACTGTACATAATCGTATTGAAAAAATGGTTAAAAGTGGAGTAATTGAAAAATTCTCACCAGTAATAAACCATAGGAAATTGGGATTTGTACTTACAAGCATTATTGGAGTGAAAGTTAAAGGTGGCAAACTTGAAAACTTCGAAGAAAAAATATCATATAACAAAAATGTAGTAGGTATTTATGATGTTACTGGAGAATATGATGCAATTCTTGTTGCTAAATTCAGAGATACTGATGAACTAGATGTATTCATTAAAGGCATGTTAAAAGAACCAGGTGTAGAAAGAACATATACCCAAACAGTTTTAAATGTTGTTAAAGAAGACATGGGTTCAGCAAATATTCTTTAAACACAATAAAAGATTATAATTAAATTTATAATCTTTTATATAAACTAATTTTTATAAAAATTTAATAAAAAAATAAACGATTAGAAACTTATTTTATTTAAAAATTTAATTTTCTAAAATCCATTTACTTTTAAATTTAAATAAATCATACATAATTTAAATACTTAAACGAAATTTATAAAATAAAATCACATCATAAAAACTGGATTTTAAGATGAAAAATTAAATTATAAAATTAATTAAAAAAATTACTAAACTAACTTATTTTCAAAATAGAAATAAATCTATACAAAATTTTAAAGAAATAAAAATTAAATAATGAGAACAAATTTGATTCTTAATAAAATACTTTAAAAATATTAAAATTATAAAATATTAAAAGAATATATATTAATTAAAAAAATAATTTATTTTGAAAGTAAAAAACGTATACTAAAACCTGACATGATTATTTAAATAAATTTAAAATTAATTAAGAATTTATTCTAAAAATTATATAAAAAAACAGATTTTTCTCCAAAAATATTAAAAAAATAATATTATTTTATTTAAAAAATTATAAATATAATTTTAAATAAAATTTATATGTTTAAAAATTATATCTCAAAAGATATAGCAATATAATTAATAATAAATTAGAAGGTATATTATGGCTGATTGTTTCCCAGATACTCAAGATAACAAACCACGTGTACCTATCTCTTTATCAAGAGTAGGAGTTACTGGTGTTAAAAAATTAGTAAAACTAGAAAGAAAAAATAAAAGACCCATTATATTAATACCTACATTTGATGCCTTTGTAGATTTACCAAGTAATCAAAAAGGTATTCATATGTCAAGAACTCCAGAAGCTATTAGTGAAGTAATGGAAGAAGCTACTAAAAGCCAATCCATAAGAACTGAAAACATCTGTGAAGAAATTGTAAATAAAATGATGGAAAAACACGAATATGCAAGGCGTGTTGAAGTTAATATGACAAGTGATTACATGTTTAATAGGAAATCACCTGTTACAGAAAAAAATTCACAAGAAATGGCAAAATTAATTGCTAAAGCTGTTGGAACTAGAGATGGAAATAAAGTCACAATCCACAAATATATTGGAACAGAAGTCATTGGAATGACAGTATGTCCATGTGCACAAGAATCAGTGAAAGAAGCAGATAAAAGAAAATTACTAGAATTCTTAGATGAAGAAACAACACAAAAAGTATTAGATACTGTAACTTTTGCATCACATAACCAAAGAGGTGTTGGAACTATATTAATAGAAGTTCCAAAAGGTGAAGAAGTTAGTGCAGATGATTTAATTGAGATTATTGAAGAATCAATGAGTTCACCAGTATGTGGATTATTAAAACGTCCTGATGAAAATGCAACTGTGATGAATGCACATACTAAACCAGTATTTGTAGAAGACTGTGTAAGAAATATGGTTGAAAAAATCATTGAAAAATATTCAGACTTACCAGATGATACAAAAGTTACATTACGTCAAATCAATAAAGAAAGTATTCACAGACATGATGCTTTTGCAGAAAAAGTTTCAACAATTGCACAATTAAAAGAAGAAATGAAAATATAATATTTTCATTTCCCCCAGTTAAATAAAAAAAATGACTAAAAACTTAAAAAAGGAAATATCATGTCACATTTACATAAAATTGCAGGTTCAATTCTAGGAAAACTTGATTCATTTAAAGGATCTCGTCCAGCATTAGACAATGGAAAAATCCTTATTGTTAGATCCATAGGTTCAAACAAAATAGATATTAACAATATTGATAAGGAACTAGACGAAATAGTGGATATGTTTAATGGTGATGAAATAGAAATTGTCTCCGATGATGCTGGAAAAATAATTAACAGAATGGATGAACAAGTCAGATCATCTGTTAAAGTTAATGCTGAAACAGATTCAAATGGTGTTATGAGGATGGTTAAAGGTTTTGAAGATCAAGGAATAACTACAAATTTTAGATTATTTGATACAGAACATGCAAGTGTGTTTGTAGTTTTATGGAGAGATCATAAAAATATGGGGCCATGCTTTGTTGAAGTAACTGTTTCAGATAAAGAGATTTAAAACTAAAATTTTAGAAAGTAAATATTCTATTAATTTAGAATAATCTTTCTACAAACTCATTTTCAAGCAATTATATATTTAAATAATAGCTAATTTTAAAAATAAAACTGATTTCATAAAAAAACTAATTCTAAAAAAAA
>JBJFGN010000074.1:0-2687 GCA_051892775.1 Methanobrevibacter sp. | reverse complement strand
AAAAAAAAACTAATTCTAAAAAATATTTTGTTGAAATCTTATAAATTTAAAAAAATTTATTTTAATTTAAAAAAAAATAATTTTAAAAAAGTTAAAACTGTAATTAAAATAGCTTTCCAACAAAATTAAATAAAAGTCAAATAAGAATTTTTAAATATAAATTAATAAAAAAGATATTAAATAATTAAAATAAAATAATGATTTTTATGAATATTTTAGACCAATTAACAGAAAATAAAATAGATATTAAAGATTTATCAAAAGATGAATTAACAAATATTCTTAACTCAAAAGGAAAAGATGTAAATAAGTTAATGAGCCTTGCTAACACAAATTACACCACTAATGAAACAATTACTTTTTCTAAAAATGTATTTATACCAATTACTGAAATCTGTAAAAATGATTGTGGATATTGTAACTTTAAAAAAACACCAGAAGATAAAGATGCAATAATATTAAAAAAACCAGAAGAAATTTTAAAAACTTTAAAAACTAGTGAAAAATATTCATGCAAAGAAGCATTATTTACATTTGGTGAAAATGCAGATGAAGAAGACATCGTAAAATCCAGACTTAATGATTTAGGTTATGATAAAATGGTAGATTATACTTATGATTTTTGTAAATCTACATTAGAAAATACAAACCTACTTCCCCATACAAACTGTGGAAACATGTCCTATAATGAAATGAAAAAATTAAAAGAAGTTAACGTTTCAATGGGATTAATGCTTGAGAACTCATCTAAAAGACTTATGAAAACTATTGCACATAAAAAAAGTCCAGGAAAATTACCTAAAACCCGAATAAAAACTATTACAAACGCAGGTAAACTAAAAATACCTTACACCACAGGAATTTTAATTGGAATTGGTGAAACAAAAAAAGAGATAATAGAATCATTACTTGAAATAAAAAAAATTCAAGAAAAATATGGCCACATCCAAGAAATCATTATACAAAATTTTACACCAGCACCAAACATGGAAATGGCGGATTACCCAGAACCAAGTCTTTTAGATATGGTAAGAACAGTTTCACTTGCAAAATTAATGTTTGATGATGTATCGATACAAGTCCCACCAAATCTTAATTATGAAACTGCACAAATATTCCTTTTATCTGGTGCAGATGATTGGGGAGGAGTATCTCCTTTAACCCATGATTATGTAAATAAAACCTCACCATGGCCAACACTTGACCATTTAAACGAAATAACAGAAGATGCAGGTTATCAACTTAAAGAAAGACTTGCAGTATATGATAAATATATCAATAAAGAATATTTAAGTCCGTTACCATATGAAAAAGCAGTTAAAGAGCAAAATATAATAAATAAAATAAATAATATTAATTAGATTAATATTATCATTTATTTTAAAATATATTAAACTACAAACCAATAAATAAAAAAATAATTATCCTTTCTTCTAAAATAAACCATTAAACCATAAAAATGTATTGAGGATAATTTTATTTAAGACTTTAATTTTTAAATCAACTTATTTTTATTAATATATACTATAAATTTAGATATTTAAACAAAGCAAAAGTATATATAAAAATTACAATTAAGCAATAAAATATTATCATTCAATACGGGCATCCACAACTACATGCTCCACACCTGGAGAATACTTTTTAACTTTAGTAATTCCAAGAACTTCAACATCCCTACCTTTTGCAGCTTCTTTAATCCTTTTAATAGGGCGAGTATACATTAACTTATCAGGAACAGTTTCATGATAATGAATAATACCTCCAGGATTTAATGCTTTCATTGCACTAGGCAAATATTCATGAGTCGTTTTAACATAACCCATAATAATACGATCAGCATTATATTTAGGTGCTTCAATAGCACAATCACCACAAATAGGAACAATTTTATCATAAGCTGCTTTTTGATTAATTTTATTAATCTCTATATTTTCCTTTAAAAATTTATAAGAATTAGGATTTAATTCAATGGAATAAATTTTTTTAGGATTAGCGTGAACACCAATAGGAATTGAGAAATAACCAATACCTGCAAACATGTCTAAAACAACTTCTCCGTCAGATACCAATTTTGCAATTCTTAACCGTTCATTAGTATTTCCTTTTGCCCACATAACTTTTGATAAATCTAACTTAAAATAACAACCATTTTCTTTGTGAATTGTTTCAGTACTATCACCCAGTAATACTTGAGTTGAAGGTTGCCTTAATTGTCCATGAATCTTACCTACTTTAATAATAGATTTTACATGGAACCTATTTTGAAGTTCCTTAAGTTCATCATAAGACAAATCACAAGCATTATCATCTAAAATAAGGATTTTTCCAATAATCTTCCATTTCATATATATTACCATAAAACTATTTAAATAATAAGAAATTACATAATTCTAGAAAAATATGACTATGTTGAAAAACTGTTTTATTTAAAAATCTATTTATAAATCTAGAATAAAATTTATCTTAAATTTAAGGATTTCAACAAAGACAAAAATATAATATAAAATATACATATTAACTTTTAATCATGAAAATTACATAATAAAATTTTTTTATTATAAATTAAATAATAATCATCTAAAAATAAATATTTTATTAAAAAAATATAAAAATATATATAAATTAAATTTAATTAATCAATTAATAATTGAAAATTAAAAAAATTATAATAATTCAAAAATATA
>JBJFGN010000073.1:0-2583 GCA_051892775.1 Methanobrevibacter sp. | reverse complement strand
GAAAAATATTTTGGTATAACTTGCTACACCAAAAAATTTGTGTTATAATATAGTCGGTCGCTGGAGGTGGTAAAATGAATTGTGAAAAATTTACAAGAAATCAGTCAACTAATATATTGGTACATTGCAATAGAAGTGATCCGAATAGAACTTATAAGAATCAAAAAATAGACCACTCAAAAACTCACTTGAATTATAATCTTGCACCAGAACACAAAGATATGACTGATTATGAATATATGAAAAAGAGATGTGAAGAATTTAAAATATTGAAAAGAAAAGATGTTAATTGGCTTGTTTCTTGGGTTATAACTATGCCTACAGATTATACTGGCAACAAAGAACTATTTTTTAAGGAAACCTATAGCTTTATGGAAAACAAATACGGCAGAGAAAATGTTGTATCTGCTTATGTTCATTTAGATGAAACAAGTCCACATATGCACTTTTGCTTTGTTCCTGTAGTTTTTGATAAAAAAAAACAAAAATATAAGGTTAATGCTAAACAATGTGTCAATAGAGTAGAACTCAAACAAATACACCCTCAAATACAAGAATATCTGGAAGAGAAACTACAAACTAAAGTAAACATTTTAAATGGTGCAACTGCAGAAGGCAATAAAACTGTCGAGCAACTAAAAAATGAAGAAAAAATCAAACAAAAAGCAATAGCAGAACTTATACAAAACCCTACTGAAGAAATAAAAAAAATAGTAATCGAGCAAATTTCTGAAGAACAAAAAGAAAACATCATAGAAGAAGAAATTGAAAATGTAAAAGAGGAAATAAAAAAAGACCCTCAATTTATACAAATATGTCAAAATCAAGCAATGCTAGAAAATGAAGAATTGGCAGAACTTGAAATACAAATAGAAAACTTAAATGTAAAAAAAGACTATATGGAAGAAAGTATTGCAGAATTAGAAATACATCATAAAAAACAAAAAAAACAACTTGCTGAAGAATTTGAAAGAGAAAAACAAAGAAATGCTGCTAGAATAATTGAAATGCAGAACACTACTATCGAACAGGAAAAAGAAAAACCTTCTTTCTGGAACAAAATAGCAGACAAAATATTTAATTTTAAACTTATTGCAACTGTCAGTTTTGTAATGTATCAATTATCTAATAAAGTTCCTCCAGAAATAATATTAAAAAATGTAAAACAATATAGAAAAAATTACGATAGATATGTTGATAATCCTGAATTAGTACGACAAGAATTAGAAACAATGAATTTTATGGACATAGGACTAGAAAAAATTGAAAATAGTGAACAAAAAGATTTACAAAGAGAAAAATCAAGAGATGATTACGATTTAGAAATATAAAAATAGGTATGGTACAAAAAAGTATCATACCTATAACTTGTAATTTGTTGTTATGAAATCCATAACCATAATCTAAATTTATTAAATAATAAAAATTCACCAGATATTGCTCTATACATTTCATTATCATCAGATGATTTTTCATCTTTTAAATATTTTCTAGTTAATTTAAATCCCAAACTATAATACACTTCTTCACGATATTCCAAATCATTTGCATCTAAATTTGTATCAGTCTTAAAAACTATCAATGGTCTAGAGTAAATTGTTTTTTCCAATCGTATGCTTTCCTCTAAAATAAATAGACCAAACACTATGATAATAGATACAAGAACAATAAATAATTTCTTTTTCATAAATCCTCCTTTTTACGAATTACTATTTCTCTATTTCTTTATTACTTTTATTCCAGAATTGCCACCAATGTCTTTTATTATCTTCTGCAGTACCTATTAAGAAAGTTTGATACTGTGCAGATGTTCTTATTCTTTCACTCTTTTCTTCTTCGTATAAATTTTTAAAATATTCAACTTGTTTCTTCTGCTCATTTAATTGACTTTCATAACTTTGCTTTATTTCTTCTAGTCTAGTTTCATACAAGTTTTTTAAAGTTTCATTTAAACTATAAACTGCACTACTCTCTGTATTTTTAGCATTTATTCTTTCATCTTCTTTCAACTCTACTTGTTTTCGTTTAACTCTGTTTATTTGTTTTTCCTTTAAATAATTATAACCTTCTGCAGTTATCTCCCAATCATTAGTCGTAGTTTTTAACATATAACCTTTATTTATTAAATCTTCTTTTTGCTTATATATTGCTTGTGGTGTTATACCTAAATCATTTGCAACTTGCTTTATAAAAAACAAACTAACCCCTCCTTACATTTAGTTTAAATTAGTATAAAACAACTTTAATAAACTTTACTTATTTTAATTTAAAATAAGTTTACTATACTTTAATTTAATTGTCAAATACAACTGAATTTACTTGAAACAACTATATTTTAAACAAATTTTAAACTACTTTCAATATTGCACAAAATATAAATTTTTAGCAATTATCTCTAAATTTTATCAATTTTATAATTAAACTATATTTTAAACCAATTTAATAACAATACCAGAGGGAGTAAGGGAGTGAAAAAGGCAAAGTAATCCCATAGATTAAAAATTACTTTGCTTTTAACAATACCGTCGGTCGATCGGTCGTTCATTGTTAGTAAAGTTCAAACATTTCAGTTTGATACAACAT
>JBJFGN010000072.1:0-2593 GCA_051892775.1 Methanobrevibacter sp. | reverse complement strand
TTAGCACAAATTCGTTATTTTATCTCCTCCATGTCTAAATCTGAGGCTTATTATAAAGCTTAATTCTCTAACAGCTTTTTCAACTCCATTTCTCGGAAAAGAATATTTATTAAAAGATTTTATTTGTGACAGTTTTAATTATTCAACATCAGGAGAATTTTCAATCAATGGGATTGTATTAAATATTGAATCTCACTATGCAAATGATTCTGCTGGAAAACCTGATTTTGAAAACATTTGGTTACTTAATTCTTCAAATCAAGCAAATTATGATCAGAATATAATAAAAACGTCTTCCGGGAATGAACATTATCAATGGGGTAACTTTGCAGTAGAAGACATTGGATTAGCGGAAAAATATTCAGGCTCTTGGGCTGGAATTAAGTTAAAATATAAAACTTATGATTTTTTACTGATAAAATTGGATACATTTACCAAATTTAAGTCAACTTGTTTACGTTTTGAAAAACAACAATTTCCAACAGATGACGATTTAAACGAAATAGTAAACATTTTGAATTTTATTTTTGGTTTGACTTTCATTTATATAGGCAATACAAAATATAATTGCAAATCAACACCTGTTTCTGATTGCTATATTTCTACATTTAGAAAAGATATTGAACAAGTTCTCAATGAAGCCCAATTACCCGTTATTCCATTACGCCTAAATGATTTTCATGGATTAAAAATACATACAACTGAATTGATTAATTTAATTCTATTAAAAGTTTCAGAAAATACAACTTATTCTCTTATTAAAAATTTTGCATTTATTAATTATGCAAGAACACAACCTGTTGAAGTAAAAATTCAACCGTTAGCTGCAACTTTTGATAATATTTGCGCACAATATTTTACTAACAGAGAGAATACAATAGTTTCTACAGCGATTTTTAATAAACTAAAAAAAGATATTGAAAAGAAAATTGATGAACTTGATGTACCAGAAGAACAAAAAGATATTCTAAAATCAAAAACATCACAAATTAATAATCAAAGCCAAAATCAAAGAAATAAAATAATTTTTGAAGAGCTAGGTTTAAAACTAAGTAAACTTGAAGAAAAAGCATTAAAAGCTCGGAATAGTTCTGTACATGGTAGTTTGGATTCAAAAAAACTAAATGAATTGATTCTATTAAGCAAATGTTATTATACATTAATTAATCGTCTTATTTTAAAGATATTGGATATTCCATTTTATATTGATTATACACACCCACAAGGACTACCAATGAAAATTGAGGAAGCTCAATATTCGTGGATGGAAAAACTATTAAAAAACGAGGAAAAAAAAATCTGAATCAAATTAATGCAATAATTTGAAAATTGGAGTGATTGAATGGCAGAAGATTTAACAACTGAGCAAATAGTTCAAAAATTATCAAAGCATATTCCTGAGAACTTAATTGATGAAGTTCTTTCATACTACGCTGATTTAATTTCTTATGCAGCTTCTTTGAATAATGATGCCTGGAATATTAGTAACAGAGAAAGCGGTAAAAGATTCCAGCTTAATTGTGGTCATATGTATATTCTACGTACAGACGAAAAGAATCTTCTTGTTATGTGCGATAGGGATGAAGTTCTTT
Source organism: Methanobrevibacter sp. (assembly GCA_051892775.1). Classification (GTDB taxonomy): domain Archaea; phylum Methanobacteriota; class Methanobacteria; order Methanobacteriales; family Methanobacteriaceae; genus Methanarmilla. Next base: position 1,001 of record JBJFGN010000072.1, on the reverse strand, counting down.
CTTTATCAAAAGATTTTATTACTCAACTTCTTTCAGAATGTACACTTAAAGCTTATGAAGATCGAAAAGAAAAAGATTTACAACCAAAAAATTACGATGAATTAAAAAAAATACCAACAACAACTTTATGGAACAATACTTTCCAATTTTATATTCCATATGAAGTCTTGAACAAATCAGGAGATTTACTAAATGAAAAATAATCGATTGCGTTATTTTTTTTCTATTTTTTTTCTTATATGTTTACTTCAATTTCCATGTATAGCAAATGATTTATCAACCAGTTCAAAAATTAAAGTAATAAAAAACAATAATACTTACACATTTTTAGATGAAGATGAAAATGTTCTCTTTTCAAAAAAATTGAAAAGATTCTATGGATTCACCGAAGGATATGCTACTGTAACGCTCATGAATTTTGATAGTGCAATTCTTGATGAAAATGGAAATATTTCAAATATTCACTTTGAACAATTAGGACAAAAGTTTTCAGAAGGAAAAAATTTTGCAATGTTTTTGGACGGAACGACAGGAGTTATAGATACCAAAGGAAATTTACTTTTTAAGATTAAAGTAGAATTTGATGAATGCGGAGCTCTTGCTGCAACTAATTTTTCAAATGGAAAAGCATTTGTCAAAGAATCTAAAGGTAAAGGCGAGGTCTGGTATTTAATTGACGATAAAGGAAACAAATTAAAAGAATTTAATAATATATCCTATCCAAGATATTTTTCTTGTGGGGTTACAAATGTTCAAGTTCGAGAAGGAACAACTTGGAAATCTAATTATATAGATACGAGTGGAAACTTTATATCCCCTATAAATTTTGATGAGGCTCATGATTTTATTGATAATAAAGCAAAAGTAAAAAGTGGCACAGAGGAATATTACATAGATATCAATGGAAAAAGAATACACAATTAATTTTAGTTAAAAATGAAATCGCTGTTAGAGTCGGGAGGAAATCGCCATTTAGAGTCAGGCAGAATTAACCAATTTTA
>JBJFGN010000071.1:4869-12469 GCA_051892775.1 Methanobrevibacter sp. | reverse complement strand
TGGAGTACATATGGTAGAAGTTGGTTCAAAACCAGAACAAATAAGAAATGCAACAGCAAGTGGAAAAATATACCTTAAAAAAGAAACAATTGAAAAAATAGAGAATTCCGAAATTAAAAAAGGAAATGTATTAACAACAGCACAGATTGCAGGTATTCAGGGAGTTAAAAACACTTCACAAATGATCCCATTATGTCATCCATTACATATTACTGGTATTGAGGTAAATTTTGAAATTGAAGAAAGATACATTAAATCAATAGTAAGTGTAAATTCAAAAGGGCAAACCGGTGTTGAAATGGAAGCAATTACCGGTTGTAGTCTTGCATTACTTACAATATGGGATATGGTTAAAGCTGTTGAAAAAGATGAAAACGGCCAATACCCCAATACAAAAATCTCAGATATTGAGGTTATTAAAAAAGAGAAAATATAATTAAATTAATTAAAAATTTAATATGCTGAAATAATGAGGTTATTAAAAATTAATTAAAAATTTAATATGCTGAAAATTTAAATTGCCCTTAAAATAATAAATAAATCAGCTTATTTAATGAAAAGGACTTTTTATTCTTAAAAATATCAAATAATAAATAAGATCTCAATTAAATAATAAAATCTTATTTAAGATAAATGTTTTAAGAAAAAATTAGTTTTCAAATGGTCTTAGTATAATCTTTTAAATATTAAAAATTAAAACTAAGAATTATTAAAAAAATAGAATGGATTATTATGGAAAGCTTAGACAAAGATATGAAAAAAATCATACAAACTGCATATCCGTATATTGAAGAATTTAATCCAGCCCAAAAAGCAGTAATTGAAAGTGGATATATAGATGATGATTCAAATTACATCATTGCAATACCAACTGCAAGTGGTAAAACAGTACTAGGAGTACTTGGTTTACTTAAAACAATTCTTAATGGTGGAAAAGGAATCTATGCAGTGCCTCTTGTATCAATACAAAATGAAAAAGTCAAAGAATTTAAAAAATTCGAGGAATTCGGAATTAAAGTGGGCAAAAGTCCAAGATATTCCGATCTTGCAGTGATGGTATTTGAAAGTTTTGATGCGATAACCCGTTTTTCATGGAACACGTTAAGAGAAGTAGATGCAATAGTTGTGGATGAATTCCATATGATTGGAGAAGCTTCAAGAGGGCCAACAATAGAATGCGCACTTACAAGAGCAAGATTAATAAATCCGTCAATGAGGATAATAGCACTTTCCGCAACATTGTCAAATATGGAAGATATCGAAACATGGCTAGACGCAAAAGTCATAGAGCATGACTATAGACCAGTGCCCCTTAATAAACAAGTTCTTGATAATGAAATATTCAATGTTAAAAATAAAAATGATGTTGTAGTGAAAATCATAGAAAAATCAATTAAAGACAATTCACAAGCATTAGCATTTGTTTCAACAAGACGCTTTACTGAAAGTCTAGCGAAATATGTTGCTGGTAAAATTAAGAACAAAATAACAAAGGATGAAAGACAAAGATTTGAAAAAGTTGCAGAGGAATTACTTGATGTTCCAAAACGTAAAGGATCAAGACCTACAACAACATGTATAAACCTTGCAAATTCAGCTAAAAATGGTTGCGTATTCCACCATGCAGGTCTTTTCCCAGAACAGAAAGAAATTATTGAAGATGAATTTAGAGCTGGAAATATTCTAATGATTGCTGCAACACCAAGTTTAATGTATGGCGTTAACTTACCTTCAAAATCTGTAATAATCCGGGACTATACCCGTTGGACAAATAATGGTCCACAAGAAATACCTGTTTTTGACTATGAACAAATGTCTGGAAGAGCGGGACGACCATTATATGACAATGAAGGATATTCTTATCTTCTTGCTAAAACAAGCGATGAAGCAATTGAACTTGAAGACAAATATGTAAACGGGGAAATAGAACCAACTACCTCTAAATTAGTTGATAATAAAGATGCTTTCCAAAAACAGATTATAGCACAAATATCTTCATCATTATCCAGAAATCCTGATGAATTAAAAGAATTCTTTATGAAAACATTATATGGTTTTCAAATGACATCCAACGAATCAATGAAATTCTTTGCAGAGGAAGGTTTAAAATTTGAAATAGAAAGCTCACTTGAATTTCTGATGAATAATGAAATTATAAGGCCAAGCCCAGAAGGTTTTAAAACAACGGAATTTGGTGAATTAATAGCTAAATCCAATTATTCTGTTGAAACTGCAGTTAAAATAAAAGAATATACGAATACTGTTGAAGATTATATAAATATAGGGGAATTTATCTATTTACTTGCACAAACCCCTGATATTCCACTTATTAGTTTCATGGCAAGAAAAAGTAAAGATCCGACTAAAGAGAAAATGTCATCACTTGGACTATTTACCACAAGCATCGGAAGTGAAGAAGCCACAACAGTTTCACTTATAGAATGGATAAATGAAAGAACAGAAGAAGAAATCGAGAACAAATATCATGTATATGCTGCTTCCTGTAGACGTAGTGCAATAGAAGCATCAATGCTTACCAAATTTACAAAAGACATATTTGATATTTTTAGAATCTACAAGTACGATAATGAGTTAAGTACATTATCAGCAAGATTATACTATGGTGCAAAAGAAGATATTTTACCTCTTATAATTGGAGTAAAACGTCTTGGAAGAAAACGTGGACGTCAAATAGTAGATACGTTTGGTGATGATTTAAGAGTGCCTAGTGAAAATGAACTTCAAAAAATTGATGGTATAGGTAAAAAACTATCTAAAAGAATTAAAGAATTTGCTGAAAACTATAATAATTAGATTTAATAATCTAATTTTTACTTTTTAAATAAAAAACAATCTTTATAAAAAAAACAAATCCCCAAACCCTACTTTTAAAATACAAAACAATAAAAAAACAAATTTTATAAAAAAAACAATAATTTAAAAAATAGATTAATTGAAATTGTTAAATAATATGTAATTTATTTTTAAATTAAGAATAAACTGATTCTGAGAAATTAAAATTCTAAATGAAATATATTCCAAACAAAAAACTAATTTTAATTTAAATTGTTTAAAAAAAAGAAAAAAGAAAAAAATCAATAATAATAAGAACTTTCTCCTGCAAAAACAAATCCAATTCCATCAATAATTAAACTTATACCTAAAATAAGTGAAACATAAAATGGATTAAGTAATGAGAAGTAACCAAGCAATACAGTAACAACACCTAAAATAAGCATTATTATTGAAGAACCTCTTAAAGGACCATAATCCCTATAATATATTCCTGCAATTCCAAAGATTATCATAATAGCACCTACAATCCAGAACATTATTCCAAATAATGCACTGAAAAGATAAATATTACCAAGTAAACATATACCTAAAATAACACCAATAATTGCACCAATAATACGAGTCAATGAATGTCCTGGAGTATAATTCCAATTATCATAAGATCTTATTAATGAAATTATACCACTAATAATAAAGATTAATCCAAGTACAAATGATAAAAACGTTTGACTAAGATAAGGAAATACAATGATAATAATACCAAGAACAAACAATACAATACCAGTTACAGATAAATCATCCATAATATAACCTACCTTTAAAAATTATACTAAAAATATTTAATGATTATATAAGTATTAATCAAAAATTATTAATAAATTTTTTCAAAACCATTGAGAAAAATATTATAGAAAAAGTTAAAATTAATAAATAAAGCATTATATTAAAATAAATATCTATAATAAAACCAAAGAATAATAAAATAAGTTATAGAATAATAAAAACTAATCAAAAAGTAGATTAAATAAAAAGCGGAACATTGAAAAATAAAAAAAATTAAATTATATTTTTAACCTCCACCTTCAGCAACTTCATCTTGTAATTCGAAGTTAGACATTTCTTCTTTTCTTTGTTTAATTCTTTCGATACCTTCGTCAGTGTCATCTTTTTCAAGTTCTTTATATTCGTCTTTATCTTCAAATTCACCGTCGGTAAGAAGTTCAACTTTAGAAGTAATATACCACATACCAGTTCCTTCAATTTTAACCCAGTACTTTTCATCTTTTAATCTAATATCATCTATTTTACCATTAGTACCAGTAGGAACATATACCACATGATCTCCTATTTCTATAGTATTTTCAAGAGCATCTTTAACATCCATTAAAGTCACCACTACAATAAAATATTTCTATTAATAAAAAGCATTATAATAATTATTCGGTAATTACATCAATATCTAATAAAAGATAGTCACCAATACTTTTAATATCATCATATCTTACTTCTATTTCATTGCTAGAGAGGAAATTTTTCTTAAGAGAAATAAATACTTTTTTAATTTCACCAGAATCTTTATCAAACTCCACATCAATAACTTTACCAATTTCTTTAGCATCAGTATCTAATACTTTCATACCCAATAAGCTTTTAATTCTCATATGAATCCTCACAGTTAAATAATCTAAAAATATTTAAATTATCTATTTAAATATCAAATTAATAATATATTAATTATAAGTTTTATTATAAAAATATAAATAATTAACTAATTATTTAAAGGGTAAAAATATTAATCTAAAGTAAAATTTGATTAAATTAAATATAATAAATTATCTAATTTTATAAAAAGAAACTCCAACAATATTTAAAAACCAAAATATATGACATTTTATAAAAAGTCTTAATAAAAATTATATACAATATTATTTTTATATTAAATATTATTTAGTCTTTTTAAAAAAATAAAAATAAAATGAGGAAAACATGTTAGACAAAGCTTGTAGAATAATAATTGACGATATTATAAACGGCAAAATAACAAACCGCCGTGAACTTGAGGTGGAAAAAAGACAACTTTGTCGTGATTTTAAATTATCAAAATTTATGAGTAATGCAGATATATTGGAACATGCAAGTTATGAAGAAAAAGAACTTGTAAGTCCAATTTTACAGAAAAAACCTACAAGAACATTATCTGGAGTTGCAATTGTTGCAGTAATGTGTCATCCACATAAATGTCCACATGGAAGGTGTTTCTATTGTCCAGAAAGTAATACAGCACCACCAAGTTATACTGGTGAAGAACCTGCAGCATTACGTGGAAGAATGTTTAAATTCCACCCTTACATCCAATGCTATAATAGATTGATGCAACTTCATAAAGTAGGTCACCCAATCGATAAAGTGGAACTTATTATTATGGGAGGTACTTTCCCATCACTTGATTTATGCTATCAGGAATGGTTTGTATCACAATGTCTTAAAGCAATGGTTGATTTTGGTATAATACTTGATGATGTTGAGATTAAACATCATGAAAGTTCAAAGCTTCTTGATCTTGATAAGATTAATAAAGACGACATTCTTAAGAAATACCCTCCATACTCAAATGGATTAGTTAAAGAATATAAACCAAATGATTATGTAGTCTTAGAAGATATTCAAAAGGCAAATGAATCTGCTAAGATTAGATGTGTTGGTATGACTTTTGAAACAAGACCAGATTACTGCAAACAGGAACATATTAATAGAATGCTGAATATGGGTGTTACAAGAGTAGAACTTGGTGTCCAAACAATACATGATGATATTTATAAACGTGTAAAAAGAGGCCATACAGTTGCAGATAGCATTGCTGCAAACAAAAACCTTCGTGATTCCTGTATTAAAGTATGCATGCATTTTATGCCTGGTTTATTCCAAGATAAAGAACAGGACATTGAGATGTTTAAGACCATCTTTTCAGATCCAAATTATAAACCAGATATGTTAAAGTTATATCCTGTGCTTGTTACTGAAGGTAGTGAACTTTATGATTTATGGAAAAAAGGAGGATATCATCCATATACAACAGAGGAAGCAGTTGATGTAATTGTTGAAATTAAAAAAATACTCCCTAAATGGGTTAGAACCATGAGAATTCAAAGGGATATTCCAACTACACTAATTAAGGGAGGAATCCAAAATTCAAACCTTGGTGAACTTGTTTATAATAAGTTAGAAGAAGAAAATATTAACTGTAAATGTATTCGTTGCAGAGAAATTGGTCATAAAAAGACCAAAGAAAACTATAGTATAAATGATTATAAACTCTTTGAAGAATCTTACGATTGTTGTAATGGTAAAGAACACTTTTTATCAATTGAGGATAAAAATGAAGAAAGTATTGCAGGATTTTTAAGGCTTAGATTCCCATCAGAAGATGCATTTAGACCTGAGGTTGATGCTGATTCTGCATTACTTAGGGAATTACATGTATATGGAAACCTTATTCATATCGGTAAAAAAGGAAACAACATAGGCCAGCATACTGGATTTGGTGAAAAACTAATAAAAAGGGCCGAGGAAATTTCTATAGATAATGGAAAAGAAGAAATGCTAATTATTAGTGGTATTGGTACTAGAAACTATTACCGTAAATTTGGATATGAAAGAAAAGGTCCATATATGGCTAAAAAATTAATATAAATTTTTAATTAGAATAAAAACTAATTAAAAACATAAATTTTTATTTTTTATTGTGAATTTTTTAAAAAAAGTATAAATAAAGATACTAATTTTTTTAAATCATTATTTAAAAGTTTTTTAACGAATTAAAAAATAGAGATAAAATAAAAAGATTTAAGTTTATACCATATAAAGATTAGTATAAAAGAAAAATATTATATATTAGTTCGTATCATATCAAACAGTATATAATGCAATTAATGGAGATAAAAAAATGATAGCAAAAACACCTGAAGAACTTGCTAGATGTATGGATTTTACTTACTTAGATAATACTGCTACAAAAGAGGATATGGATGTTTTCTGTAAAATTGCAGCAGATTGGAACATGTACTCAGTTGTAGTAAGTCCATGTTATGTAAAACAAGCAAGCCAATTATTAAAAGACACTGATGTAAAAGTAGGAACTGTAGTAGGCTTCCCACTTGGAACAAACGATAAACGTGTAAAAGCATTAGAAGCAAAAATAGCAGTAGAAGATGGAGCAGATGAAATTGATATGGTAATGAATATTCCTGCTTTCGTAAACGGCAATTATGATATAATTACTGATGAAATTGCTGCAGTAAAATCAGAAATCGGAGATAAGATCCTCAAGGTTATTATTGAAACTAATTTATTAAATGAAAAACAAATAAAAAAAATTAGTGAAATTGTAAATGAAACTGATGCAGACTTTATTAAAACAAATACAGGATTTACAGGTAAAAATACATTTAATGAGATGGTTACCTACTTACAAATTATTAAAACAGCAGCTAACAATAAAGAAATTAAAGCATCAGGTGGAATTAGAAACAGAAAAACTTGTGCAAGATACTTAGCTGCAGGTGCAAGTAGACTTGGATGTTCTACAGCAAATATAATTTTAGAAGAGTTTAAAAATACACTTGAAAACAAAGCATACAAACCAAGAAATATACTTGGAAATATGTAAAAATTTCTACATTAAACTCTTTTTTTAACTTTTTTTAAAATTACACAATTAAAAACATATTAAATCATCACCTGTAAAAAACCCCCCCACAATAAAATTTAAACAAACTCATTCTTTCCAATAACTTAAATAAATAAT
>JBJFGN010000071.1:0-4769 GCA_051892775.1 Methanobrevibacter sp. | reverse complement strand
TTTAAACAAACTCATTCTTTCCAATAACTTAAATAAATAATAAGTTAAAATTAATCAAAACCCACATAAAAAAGATTAATTAAAGAAATATTATTTTATATAAAGTCTAAAAAAATAATCCAAAAATAAAAAGAACCCAAATAAAAAAAATATAAAGTCTAAAAAAATAATCCAAAAATAAAATATCAAATAATCCAAAAATAAAAAGAACCCAAATAAAAATATCAAAAAAATAAGTTAATAAAAAAATCTAGTAATGCCATGGGCCGGACTTGAACCAGCGACATCTAGATCTTCAGTCTAGCGTTCTCCCAACTGAACTACCATGGCATAATGGTCCGGACGAGATTTGAACTCGTGATCCCCTCCACGTCAAGGAGGTATCATACCCCTAGACCACCGGACCTACATACTTATAATAATTTGTCCGAAGTCATATATAAAGATTACTATTTAATAATTACTTTTAAGAATTTTTGACAAAATTATCAAAAATAAGCACAAATATAATAAAAAACTTACAAAATAGAATTTTTAATAAAAAATTAAAAATAAAAAATTATGGCCAAGAACTGGCCAAGTATAAATACACAAAAACTGAATCAAACACTAACAAATCTATTTGATAGCTAATTTGATATCTTCAGCTTTTACAGTTTTTCTACCAGCGTGGCGTGCGAAATTAACAGCTTTTTGTGCGATTTCGTCACCTTGTTCTTCTAATGCTTCAGCTAATGCAACTTTTGCGTCATCAGAAATTCTTTGTGCTCCAGCATTTTTTAAGATACGACCGACTGGTGCGATTGGTAATTCACTCATGTTTTCACCTCCAAATAATAGTTGTACTACATAGTATATAAAGGTTTCGTAAAAAATTGCTTTATCTTTGTTAATATTCAATCATATAAGTATAACTTAACTTACTGACAATATAAAATATTAATATAATTACAAACAAAAAATTAGAAAGAATATTAAAACTTATAACTTATTAGAACAATTATAAAGATTTAAAAAAATTAAAAAAAAATAAGCTAAAAATCATTGAAATAATGTTTAAAATGAACATAACCAATAAAACCATAATATAACTATTAAAAATAAATTTATAAATTAAACTTAAAAATACAATCCAATTCATATAAAAATATTCAATAACGAAGTTCTGTAAATAATATAAGGAATATTCTAAAATAAAAAAATAAAAAAAAGACAAATAATAGCTTAAAATTTTTAAAAAAAATGGAGTTTTAATAGTATTACTCTTAACGAACATAATTAAAATTACATAAAAAATCAAGAAAAAATAATGCATATAAAATAAAATGTTTAAAGATAACAAATTTTCAAAAGATAAAAAGAGTATATAAGAATAAAATTTATAGAAAGTCCATAAAAAACATGACTCTCTACTAAAAAATATAAATCCTAATTCTATTTTTAAATTTAATAAAAAATATAATTTAAAAAAAATAAAAAATATCTAATCAACTATTTCTCCAATTAAATAGGTACTTGTAGTTTCTATTATTTTAACATTTACAAAACTACCAATTTCAGCGTCAGAAACAACTACAGGAAGATAAGAATTAGTTTTTCCAATATATCCCCCTTTAGATCCTTTCTCTACAATAAGTGTTTCTAAAGTTTGGCCTAAAAGATGGTTATTCTCTTCTTTTGTAATTTCAGAAATGATTTGAGTGAGTTTCTTAGATCTTTTTTTCATAATCTCAAAAGGGATTGCTTTAAGGGATGAAGATAAGGCACCTTTTCTATGTTGATACTTTGATAAATGAACAATGCTTGGTTTAATTTCACGAAGCAATTTTATTGTTTCATTAAAATCTTTATCAGTTTCTGTTGGATAACCCACAATAATGTCAGTTGCAAGAGTAATTTCTGGAATAGCTTTACGCATTTTATTAACAAAATCCTTATATTCAGAAATTGTATGACGACGATTCATTTCCCTGAGTACTTTATCACTTCCAGTTTGTACTGGTAAATGCATAAACTTATATACCTTTGGTAATTTAAATGCCTCAATTATTCCATCAACATCATCGAAAATATTTTTAGGATGCATCATTCCAATACGTACCCTAAAATCTCCATCTAAAGAGGCCACTTCTTTAATTAAAGTTGATAATTTTTCATGGGTATCATGACCAAATGCTGCAGTGTCTTGAGCAGTAAGTTCAATCTCCACACAGCCATTCTCAATAGCTTCTTTTGCTTCTCTTTTAATATCAGCTATAGGATAACTATGCAATGGTCCACGAGCAAGTCGAGTACAACAAAAAGTACATTTACCCATACACCCTTCACATATTTGAATAATATGGACTTTCTTATCTTCACTAAATTTTTTAACTCCAACTTTAGATTTTTTAGATAAACCATCTACCCTAAGTGTTCTACCATTATAAGCTGCTTCAACAACCTCTGCAGTCTTATCTAATTGATGTGGTCCAATCCAGGAGGTGCCATCCTCAGTAATCTTATCAATTTTTTCAGGATCTATTTCAACCATACATCCACTAACGATAACCTTTTTATCTGGATAAGTTTTTTGCAATTTTTGAATTCTATTTGTTACTTTGCTTTCTGTTGGAAGTTTAACATAACAAGTATTTACAATAATAACATCAGCATCCTCTACATTATCAACAAGTTCCATACCATTTTTAGCTAAAACGCCCGCCATAATTTGAGAATCTGCTTTATTATAAGTACAACCAAATGTTTCAATAGATACTCGAATCATAATAACAACCTTAGTTTAAAAAAAAATTAGTAAAAATAATTAGAAATTATAAAAAATTAAACTTTGTTTAAAACTTATCCTATTTAAAAATTTAAGTTTTTTAAAGAAAATCATTAAATTGAAATAGGTCTCATCAAAGTTTTAAGAATTTAAAAAAATAATTAAGATTTATAAATAATTTAAAACCAAAAAAGCTGACTTAAATAATTTATTCCCATCTTAAAGTTTTTTTAACAATATTATCAGTTAAATTATAATCATAAGATTTTAAATCAATAGGTTTTGTATATATTCTTTTAATATGGTCTGCTTTTACAGAACCACTAGTAATTTTTCCATTATCAGTTTTAATAATATGAACTTTTAAAATAAAATCCTCTATTTTAATAATATCATTAGTAGATACTTCAAAATCCCTATCAGTATCAATTTTATAAGACTGAGTTTCACCTTTCAAATCAATAGATAATCCGAATCTTGCTGGAATCTCTAAAGATGAAGCCCAAATAGTTTTAATATCTTTAACAATAGCAGATTTTACTCTTCTTTCATTAGTTTCAATAGATTTAACTCTAACTTGTCCATTATCAGTAAGTAAAACATTACCAACATTAATTGTCTCATCAGGATATAAATCAATTACTGATTTAATAGATTGCTCATTTTCACTTATAATAATCCTACATGGAATAGGACTTGACTGAGTTATTCTATCTTTAAATACATGTTCACATTCATTACATTTTAATAAATAATCATTGATTAATTTCTTCTTAGACGAAGTTTCTTTTGATTTTAAGACCGTAAGATCATCTGATCCACAAATTGGACATTCCATTTTTAATTCCTCTAAATAATATTTTGATTAAATAATCTACTTATAATCATCAGATTAACTTAAAAAAGTAGACCAACCCAATAATTGTAATAATTAATAATTTTAAAAAAAATATAATAAAAAATAAATTTATAATTTAACTTTACTTAATAAAAAAATAAATCTATATTTTATTCCTTTTTGATTTTATTATATAAAAATAAACCCATCATATTAAAGTTCTATAAAAAATAAATTTAGAAAATATTTATTTCATATGAATAAATTTATTATTTTTTAGTTTTTAAATAGTGATCTACTAAACCACCATCTTCTAAGATATCTAACATGAAATCTTTAAATGGTTCAAACTGAACTGTTTCACCAGTAGTTTTATTGCATAAAATACCTTTACTCAAATCAACAGACACAATATCTTCATCAGATGCTTTTATATCCGCAGTAATAACTGGAAGTCCAATATTTACCGCATTCCTATAAAAAATCCTTGCAAAGGATTTTGCAATAATTGCATCTACACCTGCAGTTTTAATAGCGACAGGAGCTTGTTCCCTAGAAGAGCCACAACCAAAGTTTTCATCAGCAACAATAATATCCCCTTTTTTAACATTAGCAGTGAAATCAGGTCTTTCTCCTTCCAATACATGATCCGCTAAATCTTGAGGATTAAATGTTCTAAGATATCTACCTGGAATAATTAAATCAGTATCAATGTTTTCTCCAAACTTCCAAACTCTTCCTTCAATTTTTTCCATTTTTATCACAAAAATTTTTATTATAATATTATATTATAATTTTCTCTTTTTAAATCTTTGTTTAAAAATACTAATTTTATTGAAATTATTAAAATATCAAATAAATATAATATTAAAAAATAATTTAAATAGTTCTATAATACTTTAATCATATTAATAAAGGTATAAATTTTAAATTAGGCAATAAAATCTAATTTCTTAAAATTCTTAAACTTAATTAAAAAATAAAGATAAAGAAATAAAAAATTTTCAAGTGATATATAAAAAACAACTAGATTAAATAGATTAAAAATATAAGAAAAAATAAATTAATACTAAATAAATCTAAAAAATACAAGTTAAATTATTAAAATAAAAAAATATTAAATAAAAATCCAAATTTCATATAATTAAATTAAAATATTATGTG
>JBJFGN010000070.1:0-46460 GCA_051892775.1 Methanobrevibacter sp. | reverse complement strand
TAAAATAAGTAATAATCATGGGGCCGGGGCCGAGATTTGAACCCGAGTCGCAGGATCCACAGTCCCGTAGGATGACCGCCTACCCTACCCCGGCAAGTGAATAAATAATAAGTTAGATTAATGCGGGAGCAGGGATTCGAACCCTGGTAGACCTGCGTCAACAGGTCCTAAGCCTGTCCCCTTTGGCCGCTCGGGCACCCCCGCCTCGGATAAAGGGACAATCCCTAAAAAATCAACTATAATAAAAATGCTCCGTTCGGGATTCGAACCCGAGTCTCCGGCTCGAAAGGCCAGAATGATTGGCCGGACTACACCAACGGAGCATGAGAAAAAAATATCAAAATTATTGTAACATGGGCCCAATGGGGTTCGAACCCATGGCCTTCCGGTTATGAGCCGGACGCTCTACCTGGCTAAGCTATGGGCCCAAAAGCGCCATCGACAGGGCTCGAACCTGTGACCAATCGGTTAACAGCCGAACGCTCTACCTACTGAGCTACGATGGCATATAAAAAAACCCATCTCAACCAAGTATAAATTACCCATGTTTAAAATCCAATAATTTTAAACAGTAAATAATAGTTTAGATAACATTATATATAAATGTTTCTATTTTTACACGAATAATAATAAAAAAATTAATTTCTTTAAAAAATTAAATTTTTATAATAAAATCATCTTATTATAGTTATAAAAAATATAATATATAAATTTAATGGTTTATATTTAAATACAATATTAATAAGAACTAAAAAATAAAATAATAATATTATATTTAAGAGTATAATAATTAATTATAAATAAAAAGATTTAGTAGAGATAAAAATGAATAGCATAAATAAAAATGGAGAATTACTTGATTTAATAAAAAAAGCAAATGAAATAACCTTAAAAAATCATTCAAATAAAATTTATCTTGAAAGAGCAATCTTTTTGTCCTGGTACTGTGACAAAGGAGATTGTGCATTTTGTTATATGAGTACACAAAAAGATAAAATATTAAATCCAAGTAAAGCAAAAAGAAGAATTCCAAATATATTAGCAGAAGCTGAAATGTGTAAAAGACTAGACTGGAATATTGAATTCTTATCTGGGGGATATAAAACTTTTACAACAAATCAAATCAAAGATATTGCTATTGAAATTAAAAACATTACCAACAAAGGAGTTTGGTTAAATACAGGAATTACAAAAGATTTAGATGCATACAGTGATGAAATTATTGGAATTACTGGTGCTGTTGAAACTGTAAACCCTAGTTTACATGAAAAAATATGTCCAAGTAAACCCTTAGATGAAATAAGTGAAATGTTAGATACTGCTAAAAATCTTGGATTTAAAAAAGCAATAACTATTATATTAGGTTTAGGTGAAACTTTAGATGATATTGAATATTTAATACAATATATCAAAGACCATGACATTGATAGGGTTATATTCTATTCATTAAATCCACATAAAGAAACAATATATGCTAATAGTTCACAACCTGCATCATTATATTATGCAGAAGTAGTATCAACCATTAGATTAAACTTCCCGAAACTTGAAATTATATGTGGAACATGGATTGATAATTTAGCAAATATAGGAATTTTAATATTAAGTGGGGCTAATGGCGTTACAAAATTCCCATTATTTAAAATGTTTGGTACAAAATATGGTAAGAGAGTTGAAGAAGAAATAAAATGGGCAGGAAGAGAACTTCAAGGAACTTTTACTGATAAAAGTAAATTAGGTCCTGAAAAAAGTCAATACGATGAGAAATTAGACAAATATATTAAAAGATATATTAAAGAATCATTGAAAAACAAATATTAAAAGGATTCTTCTGAAAAAATATTTTATTTAAAAATTTATTTACTAAATCTATTACTTTTAAATTATAAGAAGCCATATTCTAAATTTTAAGAGATTCAATAAAATTAAATAATATATTTTCATTAAATTTAAAAAAATAAGCATAAAATCAGATGAAACTTATTTAATTAAAAAATAAATAATACATCATTAAATAAAAAAAATTTACTTAATTATAGAATTAAAAAAAAGGTTTATTAAAAATTATTTACTATCTTTTTTATAATATAGTAAAAAAATCTTAAGAAATCTTTATTAATAAAATAAAATAAAAATTAAAATTAATATACAAAATATATAATATTATTTAAAAGTATATTTTTTATAAAAATTATTTAATTATTAAAAATTCCAAAAACTACTTGGAGGAATTACTATCGAAATGAAATGTGGACTCGAAATTCACGTACAACTTGAGACAAAATCAAAATTATTCTGTAATTGTCCAACAAATTATAAAGAAGCTCCTGCAAATACAAATATTTGTCCTGTTTGTTTAAATCAACCTGGAGCTAAACCATTACCTACAAATGAAAAAGCAATTGAAAATGCATTAATGATTTCATTAATGTTAAATTGTAAAATTACAAAAGATACCGCTTATTTCATGAGAAAACATTATGATTATCCAGATTTACCTTCCGGATACCAAAGAACATCAGTTCCTATTGGATATGAAGGAGAATTAAATGGTGTAAGAATTAGAGAAATACACATGGAAGAAGATCCAGGTCAATATAAACCAGATAAAGGTACTGTTGATTTTAACCGTTCAGGAATTCCTTTAATTGAAATTGTAACTGAACCAGATATGCATTCCCCAGAAGAAGCTCGTAATTTCTTAAAACAATTAATTAGAATACTTGAATATAGTGGAGGGGCTCGTGGTGAAGGTACTATGAGAGCAGATGTAAACGTTTCTATTGAAGGTGGAAACAGAGTAGAAATGAAAAACATTAACTCCATTAAAGGAGCATACAGGGCTCTTAAATATGAAGTTGTTAGACAAAAAAACAACATGAAAAGAGGTATTGAAATTAAACAAGAAACTAGAGCTTACCTTGAGTCACAAATGATTACTGTTTCCATGAGATCAAAAGAAAATGCAGATGATTATAGATTCATCCCAGATCCAGATTTACCACCAATGGAAATACAGGATGAAGAAATAAAAGAAATTGCAGAAACTATGCCTGAAGCGCCATATAATAAAGCTAAAAGGTTTGTTAGTGAATATGGAATTGATCAAGAAACTGCAACAGTATTAACATCAGAACTTGATTTAGCAGATACTTATGAGGAAGTTGCTAAAAAAGTTGATCCAAAATATTCAGCAAACTGGATGAGAGATGAACTTAAAAGAGTTTTAACATATAATAAAATAACTTTTGCAGATAGTGAAATTGCTGCTAAAGATATTATAGAACTTATAAATTTACTTTTAAACAAAGAAATTACTGTTAAAGCTGGTCAAAGAATTGTAGAAAAAATGCCAAATAATGAAAAATCACCGAAAGAGATTGGTGAAGAATTAGGGTTAATGGGTGTTGTTGAAGAAGATGCAATATTAAATGCTGCTAAAAAAGCAATAGAAGAAAATCCTAAAGCAGTTAATGATTATAAAGATGGACAAAAAGCTTCCATTAATTTCCTTGTTGGTCAAGTAATGAGATTTACCAAAGGAAAAGCAGATCCTGGTGAAACTGTAAAAATATTAAAAGACTTAATCGAATAAATTTGAAAATGGTGTTAGGATGTCAGACAAGGCTCTTGTAAAAGATTATATGACAAAAAATGTAATTAGTTTAGAAGAAAATACCCCTTGTGAAAAAGTAATCCAAATAATGAAAAAAACAGGGCACGATGGATTTCCAGTGGTGAATTCTGATGGAAATATAGTGGGCATAATAACCACCTATGATTTATTATTAAAAGATTGGTCTGAAACCATTAAAGAAGTCATGTCAAAAGACGTAGTAATTGCTAGAGAAGACATGGCCCTTAATGATGCTTCTAGAGTGATGTTTAGACAAGGTATTTCAAGAATGCCTGTAGTAAATAAAGAAGGTAAACTTAGTGGCTTTTTAACAAACACTGATATTGTAAGATCACATATTGAAAGATCTACACCTACAAAAGTAAACTATTATAAAGACACATTATCCATGTTATATGATACAAAAGCCACAGTAAAAGAAATGAAAGTAGCTATTAAAGATATTAGACCTACTCAAGATAAAATATATGCTGATGAATTAGATGGAAGAATTTATGAACTTAAAAGAGGATTAGCAGAACCTGCAATTGTAGTACATACTGGAAAACGATGGATTTTAATTGATGGTCATCATAGAGCAGTTGCATCAGTAAAACTTGGATGTAAATATATTGAATCTTATGTTATAACATTAGACAAAGATATAAAACTTGGAGTTGAAAAAACAGCAGATAAATATGGAGTTCACACTCTTAGAGATATTCATATAATTAATGATGATCAACATCCACTTATTGCAATAACTGAAAGTATTAAAGAAAATAAAGATAAAAAAATTGTAGGTAAAAAAATTCAATAAACAAGTGGTATAATGACTGATGAAAAAATATTAAGAGAAGTATATGAAGTTTTAGAAGAAAGGAGAGATAATCCCATTGACTCATATACTTCTAATATTATGAAAGATAGCGATAAAAAAGCTGAAGATAAAATTTTAGAAAAAGTTGCTGAAGAATGTGGAGAATTTATTTTAGCATCTAAAAATGATGAAAATCTCGTTTGGGAGGCAACAGATTTAATATTCCATACACTACTTTTACTTGTATATAAAGGAGTGGAATTTGATGACATATTAAATGAATTTACAAGACGTAGAAAATAAACATTCTACTTCTTTTTAAAATTTAATTATTAGTACTGCTTCTTAAAACAAAAAACAAACCAAAAAAAAACTACTTCTCAAAACAAAAAAAAACCAAAAAAATATTATAAAATTAATAAAAAAGAGTTTAAATTAAATATTCCATATTATACATTTTTTTCTCATAGCCTGCAAATTTAAAAGATTTTTTATCATATACTCTGAAACCTAAAGATTCATATAATTTACGGGCAATGGAATTTTTAAAATCAACGTCAATCACTACACGACTAAATCCTTGTTCTTTTGCTTGTTCTATAGCATGCTGAACTACTGCACGTCCCACACCCTGACATCTTTCAGCATTATTAGTAGCAATCTCTGCAATATAGAAATCATTATCATTAATATGAGATAGTGTAAATTTATCTATAAAATTCTGTTCAGAAAAGTGAAATGCTTGCATAAATTTAAGTTTTTTAAATAAAAAAACAGAATCATTTAAATAATTAAGATTTTTACCTTTAGAGATAAGCAATATTGCAAGTATTTTAGAAGGATCCTCTTTTTTATAAATTACATAAAATTTAAAAAAATCATCAACATGAGGATATTTTGCTAATAATTTATTTTCAATAGCTGAAACAGCTTCTTGTTTATTATTAAATAGTTTTTTAAGTACTCTTAAATCGATTTCAAATATAAGATCAGCAACTTGATGAACATTATGGATCTTAGGATTAAATTCCTCGAATATCAATTAAATCTTCCCCAAAAAAATGATAAAATCTAAAAAAAATATAAATATTATAATAAATATAATAAAACTCCTATTTAAATATTATGTTTAATTTATTTTCTATCAAAAGTATTTAAGATGGTTAGAGCATTAACAGCTGCACCAAAACCATTATCAATATTAACAACAGACATTCCAGGAGCACATGATTGCAACATTGCATTTAATGCAGTTATGCCTCCTTGACCAACACCATATCCAATTGAAGTAGGAACAGCAATTATAGGAACATCAACCAAACCTGCAATAACAGAAGGTAATGCCCCCTCCATACCTGCACAAACAATTAAAATTTTAACATTTTCTTTTATCATTTCTGCTAAATTTGGAAACAATCTATGTATACCTGCAACACCAATATCATAACTAGTTAATACTGAAACACCACTCTCTTCTAAAATTACTTTAGATTCTTCTGCAACAGGAATATCTGAGGTTCCTGCAGTTATTATTCCGACTTTATATTTATAATTAATTTCAGGTTTTTCATCGTCTTTTTTAATAATTAATATTTTAGCTTTTTTATTATAATTTAAAAAGAATCCTTTAGATTTTAAGTAATTAATATCATCTCTTAATTTTAAATATCTTTCATTAGATAATCTAGTAATCAAAAGCTTATCATCATTAGAATTTTTAAAAAAACCATTAATTATTAATAATAAATCATCATAATCTTTAGTTTCTGCTAAAATTGCTTCAGGAAATCCGGTTCTAGTTTTTCTATCAATATCTAATTTAGCAACATCATTTAATTCCATAATCTCATTTGATTTTAATAGATTTTCACATTGATTTATACTTAACTTACCTTTTTGAAAATCTTCTAGAATTTCCCTCATATTATCTTTCCCTTAAAATTATAAAATATTAATATATTATAATATAATACATTAATAGTATATTAAAATTTTATGTAAATAACAAATCTTAAAAGATAATCTTGTTTTAATTTATAAAAAAAATAAATTTATTCTTAAAAAAATAATTTATATTAATTTTAATAGATATAATAGATTTAAATATTTTATTAAGAGCAATGGATAAAATTAAGAAAATAATCTTATATTAATGTAAATACCATCAATTATAATATATATCCATATTTTATTATAATATATTAAATCATTAAAAATAGCTATGATTAAAATCGATGTATAATACAAAAAATAAATTAAAATAACCAAAAAGTGAATTTGTGATAATAATGGTAACAAGTAAAATTTTAGTTTCAGGAATAGTTCAAGGAGTAGGATTTAGACCAACAGTATATAGAATAGTCAGTAAACTAAAATTAAATGGAAGTATTAGAAATCTTGGAAATATTGTAGAAATAATTTTGCAAGGGGATAAAAAGGACATAGAAAATTTTAGAACAATACTTTTTAATGAACTTCCTCCAATAGCTAAAATAGAAAAATTTGAAATTAAATGGATAGAGTGTAATAAAAAATATACTGATTTTAAAATACTTAAGAGTTCTGATACATATGGTGGAAGTTCTGTTATTCCCCCTGATGTTGCAACATGTGATAAATGTCTTGAAGAAATTACCAATCCAAATAACAGAAGATATTATTATCCTTTTAATGCTTGTTGTGATTGTGGACCTAGATTTACAGTAATTGAAACTGTACCCTATGATAGGGATAAAACAAGTATGGATGAATTTCCATTATGTGAGAAATGTGAAAAAGAATATAGTAATCCATTAGATAGACGTTACCATGCAGAAGCAATGTGTTGTAGTGAATGTGGACCTTCACTCAAACTATATGATTCAGAAAAAAATATAATTGAAAGTGATAATCTAATTAGAGAAACTATAAACTTACTTAATGAAGGAAATATAGTAGCACTAAAAGGAATTGGTGGAACACATCTTGTTTGTAAAACAACAGATAATGATGTTGTAGAAAAATTAAGATCTAGACTAAATAGGCCTTCACAAGCATTTGCAGTAATGTCACATAATATTAAAAATGCTAAAGAATTTGCAAAAATCAGTCCTCTTGAAGAAAAAAGTTTAAAATCAAGACAAAGACCAATTGTAGTATGTAAAAAAAATAAAAATTACAATCTTGGAGATTCAGTTGCACCTGGATTACACACAGTAGGTATAATGTTACCTTATACGCCACTACATCATCTTTTATTTATTGAAAATGAAAAGATAGATGGAGATTTAGCATATATTATGACTTCTGCAAATATTCCTGGAGAACCTATGATGATTGATAATGAAAGTATATTAAATAATCTTGAAGGAATATATGATTATGCATTAATACATAATAGAAAAATAATCAATAGATGTGATGATTCTGTTATTAAATATAGAAATAATAAACTTTCATTTATTAGACGTTCAAGAGGATATACACCAGAACCATATGAAATAGCAAACAAAATTAAAGTATTAAATGAAAATATAAATAATAAAAATATATTAGCACTTGGTCCTGAACTTGATGTAACATTTACAATTTTAAATCATGGCCTTGGATATGTATCACAACATATTGGTAACACAAATAAATATAAAACCTATGAATTTTTACAAGATGCAATTAAACATATGATGGCCATTACAAAAACAGAAGATTTCGACTTAATCGCATGTGATATGCATCCCCAATTTTTTACAACAAAACTTGCAAAAGAATATTCTAAAAAATTCAATGCACCCCTTATACCAGTACAGCATCATCATGCACATGGGATAAATCTTGCAAATGATAATAATCTTGATGAACTAATATTTATTGCAGCTGATGGAGTAGGCTATGGTGATAATAAAACTGCATGGGGTGGAGAAATATTATATACAGACATTAAAAACTATAAAAGGCTCGGTTCACTTCAGGAACAAAAGATGCCTGGTGGAGATTTATGTACTAAATATCCTGCAAGAATGTTAATGTCCATATTATTAAATAATAGAAAAATAAATTCAGAAGATATCATTAGATTAATGAATAAAAATTACAAAGAATATTTCAAATATGGTTCAGTAGAAATTAATAATCTTGTAAAACAAATAAACTCCAAGATTAATGTTGGAATAAGTACAAGTACTGGAAGAGTATTAGACTCAATATCTGCCGCATTAAACATTTGCGGTTCACGTAATTATGAAGGAGAAGCTAGTATGAAACTAGAATCTGCAGCATATGGTGCTAATTATGATTTAAATATTCCAGTAAATATTGGTAAAAAAGACAATAGATATATTTTAGACACAACAAGTATTTTAGAAGAAGTAATTAATCTTAAAAATAAAAATGAAAAAACAAGAGAAATCGCATCTGCTGCACAAAGAGCTGTAGCAGAGGGCCTTAGTAAAATGGCAATATTATCTGCAGAAGATAAAAATATTCAAAATATTGGTGCTACAGGTGGTGTTTTCTACAACGAGGAAATCACATTAACTTGTAAAGATATAATAGAAAATGCAGGTTATAATTTTATACAACATAATAATTCTTGTTGTGGTGATGGATCTGTTTCATTAGGACAATCTATTGTAGCAAGCCAATATTTATAATATTATATAAATTATTAAATTAAGCAAAAAAATTATATTATAATATATAAAAAAATGGATATTTAGAAATAAATATCTAAAATATACTCTTTTGAATTTATTTTATTCTAAAATTTAACTTTTTTTAAAAAAAATATTTTTAAATTAGTAATAAATATTATCCTAAATTTAAATAATTCCAAAAGTAAAAACCATTAAAAAAAAAATACATAGTCTTTTTAATAAAAAAAGTTTAAAAAATAGATTAATAAAATCTATAAAAATTCATAGCTCAAAATTAAAATAACTAATTAAATAAATTAAATTTTTAAATAAATTATCATCAATTAATTGTATAATAAGCAACTAATTTTAAAAAAATAGCAATAATTAAAAAAATAAAAAGGAAATGAGTAATCTAAAAAAATGAATTTAAGATTATTCAAATTGATAATTATTATCTGAAGAATCATTCCTTGTATTATAAGTACGTTCTAATATGTACTCTGCTCTTTCAAGTAAATTTTTATATAAATGTATTTGAGCTTTTAATTCTTCAACAGCTTCATAATGACCTTGATCAATTTTTTTCTCTAAATTCAATAATTTAGACCATTCATCTCCAGAGGGTAATTGTTTTTGATTTAATCTATCCTCTGAAACATTGACATCAAAGACATTTTGGCTAATAATAATGTTAACGGTAACATCATTAGGCAAATCGTAATATTTACGAGGTCTACCTCTAATTATTTTTTTATAGGAAGACTTTAAAAGACCTGCTTCTTCCATTGCTCTTAAATGTTGGATAACAGCTTTTTGACCTATGTTTAATTCCTTAGATATTTCACTAACAAACATAGGTTCTTCTCTAAGTAAATTAATAATTTCTCGTCTAGTACGAGAGCCCATAATATCCAAAATTTCATCCATATCAATATCATGGTTTAGATTATTATTTTTTGAATTTTTAATATTTTGTTTTTCTGTCATCAATTTATATTATAAACCAAAAACTTTATATAACTTTTGGTTACTATAAGATAAATAAGAAAGATAACTTTTGGTTACTTTAATATTTTATATAAAAAAATCTTTAATACAATGGTTATTTTTAATAACTAATGTCCTATATATTCATATTTCAAAAATAAAATATTAAAGCAAAAAGTTTTTATCTTTCAAAGGTAATCATTGTATTAAAGATTAATTAAATAAAAAATATGAATAATAAATTATTGTTATCTTATAATCAATTGAAAAAGGTGACCAAATGGCTAATAAAGAAGAGGATTCCAAATTAGATTCTGAAGATAAAAAATCTGAAGAAAATGAAAAACCTAAAACTACAGAAGAACAATTAGCTGAAATGGAATCAGAACTTGAAAAGAAAGATGAAGAAATTCAAGAATATATTGCTCATTTACAAAGACTTCAAGCAGATTTTGAGAATTTAAGAAAACAAACTGAAAAAAAAGAAAAGAATATCATAAAATTTGCTAATAAAGATTTAATTGAAAAAATATTAGAACCTTATGAAGATCTTGGTAGGGCACTTGAAAAATCTAATAATGAAAAAGAGCTTAGAGATGGAGTAGAATTAATTTATAAAAAATTGAAAGATACTCTTAAAAAAGAAGGTGTTGAAGAAATTCCTGCAGAAGGAGAAAAATTTGATTCTTTAAAACATGATGCTTTATTAGTCGAAAATAATCCGGACGTAGAAAATGGATATATTATCCAAGAGCTTATGAAAGGATACACCTTAAAAGGCGACGTTATTAGATATTCAAAAGTAAAAGTTTGTAAAAAATAAAATTTATATTAATTATTAAAATTTAATAGATAAATTTAATTTATAATAATAAAATCAGACAGAAAAAGTTAAATTTAATCTAAAAATTAAAAATTCAAAAATATATTAAATTATCGAATTAATAAATGGTGATAATATGGCAGAAAAAACTAAAAAAGAGAAAATTATTGGTATTGATTTAGGTACAAGTAACTCAGCAGCAGCAGTACTTATCGGTGGTAAACCTACTGTTATCCCAAGTGCAGAAGGTGCAAGTCAATATGGTAAAGCATTTCCAAGTTATGTTGCATTCACTGATGATGGTCAAAAATTAGTAGGTGAACCAGCAAAAAGACAAGCAATTACCAATCCAGAGAATACCATTAGTGCAATTAAAAGAAGTATGGGTACAGACAGAAAAGTAAAAGTACAAGGAAAAGAATATACTCCACAAGAAATTTCTGCTTTTATTTTACAAAAAATCAAAAAAGATGCTGAAACTTTCTTAGGAGAACCTATTGAAAAAGCAGTCATTACAGTTCCAGCATACTTTGATGATAACCAAAGAACTGCAACTAAAGATGCAGGTACTATTGCAGGATTAGATGTAGTAAGATTAGTAAACGAACCTACTGCAGCAAGTTTAGCATATGGTATTGATAAACAAGAAGAAGATGAAGATGTAAATATTATGGTTTTCGATTTAGGTGGAGGAACCTTGGATGTAACCATTATGGAATTTGGTGGAGGAGTATTCGAAGTTAAATCCACTAGTGGTGATACCAAATTAGGTGGAACAGATATGGATAATGCTATTATGAATTATTTATCATCTGAATTCAAAAAAGAAACTGGTATTGACTTAATGGAAGATGATCAAGCAGTACAAAGACTTAGAGAAGCTTCTGAAAAAGCAAAAATTGAACTTTCCACCACCTTAACCAGTCAAGTTAACTTACCATTCATTACAATGAAAGATGGTGAAGCTAAAAACTTAATTAATGATTTATCAAGAGCTAAACTCGAACAATTAGTTGACCCTATTGTACAAAAATGTGGTAAACCAATGGAACAAGCATTAAATGATGCTAAAATGTCTAAAACAGATATTGATAAAATTATTCTTGTAGGAGGACCTACTAGAATGCCATGTGTACAAAAATATGTAGAAAACTTCATTGGCAAACCAGTAGAAAGAGGTATTGATCCAATGGAATGTGTATCCATGGGTGCTGCTATTCAAGGAGGAGTATTAGCTGGTGAAATTAAAGATTTAGTTTTACTTGATGTAACCCCATTATCTTTAGGTATTGAAACTTTAGGTGGAGTAGCAACTAAACTTATTGATAGAAACACTACTATCCCAACTAAAAAAAGCCAAATATTCTCCACTGCTCAAGATAACCAACCTTCAGTAGATATTCATGTTGTACAAGGTGAAAGACCAATGGCAAATGATAACACCACTCTTGGAAGATTCCAATTAGTAGGTATCCCACCTGCACCAAGAGGAGTACCTCAAATTGAAGTAACCTTTGATATTGATGCAAATGGTATTATTAATGTATCTGCTAAAGATAAAGGAACTGGTAAAGAACAATCTATTACCATTACTTCAAGTACTAAATTATCTGATGAAGAAATTCAAGAAAAAGTTAAAGAAGCAGAAATGAATGCTGAAGCAGATAAGAAAAAAGAACATGAAATTGAAGTTAGAAACAATGCTGATTCAATGATTTACACAGCAGAGAAAACTACTGATGAATTAAAAGATAAATTATCAGATGATGAAAAATCTAACATCGATAAATTAGTAAGTGAATTAAGAGAACTCATTACTGGTGAAGATATTGATGCTATTGAATCAAAAACCAAAGAATTAACTGAAGCAGTACAAAAAATTGGTGCTAAAGTATATCAAGAAGCTGCAGCTCAAGAACAAGCAAACAATGCTAATGCTGGAGGAAATGATACTTCATCAGACGATAAAGATGACGACTCCATCGATGCAGATTATGAAGTAAAAGATTAGATATATTATATTTAAAAAATAATATATTAAGATAGGTATAATATTCTCATATTATATCTACTATTTTTTTAAAAATTAATATTATCATATTAGGTGAAGAAATTGGCAGAGAAGCGAGATTATTATGATGTCTTAGGTGTCGATAAAGATGCTGATGAAAAGACCATTAAAAAAGCATATCGTAAATTAGCAATGAAATACCATCCAGATGTTAGTGACGATGAAAATGCTACTGAAAAATTCAAAGAAATTAGTGAAGCATATGCTGTATTATCTGATCCAGATAAACGTAGCAAATATGATCGTTTCGGTCATGCAGGTATGAATGGATTCTCTGCTGAGGATATATACCAAAATGTAAACTTTGATGACATATTCGATGACTTTGACCTTGGAAATATATTTGATATGTTTGGATTTGGTGGAGGAAATAGATCAAGATCTAGAAACAGTACAGGTCCACAAAGAGGCTCAGATATTTATACACAAGTAGACATTAGCCTAGAAGAAGCTGCATCAGGAATTAAAAAAGACATTAAAATACATCACGATGTAACTTGCCCAGAATGTAATGGAACAAGAGCTAAACCTGGAACTTCTCCTGAAACATGTCCAGAATGTAAAGGTAGTGGTCAAGTAAAAGAAGTTACAAATACAATTCTTGGACAAATGATGAGTGTTAGACCATGTAGAAAATGTGGTGGAAGTGGAAAAATCATTAAAGAACCTTGTACAAACTGTCATGGAAAAGGTACAGTTCGCGAAGATCAAACTATCACAATTAATATACCAAAAGGTATTAATGATGGAGATCGCTTAAGAGTATCTGGTGCAGGAAATGCTGGAAAATTTAATGGTCCTTCTGGAGATGTAATGGTTTCAGTGCATATCAAAAGAAATGATAAATTCCAAAGAGAAGGTTCACGTCTTTATTATAAAGAACCAATAAGTATTGTACAAGCTAGTTTAGGTGATAAAGTAGATATCCCAACAATTGATGGAAAAACAGTTACACTTACTATACCACCTGGAACACAAAGTGAAACAAGCTTTAAAATACGCAATCAAGGTATGCCGGTACTAAATAGCAGTGATCGTCGTGGAAACCTTTATGTAAAAGTTATTGTTGTAACTCCACAAAATCTTAATAAAGAACAAACCAAATTACTTAAAAAATTTGGTGAAATTAGTGGAGAAAAAATTAAACATGTCAAAAAAGGATTTTTCAGTAAAATGAAAGACTCAATTTCATAAATAAGAATTTATTCTTATTTTTCTTTTTTTATTATTTTTTATAAAACTTTAAAACTAAACTTAAACTAGATAACAAATAAAAATAACCAATAATTTATCATTATTAAATAATATAAAAAAACTATTTTTTAAGTAAATTTTGATTCTTAAAGATTATTCTATTTGAAATTTAATTATCTAAAACCTATTCCTTTCTAAATATAAACAAATTATGTATCTAATTTAAAGGATTCAGATTAAATAAATATATAAAAATAAATTAAAAATAATAAAAAATATTTAAAAGTAGCAAATGATATAAATTGATGTACATTATACCATTAAAAAATATAATTAAAAAATAAAAAATTAAATATTACAAATAACAATACCAATTAAAATTAAAAACAAACCTAAAACTTGTTTTTTATTAAGTGTTTCTTTAAGAAAAAGATAACTTAGTATTGCTACAAAAATATATCCTGCAGATTCTAAAATTAATCCAAATGATAATGGAATTGTTTTATATGAAATAATTGTAATTAATGTTCCAGCGAAAAACATCAAATATGCAATAATTACATATGAATTTAAATATTCACGAATAAATGATTCATGTTCTTGCATTGCGCTTTTTTTAAGAAGAATCTGAGAACAAGATGCAATAAATACTGAAAATAGAAATAAAAATACAAAAGGATTCATTTGTCATTCACCATCAATAAAATTATTCCAGTAATAACCAATATAGCACCTACAACCATTTTTAAACTGATTGTCTCACCTAAAACTAAACAGCCTAAAACAAATCCCCAAATAACAGTAACTGCTTTATTTGAAAATGCAATATTAAGATCAATACGTTTTAATATTTGTTGCCATAGAATTGCATAAACCCCAAGTAATGCTACAACAAAAATATATCCTAAAATAAATTTAGTAGACATTACAGGTAACTTTGATGTAAACTTTTCACATAAAGCGCATATTGCATAGACAAATAAAGAAGCTTGTAAAAATACATAATCTCTAACTTTAACTGCCATATTAAATTCCTACTAATTTTTTAAAATAAAATAATCTAATTAAAATAAGTAATTTATAAAATATATAATTATCTAAAAAAATAATAGATTTTATAAACAATTAATAAAGCATCTAAAAACTAAGAAATTAAATATAAACTTTAATTCTATAAAATTTGTTATGTAAATAAAATTATAAAATCTAAAAAATAGTAAAAAGAGACTAAGTTTTTAAATAGTTATAGCCTGCTAAGAGTAACCCACCTTCTGTTTAACAGTATTCATCTTCGCGAATTACCTTGCCTCATACAGTTGTCATAAGCAAATTTATTCTTGCATCCTATAGAATGACCGTTTCACCGTTACTTTTAATGTCAATCAGTTAAACATCATATTCATCCATTAAAAGACGTACCGTTTCTGCTTCAGAGTCATGCTTCTCAGCATATGCATTTAAAACATTATAGTTCTGTAATGATGGATGGAGTTTCCTTAGTAAAAAAAACCAGTAACTGTCTTTAGCTTGCTATAACTAATATAATAAAAAACTTAAAAAAAGTAGCAGGGCCTAGATTTGAACTAGGGCTCTCGGGGTTATGAGCCCCGCGGGATTACCAGACTACCCCACCCTGCTATAAACAAGATTTTGTATAAAAATACAACTGTAATATATATTCTATCTAATATAGTATATAAAGGTTTCTAAAAAATAAGGATTTTGAAAAAGTTTAAAAGAAAAAACAAAAAATAAATTATAAAAATTTAATTTTCAACTATGTTTAAAACTTAATTATATAAAATTGTAATCTATTAAAAATTATATTTTTAAACTTAAAATAGATATATCTCCAAGTTAAAAACCTAATTTTCATAAAATCCCTTATTTTTAGAAGACAATTTTGTAAGAAGTATAGGAACTAGAATCAATATAATTACAAATATTAAATCTATAATCATTTCAGTATGACTTCCCCTTACAAATATATCCATAACCCCATTAATCCATAAATAAATAATTACAATAGGCATTATTAATTTAACAATTAACTTCCATTTTTTACCAACATTAAATGTAGAATGTTGATTAAGTTTATCTGCAATTTTATCTGCACCATAAAACCATGCAAATATAATTGCTTCTGAGAGAATAACAAGAGACAATGTAATTTCATTTAAAAATGAATCAGCTATGGATAATAAGTAACTTCCAGATCCTGTAGCATATATAAGTGAAAGTAAACAACCAACAATAGCCATTATTGTTGCTGATTTTTTACGTGAAAATTCAAATTTTTCATTAATGGAAGATGCCATAGGTTCAAATAATGCAACTGCAGAAGTAAATCCTGCAAATAAAAAGCATAAAAAGAACAATGGTCCAATAATATATGCTAGATTACCCATAACATTAAAAATTGCAGGAAATGCAACAAAGACCAAACCAGTACCATCAGTTACAACTTTAGATAAAGGTAAACCTTGAGTATTTGACATGAAACCAAGTATAGAAAATATACCAAAAGCTGTAAAAAGACCGAATAGAAGATTAGCCAAAGTTACAATAATTGCATTATCCATTAAATGATGTTCTTCATTTCCAACATAACTAGTGTAAGTAATAGCAGTTGAATCACCAAGACCCATAGAAAATGCAATTTGAGCAAGTACTATCAACCACAAAGTAGGACTAAATAGGGTCCTCCAATCAGGTTTAAATAACTGAGTATATCCTATAGATGCGCCTGGAAGAGTTATTGCAAATATAATAATACAAAACATCATAATAAACATTAAAGTCATTAATACAGTGGTAACTTTACCAATACCTTTGTTTAAATCCCTACTTGATACAAACCATACACACAACCATATTATAAGTAATGCAATAATTACAGGAATAGAAATTTTTGTTATTCCAATTAAAGAATTCCCAACACCATTGGTTAAGAGAATGTTTCCAAAGAATGCATCAGTATTTGTACCCCACATTTTAGTAAAACTAAATCCAAAGTACAGTAATGCCCATGCTAAAATAACGACATAATAAACTAAAACTAAAAAAATATTAAATGGTACAAACCAACCAATAAATTCAAATTTCCTATTAATTTTTGAAAACACTCCTGCAACAGCAGATTTAAAATTAAAACCAACACCATATTCTAAGAACAAATGATTAATACCTAAAACAAAAAGTACAATTAAATAAGCTACAATAAAAGAAGCTCCACCATTAGTATATAAAACATATGGAAATCTCCAAATATTTCCTAAACCAATAACAGAACCCATCATAGCAAAAATAAACGCCATACGAGTATTAAACAATGGCCTTTCATTATTTTCCATAAAATTCCCCTAAAACTTAAAATAATAAAAAATAGTTAAAAATAAAAAATAAAGAATTAATTATCTTTATCTTCTTCTAAAGCTTCAATTCTTTTATCTAATGATTCTAACCTTTCATTAGTAAATTCAGAATATTCATCGAATCTTTTTTCCAGATCTTCAATAGATTCATTAGCAGAAGCCCATCTTCTTTCTAAAGTATCTAAATCATTTTGAGTAGCTAATGACCAGTCTTCAATAAGTTGATCACTTTTTTCATCAAGAAAAGCATCAATTTTTTGAGAGAAAACATCTGTGTTAAAACTAGACATGTCATAATCATTAATCATGTCTTTAAATTTAGACATAGAATCAGATTCCTTGTTTACTTCTATGTCCTCATCCTGATCATCTTCAAATTCAATATCAACAGAATTTACTCCAGAACCCGGCATTTCCTCTTCTTCTGAATTAACTTTAGGAATATTAAAGTTAAATCCATTAAATGAACTAGAATTGTTTAAAACAAAATAATAAATTAAAATTAAAATAGCTAATATTAAAATTATAATAGCTAATGCTTCAATGACACCCATATTATAACCTCATTATTTTTGAAGTTTTTTCTCCTTTTCTTCAATGTCTTTAAGCATTTTTTCAAGTTTTTTCTGTTCTGTTTGTGCTTCTAAACGTGCTAATCTCTCATTAATTTCAGTGTGTTTATAACCTATTTCATTCATCAACTCAGAAGTAGATTGTCTAATGGATGAAAGATGTTCTTGTTGTTCTTTAGGTAATGGCATAGGATTTTCCATTAATCTTTTAGATTCTAAATCTTTTTCAACCATAGTAATTTTTTTAAGTTCAATCTCTTTATCAATCATTTTAACAGTATTTTGAGATTGTTTAACTTTTCTCCATTGATAAACAACAATGATAATAAGAATAGCAAAAATCAAAACAAGAATTATAATAAAAATCTGATTTGGTATTACTAAAGTTTCCATAGAATATATCCTCCATGTGATAAAATATTAAATATAATGTTAATATATATTTAAAAGTATATAAAAATTATGAAAAAATAAAAAAAATATTGATTAAATGATTATTATTTTAAGAATCATGTCTAAATGAAGATTTAAATAAATTAGGAGGATAATAAATGTTAACTGAAGAAGAAAGAAAGTCTTATATGGAAGCAGGAAAAATCATATCTGAAGTAAGAAAAGATGCAATAAAACTCATTAAAAACGATACTCCTATTATAGATTTAGTTGAATTCGTTGAAGGAGGAATTTTGGATAAAGGTGCTGGAATTTCATTCCCCTGTAATGTTTCAATAAACGAAATCACTGCACATTACACCTCTCCACTTGGTGACAAAAATAAAATTGTAACTGGAGATTTAGTTAAATTAGATCTTGGTGCTGAAGTAAATGGTTATATTTCTGATACTGCTGTTACAATAATGGCTCCAGGAGATAATCTTGAAGAGGTATTTGATGATAAAACCTTAGAGAAAAATCAAAATATTATTGAAGCATCTGAAAGTGCACTTAACGCAGCAATTGATACTATACATGCAGGTGTTGAAATTGGAGAGATAGGTCAAGCAGTAGAGGATGCAATCCATGAATACGAATTGAATCCAATTACTAATTTAACAGGACATAGTCTTGAACATTGGAATTTACATGCAGGACTTTCCATACCTAATTATAATAATCATAGTACCCATAAATTAGAAGAAGGAAATGTGATTGCTGTAGAACCATTTGCAACTGATGGTATAGGTGTTGTAGATGATATTCCTGGAGCATACATTTTTTCATTTATGAGAGATAGGCCATTTAGAATGGCTCATGATAAAAAAGTTTTAAAACACATAGAACACAATTATAGGGATTTACCATTCTCTGGAAGATGGTTAACAAAAGATTTTAATAAAAATAGATTACATGCTTCAATGAGAAATCTTTCAAGAGCAATGGCAATATATGCATATCACCCATTAAAAGAAAAAACTAATGGAATGGTAGCTCAGACAGAACATACAATCATTGTTGAAGAAGATGGCTGTACTGTTACAACATTATAAAATCAAATATTTCTATTTTTTCAAAAATAAGTTAATCTATAGGGAGGTTATGGTATTAATGGAGAATAAGATAAATTAATACCATAACTAAATAATAAGGTAAACTTATATATTATGAATATTTAGTAATTTAGTAGTTTAATCTTATTAAGACAATACTTATAGGGTTTTCATGTATAATTTAATAAAGAGGAAACAATTAATAAAATTCTTTAAATTAACTTTTAAATTATATGTTATTCTTTAGATTCAATAATATATGGGGAAGATTATTTTCATAAAGTGTAAAAATTCCAAATGGAGTTAATTTATTAAATATAACTATAATTTACTAGATAATATTCAATAATATATTAAAGATAATATATGGCAGATTAGAAATAAAAAAATTCCAAATATTAAGTTTACCTAATTATTAAAATGATAATATCAACTTTAGAAAATACTATTTTTATTTATTATATGAAAAAGAATCTAAATAGATTCTTAATCATATAAAATATTTAAGGGACAATTAAGTAGCAATTTTAGTCTCAATGGGGCATAGATTTATTTAGAATCAATACCTGTGATTCTAATTCCACCAAATTGTGATTTATACTTAATGTTTAAAGCAATGAGTAGTGGGGTGATTTCTTCAATCATTCTTGATCTTTCAAGAGGTCCTGCATCAATACATTTTACACCTGGAATTTTATTGATTAATTCCATAGAAATATCTTTTGCATCTTGATAATCTCCTGCAATTAGACAATCACAATCAATATCATTTGGAATATTTAATAATAAAGAATTACTAATATTACAAAATGCACAAACAACCTTTGCACCAGTACCTTTTAATAAAGCTTGAGTTCTTTCTGCAGCAGAACCTTCACAAATACCAATACATCTTTTAGGAGAACCACCAATTGCTGTTTCAAGAGGAACTGTAGCATCTATAAATACTTTATCTCCTACAAATTCTTTGATTGTTTTTAATGTAGGAGCTTGAGCAACTAAAGGAACTGTCATTATTAATATATCCCCATTTTTAGCTGCATCTTCATTTGCCATACCTTCAATAGAAATATCATAATCTTTAAGTTCATCAATAGTTTCATTAACAATTTTTAATGCTTTTTCCTCTTTTCTTGATCCTACAATTACATCCTCACCTGCAATAGCTAAGCGTTTTGCTATTCCTAAACCTTGAGGACCAGTACCTCCAATTACACTAATTTTCATTTAAACACCTCTTATCTTCGAAATTAACTTTGAATTCTGATAAGTATCCATTATTAGTTAAAACAAAGTTTTCATGTTTATTTCCAATAGATTTATAGATATCTTTAATTATTCTATATATCGTGTTTCTACTACAACCTACATATTTTGCCATGTCAGTTACAGACATAGAATCCATGTTAAATAGTATAAATGCAATAACACTTATAGGGATTTTTGAATTTTCAAGGAAGGTATTTGTGAAATCATTGAAATTATTATTACATTTTTTACAAGTGTATTTTCTAATTTTACCTTTATAATTAGATTTTTTTAAAAATCCTTTTTTATATACCTCAAAAGATTTACATTTAGGACAATATACACCATCAGCCCATCTAATAGATCTAAAAATATCCATAAATAATGTTTCATTTAGATAGATATCAGAAGATTCTTTTGCAATTATTTTTTTATAATCATATGCGCCCATGAGAATCACCATAATTAATATCTAAATGGAAAAAATGAATAAATATTGAATTAAAATTCAATAATTATTCAAAAAACACTTATTTTTTTGGATAGAAACCACTAGGTTCTTCTGATAAATTGATCATAATATTTTTCATTTGAGTATAATGTTCTAATATGACTTTATGAGTTTCACGACCAATACCAGATTGTTTATAACCTCCGAATGGAGCACCTGCAGGAATAGAATTATAAGTATTTACCCACATACGACCAGTTTCAATTGCATTACATACACGTATAGCACGATTGATATCACGAGTCCAAACTGCTCCACCTAAACCATAGGTACTATCATTTGCCATTTCAACAACATCTTTTTCATCTTTAAATGGAATAACAACAGCAACTGGTCCAAATATTTCTTCTTGAGCAACTTTCATATCATTTGTAACATTTGTTAATAAAGTTGGTTTAAAGAAACTTCCTTCTGAAAGTGGACCTTCAGAATATCTTTCACCACCAACTGCTATTGTAGCACCTTCTTTTACACCATCTTGAACACATTTTTCAATTTTTTGAACTTGTCTCTCATTAATTTGAGAACCCATTTGTGTGTCTTCTTTCCATGGCATATCAACATTTATTTTACTAAATTGATCAACTGCTTCTTTAACAAATTTATCATATATTTCTTCCTGTACAAATACACGAGAACCTGCACAACATACTTGACCTTGATTAAAAAGAATACCTAATTGTAATCCATCCATTGCCATGTCCCATTTACAATCTGAGAAATATATATTTGCAGATTTACCACCTAA
The DNA here is from genome assembly GCA_051892775.1 of Methanobrevibacter sp. Classification (GTDB taxonomy): domain Archaea; phylum Methanobacteriota; class Methanobacteria; order Methanobacteriales; family Methanobacteriaceae; genus Methanarmilla. Next base: position 24,396 of record JBJFGN010000070.1, on the reverse strand, counting down.
TTCAAGAGTTGATGGGATTAATCTACATGCAGCTGCATCAGCAACATTACAACCAATTTCAGTGGAACCAGTGAATGCTAATTTTCTAAATCCTGGATGATCTAAGATATATTGACCAGATTTAGAACCTTTTCCAGTGATAACATTAAAAACGCCTTTAGGGATTACTTTTTCAGTTAATTTAGCAAACTCAAGTACACTTAATGGTGTTGAACTTGATGGTTTAAATACAGTACAACAACCTGCTGCAAGTACTGGTGCTAATTTCCATGCTGCCATTAAGAATGGGAAATTCCAAGGTACAATTTGACCTACAACTCCAATTGGTTCTCTTAAAATTAAACTTAATGTATTGTTATCCAACATTTTTGCAGAACCTTCCTCAGCACGAACAGCTCCAGCAAAGTAACGGAAATGATCTGATGAAAATGGCATGTCTATAGCCATATTCTCCCTTATTGGTTTACCATTATCTAAAGTTTCAATCATTCCTAATTTCTCAGCATTATCATCAATGATATCTGCAATTTTAAGTAAAATTTCTTCTCTTTCAATTGGATCTACTAATTTCCAATCTTCAAAAGCTACATTAGCAGCATTAACAGCTTCATCTACATCTTCTTTAGTTGCTTCTGCACAAGTAGATAATTTTTCCCCATTAGCAGGACAAAATGTATCAAATTTTCCACCATCAGATGCATCTTTCCATTGACCATTAATATATAATTTATATTCTTTATCAGCAGGATTTTCTGGGATTTTCATGTTTTAACCTCTTTAACAATATACAAATCTAGAAATCAATCTCATCAATACCATAGTAAATGTTATGTAATAATTTTTCAAATAATTCTGCAGTCATTTCCCTAGGGTTTGCAGCAGTACAAGCATCTCCCATAGCATTTTCTGCGATTTGTTTTACTTTATCATTAAATTCATCTTCTTTAATACCAAATTCTCTTAAATCATGAGGTATACCTAAGTATCTATTAAATTCTGCAACAGTATTACATAATTCTTCAACAAGTTCTTCATCACTACCTTCCCAACCAAGATATCTACCAATAGCTGCATATCTTGAAGGGTCTTTTCTTGCATTAAATCTTGTTGCATAAGGTAAGTAGATAGCATTAGCTTCACCATGAGGAATATGACCAGTTGAGAAAGCTGCACCTGTTTTATGTGCCATTGAATGAACAATACCTAATAATCCATTAGAAAATGCAATACCTGCTTCACATTGAGCATAATGCATCATTTCTCTTGCATCCATATCACCATCAAATGAAGCTTTTAAGTTTTCAAGTATAAGTCTAATTGCATCTAAAGCCATCGCATCTGCAAATGGTTGGTGAGTTGCTGCAGTATATGCTTCAATTGCATGAGTTAATGCATCCATTCCAGTGTGAGCTACTAATTTTTTAGGCATAGTTGCAGGTAATTGTGGATCAACAATTGCAACATCAGGGGTTACTTCAAAATCAGCGATAGGCCATTTAATACCAGTATTATAATCAGTAATTACAGAAAATGCAGTTACTTCAGTACCAGTACCACTAGTTGAACCAATAGCACAGAATTTTGCTTTATTTCTCATTTTTGGTAAACCAAATGGAACACAAGCTTCCTCAAAAGTTAAATCTGGATATTCATAGAAAATCCACATTGCTTTTGCTGCATCAATAGGAGAACCACCACCCATTGCAACAATCCAATCTGGTTCAAATTCAAGCATTTGTTTAGCACCTTCCATAACAGTATCAACAGAAGGATCAGATTTTACACCTTCAAATAATTTTGTTTCAAATCCAGCTTCATGTAAATAATCCATTACTTTATCAAGGAATCCAAAACGTTTAAGGGATCCACCACCAATAACTATAAAAGCTTTTTTACCTTCTAAATTTTTTAAATTTTCTAATGAATTTTCTCCTACATATATGTCTCTCGGTACTGTAAATCTAGTTTTATCCATATAAATTTCCTCCAATCGAAAATATATTTTTAAAATATTTTACTAACTTTATAAAAAGTTACTAATTCCATAATGAAATTTAAAATATTTTATTAAATGTTCATACAAAGACTCACAACACATAAGAAAAATAATGTTCTTTAAAATAAAGAAGAGTAATAAAAAAATTCCCTTTAATTTTTATTAAAATTCCATAGATATAATAAAAAAGAATCAAATTAATAATAAAACAAAATAAAGTATAAATTGGAAGTAAATATCATTAAAAATTTAATTTTAATTATTACGAATTGTTTTAATATTAATTAACTTTTTATTACAAATATTGAACATTATTAGCGCTTGTATTGATTTTACAATTAATATTATAAAATAAAGTTCTATTTAAAAAGTTTGGAATATAGACAAATGTTAAGGAAATGTTGCAATGTTAGATATGAATAAAACAAAAATTTAAATGAGTAATATAAGAAAAACAATGATTTAAAAATTAAATTGATATTAAAAAAAAGATATAAAATAAAAAAAATAAACAATTCCAAAATTAAAAGATTAAAATTTTTAAATTTGGAAATAATAAACTATAAGAAAAATTTTACTCAAAAATAAAAATAAATAAAGATAAAGATAAAATAAGAAATATAAGCTAATAAGAATTAATATAAAGAATATATAAAAAATTAGAACATTTATAAAATATAAATAAAATAATACAAAATAAAATATAATTAAATATTTAGCGAATAATTAAAAAAATAATAAATAAATTATAAAAAATAAAAATAAAGAATTTAAACAAATAAAATTTAAATAAAAATTAGTAAAATTATTTAATAAAAATTGAAAATAAACCCAAAACACTAGAAAAGTTTAAAAAAATAAAAAAGAGAAAAAAAATTAGTATTGATAAAATTTATCAAAACCTGAAGGGATAGGTAATCCCATTTTAACTCTTTTTTCTGCTTCTTTTTTATTTTTATCTTTTTTACCTTTAGCTAATTTACTAAGTAATCCAAGACCTGGTTTTACTTCATCGTCCATAGGTTTAGCTTCAATAACTCCAGCATCAACAGCTGCCTTGAAAATAGAGTCTCCATCATCAGTCCTAGTAAATACAGTAGACCAACCATCAGGAGTACCAACTGATCCAGTAGATACATCAGCTAACTCTGCAACATAATCAGGACATACGTTACATCCAGCTTGTTCATAACCATGTGTTTGTTTTAAAGGTATTTTATTATCTTGATCACCAGTATAAGCAAAGAATTTACCTTTACCAATATCCATTTTAGTAACATCATCCATATTTACTTTCATTTTTTCTTCAACAAAAGTTTCAAGAGATGCAAATGGGAAATTTTCCATACAGAAAATACCAATTAATAATTTAAGTTTATCTGCAACAAAACGAGTTGAAAATGGATAAACTTGCATTTTTCTAATACCCATAATTTGACAAGGAGTACCAACAGTACCTACTTTTTCAAGACCATATTGTCTTACTGCTTGTTTTAAAGCCCAAACATTAGGAGAATGAGTATATTTAGTTCCTGCTGCATCAATAAGATCCTCTTTAGACATTGCAACTATAGGTTCTGGTACCCAAGGTTTTTCAGAAGGTCCAGCAACAACAGCACCCTCAATAATACCTTCATCTAAAGCATAAGAAAATAAAGCAGTAACAATTCCCCCATCTTGAGATACTTCTTGTATTTTACTATCAGTTGCTCTAGCACATAAAACTTCTTTATAATTACCAAATTCCATGTTTAATCCTCCTATAAATTGAACTCTTTTTTAATCCTGTCTAATGGGAACCAAGTTCTAGGACAGTGAACATTACATGAACCACATTTAATACATCTATTAGTATTAATAATAGGTCTACCTTCCACCATATCTATAGCTTTAGTAGGACAAGCTAATGCACAAGTTCCACAACCAGTACATAAAGCTTTGTTAATAATATTGGTTTGTAAGTCACAACCACAAGCTAAATTACAATTTGCAATATCTAATGCAGGTTGTAAATAATCCATATCATTATTAATTAAAGCAACAACTGATTTAGCAATAATTTCAGGAGAAGCAGGACAACCAGGAATAGCAAGATCTACTTTAATTAGGTCACTTAAAGGTACAAAAGATTCATGTTTAGGTTGAGCTTGTTGACCTCCACGAGAGAATCTTGTAAAACAACCATTCATAGCACAAGAACCAAATGCCGCAACTAATTTAGAATGTTTTCTAGCTTCTTGAACTTCTATTAAACTGTGTTCATCTTGTAAACAGACAGAACCCTCAATAAGACATAAATCCATGTCTGGCATTTCTTCAGCATAAGTACCATGAATCCATTTATCAACTAAGGTTTGACCATATACAATATCTACCATATCAGATAATAATGTAGATAAAATATCATAGTTTTCAGTTAAGGACATTACATCTCCAGTACATCCACTTACATGAATATATCCTATTTTAGGTTTGTTAGTTGGTTTTACAGAAACTTTACCTTCTTCATATTTAACCTCAGATTCAACAGGTTTGGTTTCTTTTTTACCAAATGATTTTTTTAATTTTTCAAACATTTAATTAACCCCTATTTCTTTGAATATCATATCAATAGCTTTAGGAATAGCATTTTGAACAGACTCTGATAAGCCTAAATCTATATCTGGTGCAGAAATTTCTTGTGGTTGACATCCAACAATAACAACATCAATTCCTTTATTTGCCAAATCTTGTAATGGTTCCTCTACTGCCCAATTATGAGCATTTTCATATTTTCCTTTAGGCATTTCAAATGGTGAAAAATATTTTAATGAACCTGGTTCAGCATGATAATCAACAACATCTACAACAATAATCTTTTTCCAAGCATCACTAGGAAGTGAAAATATATAATATGTTGCACTAGTACCTGCATCAATAAACTCCACATCATCAGAAACTTCTTTATCCTTTAAATATTCTTCTTTAATAGTTTTGATTACATGTGGTCCAAAACCATCATCTTTGAATAAAACATTACCGCAACCAACAACTATAGTTCCTACATCATAAGTCATGATATTCCTCTATAAGTTCACCATATTTTGTTTTAATACATTTTTATCTTCATCATCAACAACCATTACGTGAGTAGCACAAGATAAACAAGGGTCATATGCTCTAATTACATGAGCACCATATTTATAATGGAAACCTTCAGTAGCAGGACCCATAGTTGGAATATTCCAAGTAGTAGGTACTAAACAAGTATAGTATTGTACTTTTCCATCTTTAATTTGAGCCATATGAACATCAGTTCCCCTAGGTGCTTCAATTACACCTACACCTAATTTATTTGTTCCTCTAGGATCAAAATCAGCTAAAGTTGGAGCAGAAGTATCTAATTGATCAATTAATTCAACTAATCTATTAGCATTTAGTTTCATTTCTTCAGCTCTAGCAACATGTTGTGCTACAACACCTTTATCTTTGAAACCATGGTACATTTCCATTCTTGCTCTAGGACCAGTTTCAATATTTTTACCTTCCCATAATGGAATAGTTGAACATGCTCTTTTACCTATTTCTTCATCATCATACCATTGTTCTGGCATAATTTCACTGAATTTATCAAAGTCAAAGTAATCTTTATTACCATAATATCCATCTGAAGCAAATGGTTTACATTTAACTACACCTAAATCTTTAGGTAATCCTTTATCAGCAACTAAACCTTCAATTAACTCAGCATGTTTTTCAATAGCTGGAACTAATGCTTTAGCTTTTTCAGTAATTTTTTCTTTTGCTAATGGAGAAATATTTTGTGCCATACCTCCTACTCTAATATCAGATGGGTGAATACCCTCACCAGCAATAGTGTCTACAATAAATTGTGCTAATTTCCTAATATTAGATACACTATCTACTGCAGTATTAAATAAATTATCTGGTACAAAATCAGGAGCAATTAAGAAATGGTGAATAGCTGCACTATCAATACAATGTGCAAATAAAGTCATTTCTCTCATAATTCTTGCAGCTTTTGGTATTTCAATATCTAAAGAATCATCAATAGCTTCTACAGAAGCTAAAGTATGGGGAATAGGACATACACCACAAATCCTTTGACATAAAACAGGAGGAGTTTCTGGTGATCTACCTACAACCATCTTTTCTAATCCTCTGACAGGAGTAATACTAAAATATCTACCTTTTGTAACAATCCCTTCATCATCCACTTCCATGACAAGTTCTGCATGACCTTCTTGTCTGGTAGTTGGGGATATAACTATTTTATCACTCAAATGTGTCACCTCTTTGTTAAAAAAATTAGAAACTAACGACAATAATAATTATGATAATAAATGATATATATATGATTTTCTTTAAAATAATTAGAAAACTTTAAATAGTATAATATTTTATTTAAAAAGTTTATACAAAAAATATAAAGAAAATAAAAAAAGTATACAAAATCAAATTATTAAGAAATTAAAAAAATAAAACTAAATAAAAATAAAACAATTCAAAAATATCAGATAAATAAAGATTATTTTAGTTTAAAAAAGATTTTAAACCATTAAAATAGAAAACCAATAAAAAATAAAAAATAAAAAAACTAATAAATATTTAAAAAATTAGTTATATCGCAATATTTATTAATATAAATACAAATATATATAACTACAAACTAAATTTATTTATTCTATAAAAGATTTATAACTATAATTCAAAAAATTATAATTATAAATTTTTTATAGAATATAACTTCTTATTGATCAATTAGAGGTGAAACAAAATGGAAAAATCAAACATTATTATTTCAATTATTATAGTTATATGTATTGCTGCTGGAGTAACTGCATATGGTTTAACTAGTGATGATAATGGTATTTTTAAAAGTCTCCAAGGTATAGGTACCAATACCCATGGAACAGGTATAGGAAACAATTCCACAAATGTTAGTACCAATGATACTAGTGGAAGTGGTGGCTCTGGAGGTATATCCCCATATGGTACAGGTGACAGCCCATATGGAAGTAGTTTCTACTATGGCGGTTCAGATAATGGAGGCTCCAGTAATGGAGGTTCTAGTGATAGTGGAACAGTTAATCAACAAGATAATCCAGTACCTCCAGCAATAAATAATAATAATAATACCAATAATGGTGATTCAGAAATAAAAGATTATAGTGTTGCATATGCTATAACAACTGATAATGGAGATGGAACCTACACCGTCACATATTATAATGTATATGATCAAGCTATTGGATTCCATACATATGGAGACAATATAGATGAAGGTGGAGGAGGAGCTCCAGATCATCCATATGAAGGTTAAATAAAGAATAAAAACAGTATTTTTATATACTGTATTTATTTTTAAATTTTTTAAAAAAATAGAAAAAATTAAATAAAAAATAAAAATTAAAGAAAAAATTTATATACTAGAATAAACTAATACTTTATTGTTATGATATATGGGCCAGTAGCCTAGTAGGATAGGGCGTCGGACTTCTAATCCGAAGATCCCGGGTTCAAATCCCGGCTGGTCCGTAGATTTAAAACTGCTTTTTTTAATGAATTTTTTATTACATGGTTATTTTATAAAAATAATTATAATATGGGCTTGTAGCCTAGCTGGATAGGGCGTTAGACTCCTAATCTAAAGATCGCGGGTTCAAATCCCGCCAAGTCCGTTTTTTTTTAGAATATTATTTAAATTAAATGATACTATGGCAAACGATATATGTGAAATTAAAAGTTTAAGAGAAGATGTCATTGAAGAAGTTTCCAAAGAAATGTTAGATAATGAAACTTATGAAAGAACAGCCAGTTTATTTAAATTACTTGGAGATTATAATAGATTAAGAATAATTAATGCACTTAAAATTAATGAACTTTGTGTATGTGAGTTATCTATTCTCTTAGATATGAGTCAATCAAGTATTTCACATCAACTTAGAATATTAAGACACCATAATATAGTTAAAAGTAGAAAAGAAAATAAAAAAGTATTCTACAGTTTAAATGATAATAATATTTTTAAATTAATCCAAAAAGGTATAGAATTAGAATAATTAATTAAATATATTTTCTAGACTTTGTTTAAAATAGATTTAATTAAAAATTTTATATTATGAATCAAAAAAAGATTATATCTTAAAGAATTTAATAAACTAAAAAATATTTTTAAAAAATAAAGATAAATGATTTACTAAGATTTTAATACTTATTAAATCTAAAAACTTATTTAAAAGAGAAATATACTTATTTAAATTTAAAAAAACTCATTTAAAAATACCTTACCTAAATCCAATAAAACAAACTTATTTTAAAAAAATACCTTAATTAAATCCAATAAAACTAATTTAAAAAAAGATTTAAAAATACCTTACCTAAATCCAATAAAACAAACTTATTTTAAAAAAATACCTTAATTAAATCCAATAAAACTAATTTAAAAAAAGATTTAAAAAGATAATATAATTAAAAATTATCTAAAGTTATTACACCATTTTTATTATCCTCTTTTAACTTCTTATCAAAAGATATTTCACCATATTTACCTCCACCGCCAGGAATAATATTAACTGTTTTATTTCTAAATGCAGAGATTCCTTTAGCAATTTTAGAATCAATATTTTCAATCTCATTAAGAGGTACATTAATAAGAATTTCAATTTCTGGACCAAAAGTATCAATTAATAATTGCCATTTATTTTGAACTGTTTTTGTTGTGACTCCTTTATCATAAATTTTAGATATTATTTCAGCAAGAGGCATAGTATGAATATAAGGTGGTCTAAAATCAGGATGATGTGGTTTCTCATAATCATTTATTTCACTAATTCTATAATCAACACCTTTCTTAATTCTACCTCCACAATAAGGGCATTTCATTTTATTATCATATGCAGCGGAAGGATTAATTAATTTGTAGCATTTAGTACATGCAGTCATATGATATTTTCCTAAGTTAGGATACAAACCATAATTTGCTTTAATATCTTTATGTTTTAATGCATACTTCAGTGATGAAAATGAAATATCTTTCATCTGAATTTGATTAAACTCCCTACCTAATCTATGTGGCCATGGAGAATGTGCATCAGAATTTGATAAGAATGGTATATCTTTAAGTTCTTTAACAGTATCTGCCATATCTGTATCAGCAGATAACCCAAGTTCTAAAAAATCAACTTTTCCACCATAACAATCATAAATACTATCATATGATTTATACATACCTGTCCAAGGAGTAAATGCATGAGCTGGACCAATCAAACAATCATATTCTTTAACCATATCATAAATTTCAGAACCAGACATTTTTGTCCTAGGTCTACCATCAGAAAATTTATTTTTTGAAACCAATTTATCTGAAAGTTCACGTGCAATTTCAATGTTTGGAATGAAAATTAAATGATGAATCTTTTTTTCTGCTTCAACTTCCACTGTTAATAGAAAATCACAATCTTTATGTGAATAAATCCCATCACCAATATACTCAGTAGACTCCTCAATAATTTTTAACCACTTTGGATGAAATGCATCCCCAGTTCCTACAAGCTGAAGTCCTTTTTCCTTAGCTTTTGGAGCCATATTATCTATTAACATATCTTTAGAAGTTGCCATTGAAAAACAACTATGAACATGTAAATCCGTATTAATTAACATGAATAAAAATTAGATTATCCTAATATATTAAGTTATAGATAAATAGAAAAAGCAGTTGAAAAATAGAATAAATAAAATTTTTGCAAAAACATTTAAATTCAGGATAAAAATCCACTCATAATTTAAAAATAAAAGATTTAATAAAATAATTTATCAAAAAAGTAGGTTTTATGGATATAATTAAACAGAAAAATGAATAACATAAGACCAAAAAATAATAAAAACAGAAAAAACTATAAATTAAAACTAAAAACAGAAAAAATAATTAAAATAAAAATAAAAGAATAAAAAAATTATCCAATATACCTTAAATCATCATCTTGCTGAGGCATACTGCGATTTAATACTTCTTGTTCTCTTTGTTGAGCTTTAGATAATATTTGTCTTGTTTCTTCAGCTCTTTCCTCAAGTTTATCAGTATTGACCTCAATTTTTAATAAAGCAGACAATTTATTTAATATTGCTTCTGCAGCCTCTGGATCAATAAAATAACCAGGAGTTGCACCCATTAAACAAGCACCAGACATACCCCTAAGTTTACCTAAACCTAAGAATAGACCTGAAGCCCCAATAATTCCACCATCAGCAGATCTGATTTCAACATCAACACCTTTTAAAAGATCAATTTTATCTTCATCAGTTGCTGCACCATAAACAATAGGTTTTTCCACTGGTTGACCTGTAGCTAAACCACCTAATGTAAATAGTTCACTTACATTATACTCTTCAATAAAATCGAGTAAATCATTACAAATAGCATATTGTCCTTCTGGAGAAACACCTTGAGTATTTCCTACAAGAATAATAAAATCTTTTTCATCTTCACCTTGGTTTTTTAAATAATAAAATTCATTAATCATATTTTCAATTAAACCATTTTCATCAACATAAACTTGTGGCGGGAAATAAGGTGAATAAACTTCTGCAAATTTAGTAGCGCCTAATTCATCAATTAAATGATCTGCAGCTAATTTTCCAACATGTCCTATACCTGGAAGAGCTTCAATAAATACAGGGCTATCTAAAGATACCTCTTCTAAAACTTTAATTTTAGTTTTTAACATTTTAATCCTCGCTTTTAGATTGTTCTTTTAATTTCCTACGATATTTACCATATTTATCTTCAATTGAATATTTTGGAGGATAAATAACATTTAAATCTCCACCACATTTGGGACACTTCTCTTGAAGAGTGTAAATATTACATGATTTGCATTTATGCATTTTCATTTTCATATTATCACAAAAATATTTTACACCATTTTAAATTATGTATAAAAATTTTAAGTATCTTATTAAAAAATCTTTTCAAAAATTAATTAAAAATAAATAAAAAAAGCAATAATATCAAATTTTTTTAAATCTAAAATTCTAAATTAAAAAGGGATAAAACTTTAATCATTAGAAAATTTAGATAAAAATTTTAATAATAAATTTTTAACAAACATGATTAAAAAAGATGAATTTTCTATATAATTTTTTAAATCATAAATGATTAGAGATAAAGATTTTAAAAAAAATCTAATTATCTTCTAATTCACGTAAAAATTCACCATTTCCATTAGAATCTTCAATAATTTTTATAGCCCTATCTGCAGCGTTTTGAAGTTCTTTTTCAGCTACCCTATAATCTGAAGAGGTAACAGTTATACGATACCTTGGAGCACCAACATATTGTACTTTAACTTCATCCTCAGTGTCATTATCTTCAGCAGCTTTTAAAGCTTTAATAACAATATCTACTCCGTCAGGGTCAAAAGTCTGAATATCTATATATCCACTAATATGAACCTCTGGAGGTGTGATATTTCTTTCAGCAACATTAGTAATTGCTTCAGCCCATTCTTCATCAATACCTTCATCAATTAAAGATTGAGCCCCTTCCTCAGCAGCTGTTTCATAAGCGCCATAAATATCCCCAAAGATATCCATTAATTCATAACCTACTTCTTTATAAGCAGTGTTTAAATTCTTATTTAATGATTTAGCAGATAACTCTAAAAATTTTTCAGCTTTTTGTTCTATTTTCCATTGCTGAATCTTTTTAGTTCTTTGGTCTTCTCTGATTCTTTTTAAGGAAGCATCAACATGCCCTTTTTTTGGATTAACTCTAATACAACGAGCTACAATTTTTTGATTTTCCCTAACATGGTCACGGATGTTTTTAACCCAACCAGAAGAAACTTCACTAATATGAATAAATGCTTCTTTACCATGATATTCTTCTAATTTAGCAAAACAACCATATGGAAGAACTTTATATACTGTAGCAACAAGAAGTTCACCCTCTTCAGGCCATTTAGCATTTTTTCTTACTATAAAAACACCTCCAATATTTTTAGGTTCTTAATTTTTATTATAATTTAATAAATTAAAAAAATAGAAATAATAAAAATTAAAAAATTAAAAAATATTTAATTTAAAACTTCATCAATATGAGCCATAATTTTAGCTTTAGATCCACGGGATTTAACAATAGTTTTACCGCAGATAATACATTTTACATCAGAAGCAGCACGATCAAATACGATTTGTTCATTACCACAATCTAAACATTTAACTTTTAAAAAATTTCCTCTACCTTTACTAGCCATATTAAACACCTATTGACTTACAAATTCAGGTTTACCTGTTCTGAATGGTTTTCTGATATGTGATTTTCCACATTCTTTACATTTGTATCTTAAATCTAATTTTTTAACTGGTTTACTTCCACTAGGTAATGGTCTTGGATAACCTCTGTATCCTGCAGTTACACGCCTGAACTGTCTTTGTCCCCATTTTAACTCACTAGCTTTTCGTTTTTTAGAAGTACGAACTTCATGAACAGTATGTCTTTTACAATATGGACAGTAAGTCCTTTTTTCTTTTGGTATTTTCATATAATCACCTTTAATAAAAAATTATCAACTAAACAAGAACTTTTTAGGTATCCCAATAGCCGATAGCATCTAAATAATATAATTCAAACTAAACAAGAACTTTTTAGGTATCCCTTCAGCAAGAATAAAAATCATAAAATAATAAATTAAATCTAAAAAATAGATTATTAATAAGAATAATTAAGATTTTAATATATCATAGATACATTAATTATATTTAATTAATAAGTATTTAAAATTAACTATAAAAATAGAAAATGAAATATTAATAAATAATTTATTAAAATTAAATTTTAACAAGTCTTCCTTTTCTACATCTAACAATAACATTAGCATTAGCTTTAGGCAAACTAACAAGATCTTGTGATTTAAAAGGACCATAAACTTTTTCATCAATCCCCATAATTTCATTAAAATCTTTAAAGATTAAAACTAAAACATTTTCTTCAAGACTTTTAGTTTTAAGTTTAGAATCTAAAAAATCTTCTTCCTTTAAATCAACGAATTGATCATTTACTGCTTTTCTAATATTATCTAATTCATTATTATCCTCTTTAGAAATATTTGATTCAATATTACTATTTATAGTATCAGATTCTTTTTTTAAATTATTAATATTAGAATTTTTATTAGATTCTCCTTTAAAATTGGAATCTAATTTAGATTCTTTTTTTAAATTATTAATATTAGAATCAATAATTTGTTTTTCAATAGGTTCTCTTTTTTCATCACTTATAATCTTAGCATTAGCAATCTGACTTAATCTAGCAGTTACCTGATTATCCTCATCTAAAGAATCTTCATTATCAATATCTTCATTGTATACAGTATTTGATTCTTCATCTTTATTTTGACTATTTAAATTATCAAGGGATATATTATTTCTATGAACTTTAAAACTATCCATTAGTGAATAATATAATTTCTCTTCTTCATCAGTTAAGTTAAGAGGAGTAGTATCTACTAAATCAAATTTAGGTTTACCTTTAAAAAGATGGTAAGATCTATGAATATTCATTAATGCTGCTTCAGCAATTTTATGTTCTCTTCTTTCACATATTTCTGTTGCAATTCTCTGAGTATCTTTAAGAAGATAACTTTCATTAGAAAAAGGATCATCACTAATATTATCTTTAAGTTCATTTATATAGGAATAGATAAGACTATAAAAATTATTATCTACTTTAGCTAATGAACTATTAGCTCTTTCCTTTTTTTGGATTTTACGTAATTCTTGGAAAAATTTATCCACTATAACATCTCACAGAAATATAAGCTTAAAAATGGTTTAAAATAAGTAAAATAAAATTTTAAGAAACTGATTATTCATCAGTTTCAATACGTGGTGCAAGTAAGAAACTAAGTTCCCCATCTCCAGAAATCATTTTAAGTGAAAGTTTTAAAGGCATATCATTACCTAAATAAATTTTTGCAACATCTGAAAATTTATCTGCCTTAAGCATTTCTCTAATTTTTTCTAAAGAAAAAATAGACTTAACTTCTTCATCTATCTTTTCACCATGTACATATTCAATATTTGCATCACCGAATTCTCCTTCAGCAGCAGCTTTAAATACTTCACTATTGACACTTAATATAATTTTATCAGAGAAAATGTCAATATCGTTGATTGAATCTTTTAAAAGTGCAAAAGGAACTTCAAATTCAGTTGGATATTCTAATGGAGGTGGAGTTGGAGAATCATATTCCATATCAATAAGACGTATTTTAAATCTTCTTTTAGCTTCACCTTCAAAAGTAATTATTAAATTACCTTCATCTAAAGATAAAGTAACTTTATCGTTAGATTTAGAACGTTTTAAAACTTTCATCAATTCATCAGTGTCAATATTGATTTTTTCAGGTTCATCACAAATATATTCTTCAAATAAACTTGCTTTTAACTCTAAATGTACAAAAGTTATATGACTTCTGTCTAGAGCATCTAATCGAACACCTTCACTATCAGTTTGTAATTGAACTTCATCAACAATTGATGAAATTGCATCAAAACTTGTTTTTAATATATTAGGGTCGTTTAATTCGGCTTTAAACATGTAATCCTCTCAATAAAAATAATTTTTAATAAATAATTAAAAATATTATATTATATTTTTAGTTATCATCATTAATAAATATTATATAAATAAATTTAAAATTTAAAATAAAACTAAAAAAATTCAGTAGAATAAAATTAACAATAAATATAAAATAAAAACAGAGCATAAAAGTTAGATTTTATAAAATTAAGATTTAATATATTATAAAAATAGTTAATACAAGTTTAAATAAATTTAATAATCTAAAAAATGACATATTATATTTAAATTAAAAATCAATCAATAAATTTTATCCTAAAAATAAAAATTTTAAAAATATATTGAAATAAAATAATGAAAAAGAAGATTATTCATCAGAATTTTCCATATCATTATTGAGTTTATTTTTAGAATCTTCTTTTGTAATTGAAGTATTTACAGTGATTTTAAAATCATCTGAACTTTTAGCAACTTTTTCATCAAATGATTTTTTAGTACGATTATAATTTTCTTCATTATCTTCTAAAACAAATCTATTATCCTCACTATTATCTTCTTTATTATTATCTTCAATATCATCTTCAATTGAAGAAAACCTTTTTAAGAAATTATCAACATTTTCATCCTCTTCATTAGAATCTAAACTTCTAATTCTACTTATAGTTCCATTAGAAGTTCCGAAGGATATTATTTGCATTAATGAAAAAATAAAACAAATTAAACCAATGATAAATAATAAAAATGCAAGTCCTGCAGATTCACCTGATGCAACACTATCAACAACCCTAGCAGAGTGTCTAAATATTAAGAAAAATCCAAATAAAATTGTAAGAACTCCCACAATCATTCCAGCAATTGGAAAAGGACCAATCTTATCTTTTCTGAAATGAATTCCAGAATTTTTAGATTTTTCATCATCAATTGATTTTAAACCTAAATCATCTAATTTTGAATTAATAAATTCATTATCATCCAAATCTACATTAGAAGATTTTTCATCAATATCATCTGAACTTTCAGATTTATCTTTTGATTTAGAATCATCTATTAAATCAGAATCAGCAGGTTTAGACTCACTTTTATTATCTAAATCTTCAACAAATACATCATCAACATTATTTAATATATTACCTTCAAATGAAGAATCTTCATTTTCATTATCCGAAGAATTAATTTTAACATCATCCTCTTTAATTTCAATCTTATCAAAACTCAATTTATCTTCATCTTCATTAGATTTATTTTTTCCAAGAATAATAGATTTAGAAACATCTAAAGAATCATCTTTTAAATCTTTATTATCTACAGATTTTTTAATATTAACATTTTTAAAAGGTTTTATAGATTCTTTAGTTTCTACATATTCATTATCATTAGCATCCTCTTCTAAATTTTTATTAACCTTATTAAAAATATTAACAATAGATGATTTATCTTCTTTATGAGTATACTCATCAAAATTATCAGACTCTAAATTATCTGAAGATTTAAAAACCTTATGTTTTTCATTAGTATCCTCAAATTGAGTTTTTTTAACTGTTTTCATAATCTTTTTAAGATTATTTATTGAATCCTCATAATCTGATTCATCTTTAGAACTTTTCATGTTAAATCCTCATTGATTAGAATAATTAATCATATTCTCTCCAAGAATGTTTACATTTAACACATGTAAAAATTCTTGTAGGTGCTTCATCTGCACTACGAGTTTGAAGCAACTTAAAATAAGCTTTGTTATGACCACATTCTGGACATAAAACATTAGTAGTTGGACGAACATCAAGGTCACTACCTAAATCTACAACATTATCTTTAGAATTGATTTTTTCACTTACTTTATATTCATCATTACTAGATACGTCTTTTTCATATCCACATGTATTACATTTAAGTTTACCTTCGTTAGGTAATAACATTCCACCACATTCTGGACAAAATTCCATAATAACCCTCCAATTATAATTTAAATAGAAAATAAAATTTTTAAAAGAAAAATTAAATTTTATTTTCTTCTTTTAATATGCTGTAAATATCATTAAGAATTTCCTTATGATCAAAAGCTAAATCAATATTTCTAACATTATCAAAATTAAAGATATCAATATCTTTTGCATCATCATCTGCTTTTCTATCATCAAAATTACCTTTAGCTAAAAAGGCAACAGTAACAGTATGACCTCTAGGATCTCTATCTGGTTTAGAATAAACCCCTACAAGTTTTTCCAATTTTATATCAATACTTGTTTCTTCTTTAGCTTCTCTAACAGCCGCATGTTCAACTGTTTCTCCATATTCTACAAAACCACCAGGAAATGCCCAAGCATTTTTATATGGATCATTTTTACGTTTAATTAATAAAAAATTGTTTTCATCATCATAAATAAAAATATCCACAGTTAATGATGGTTTTTTATGATAAGACATTTAATCACCACCAAATTAAATTATGAAAAAATTTTTTAATAAAATAATAAAAAATTTAATTAAAAACTTTCTTATAATAAAATCCTAAAAAAGATTTAAATTTGTTCAATTAAAGATTTAAATTCTTGAGTTTGATCTTTAAGTGTTTCAGCTGCTTTTTTAAGTGAATTCCTAGCAACTTTTTTCTGTTTAGTTTTAATAGTCATAATAGGTTCACCAATTAATGGATGATCTATTGCATAAACAGCATATTGAACATCCTCATCTTCCATAAGAATTTTTCTTATAACATTACAAAGAGCATGATCTTCACCATGAAGAACAATTTCCAATTCTAATTTTTTATCAGTTAAAACTTCAATTTCCATTTTTACCATCCTAAGAAATTTAATAAACAATAATGAATCAATAAATTATAAATTTTAAAAATATTTACCTTAATATAGATATTCTGAAGACATTTTACGTCTTTGTTTTTTACCACATTTTTCACAGATTAACTCATTTCTCCTATTAGTAGGTCTAAGATAAGAACGACAACGAATACACATAGCTTTAATTACACCATCAGATTCATCTTCAGTATTTAAATCTACATTATCACCAGTAATACGAGAAACTTTACATTTAATAATATCTCCAATTCTAAATGCATCAGATAAAGAATCCAAATACTCATTTTCAACTTGAGATATGTGAATTGAAGCTGAATAAGGAAGAGCCAGTTCCCTATTTTCATCAACCTTACTTATTATATCCACTATAGCTCTTTGACTTCGTAAATCAGCAATTTGCCCATAAACTTCATCACCAAGCTTTAAAAGTATAGGTGTTCCAGTAAGTGGAGAAACAGAAACAATTCTGTTTTTCAAATCTAAGTTTGCATTACCTAAAATAGAAGACTTAATATTACCATCATCATCATAGGTTCCTTCACCAGGTAAATATTGTTCTACAATTCCTAAATAATCTCCAGGCATTACTAAATCTCCTGATTTTATTTTCATTTATACACCTCTAAATAAGTAGGAAATTTAAAAAATAAATATCATATTAAATAATTTCTTTACTATAAATATGTATTTATAAATTTATTATAATATAAACTTAATTAAATATTTTAAAAAAATAAATGATATTCCAAATAAAATAGATTTAAAATTAAAATAAAAAAAAATCTTAATTTTTAATCTAAACTTTAGAAAAAATAAAATTATGTACCTATTTAATAATTTAAGAATTAAGTTTAAAATTAAAAATAAATAATATTTTAACCTTAAACAAACTTAAAATAGAAAAAACTGAAATTCTATAAAAAGATAATTAATTTAAAATTAATAAATAATTAAAAACTAATTTTTATACCTTTCATGGAAAAGAATTTCATCTAATTCATAGTCTTCCCATTTTCTTTTATTCAAAACAATTTCAAGTTCTTTAGGAGTTATAAGAGGCTTTTTATACATAGCAGAATCATCGATAGCGATTCTTGGACATGCCGTTACTATAAACCCTTCTAAATCCATGTATGGAAGTAAAATTTCAGGACTTATTTTATCAACTAAAATAATATAAGCCTCCATATTTTCATCTTGAAGACTTTTTTTAATTTCTTTTGCAAGACCCATCCGATATTGTCCCTCTTTAGAAGATACAATAATTCCCCATTTTTTAACAGATTTTGCTTTAATGATTCTTGCAAATCGAATCCTTAAAATTCTATCAGCATAATCAGAAATTTCATTTGCTTCACCATTATAGGGATCTACTGCAATTACAGGAGCTTTAGTAAATAGATGTATTCCTAATGGGTGAAATTTTCCACTCCCAATAAAAAGATAAATTTCTGCATCAAGATTTTTAATTGATGAAAAATTACATCCTAAAACCTGGCCTTTAGTAGTACCTTTTGAAGATGAACCTATAACTATTTCTTTACCATTATCCTCAAGATAATCTTTAATTTCACCTAAAAGATGCAAATGTTGAGTAGTAGTTGCAAGCGCAATTTTACTATAATCTTCTAATAATTCTAATGCTTTATCTAATGATTTTTTAACGTTTATTGAAGAATATGCCTCAATAAACATTACTGGAACCTTATATTTTAATGGAAGGGGAGTATGAGCATAATGAACAATCATATCCACAATTCCCTCCATTTTTTTATCACAGACATCACATGCACCAAAACAAGGGTCACCAGAAATAATTACAGTAGCATCTGTTTCATCTTCTATTTTACGAGCAATAGAAACAGCCTGCATTTTTAATCCTTCCGGAAACTGTAATCCAACATTCCTATATCCTTTTTTATTAATGTGATTAATAACCTTTTCAACTTCCATATTATACATTGACATAATAATCAAACTAAAAAGTAAATATTTAAAATTAAAAACAAAAAAATAATTCTAAAATTCAAATTAAAGATAAGAACTAACTATAAAATTAAATTAAAAACCAAATAAATAATTTTAAAATTTACAAATACACTAATTAAACTTAATCTGCAATAGTAGAATCAATTACAACTTTACCGTTTTCAATATGTAATTTTACAATAGAGCCAATCTTATGATGTGTTTCTTTTTCAACAATATTTTTTCCATTTCCTTTATCCAATACTGCAATAATTGTAACAAGCTCAACCCCAATTTCTTCAAGAGCTTTAATAGTGCTAATTAAAGTTCCGCCAGTACTAACTACATCATCAATTAATAAAACTTTATCTCCTTTATGTAAATCATTAATGTATAAATCAGATTCACCATAACCAGTAGTTTTATGAATAGCAACTTCACCATCTAAACCATAATGTCTTTTTCTAATTATAACAAAAGGAATGCCTGTCTCAATAGATAATGCAGTAGCTAAAGGAATACCCATAGCTTCAATACCAACTATTTTATCAACGTCAATGTTAAAGTTATCTTTAACAACTTCAGAAATCTCAACTAAAACTTCTGGCTTCATGGTTGGAATTCCATCACTAACAGGATGAACAAAATAATCATAATCCCCTTTTTTAACAACTGGTGCTTCAATTAAAGATTTTTTCAATTCTTCAAGCATAATTTCACTACATATAAAATTTTAAAAAATAATAAAAAACAAGTACAATCTAAATATTAACTCTATAAAATTTTTTAAAAATAATAAAAAATAGAGTACAATTTAAATAGTACATAAATAATATAATAATAAATAAATTTTTAAATCATATTTTATATATTTAATTATATTATTGATTTTATATTAAACTTATCAAATAATCGTATAATATTAAAAATAAAGGTTTTGTTAAAAACATGTTTATTTAAAAATTTAATTTTATTAAATCCATTTGTTTAAATTAAAATAGATTTATCCAAATTTAAAAGGGTTTCAACAAAGCTGCATAAATAAAAATTTATAAAAACTTAAAAAATCAATGATTAAAAAAAATAAAAGCTGGTTAATAATATGTTAGGAAATCTAGGAGAAAGCCTAAGTAACAGTATTAAAAAATTAGCAGGAATGACTGTTATAGATAAAAAAACAGTTAAAGAAGTTGTAAAAGATATACAACGTGCATTAATTCAATCAGACGTAAATGTTAAATTAGTATTCAAATTATCTAAAAAAATTGAAGATAGAGCACTAAATGAAAAACCACCTAAAGGAATTACTGCTAGAGAATATGTTATAACAATTATATATGAAGAAATGGTTAATTTACTTGGTTCTGAAGCAGCAAAACTTGAAATTACAGATAAACCATTTAAAATATTATTCTTAGGACTACAAGGTAGTGGAAAAACAACAACCATAGGTAAATTATGTAAGTATTTAATTAAAAAAGGATACAATCCTGCTGTAGTATGTACCGATACATGGAGACCAGCAGCATACGAACAATTAAGACAATTAACTACAGAACTAGATATTTCATTATATGGTGACCCTGAAAATAAAGATGCACTAGATCTTGCAAAAAAAGGTCTTGAAAAATTCAAAAATCAAAGAATCATAATTTTTGATACTGCAGGAAGACATAAACAGGAATCAGATTTAATTGAAGAGATGAATAAATTAGATAAAATCATTAATCCAAGTGAATCTATTCTTGTTATTGATGGTACCATTGGACAAATTGCTGGTGAACAAGCAAAAGCATTTTCTGAAGCAACAGATATCGGTTCTATAATTATTTCAAAATTAGATGGTTCTGGAAAAGGTGGAGGTGCACTTTCTGCAGTTGCAGAAACAGGTGCTCCAATTAAATTCATTGGTACTGGAGAAAAAATAGATGACTTTGAAGTATTTGATCCTGAAAGGTTCATTTCAAGATTACTAGGAATGGGAGATATTCAATCACTTATTGAAAAGGCAGAAGAAAACATTGATGAGGATATTGCTCAAAAAACTATGAATAACATGATGAGTGGTAAATTCACACTTGTAGATATGGAAAATCAATTTGAAATGATGAATAAGATGGGTCCAATGCAACAAGTCATGAATTTAATTCCAGGTTTAGGTAACAAAATACCTAAAGAATATACAAAGATGACGGAAGATAAAATAAACACCTATAAAATCATCATGTCATCAATGACACAAGAAGAAATGGAGAATCCAAGAATCATAAAACAGTCACGTATCCAAAGGATTGCAAGAGGTGCGGGTGTTGAAGAAAAAGATATTAAAGAACTTCTTAAATATTATAATAACAGTAAAAAAGCAATGAAAGGTATTGGAAAACGTGGTGGATTTGGTGGAGGAAATATGGCTCGTCTAATGAATCAATTTGGTAGAAGAAAATAATCTACTAAATTGTTCATTTAATTTTTAAACACTATTTAAAATTAAAAAACTGATTTTAAAAATTAATAAAATTAATTTATACTTATTCTTAAAACTTTAAAAGTAGATAATATGGACAAAAAAGTATTAGAAAAAGCAAAAGAAATAATTGATTATACAAACAATACAATATGTAATCATTGTTTAGGACGTAAGTTTTCTAATGAAATAAAAGGATTAACAAATAAAGAAAGAGGAGAACTTATAAGAAAGGAATTATCTATAGAAAATCCAGATGGAAAATGTTACATTTGCAATAATCTATTTGATAAGATAAATGATGAGTTATATGAAAGAATAAATCAAAAAATAAATTTCATAAATTTAGAATTCGATAACTTTTTAGTAGGTTCAAAAGTTCCAAAAGAAATTCTAAAAAAAGATGAAGAATTTGATAAAAAATTCAATTTAGATACAGAAAATATTAAAAAAGAAATCAATAGAACAATTGGATTAGAACTAGAAGAAAAATTAGGTAAAACTGTAGAATTTAAAGATAACGAAATTGTTATTGAATTAAATTTTAATAATGAGGAACCTACAGTATATATACAAATTAATCCGATATTCATAGAAGGAACTTACAATAAATATAAAAGAGGAATACCTCAAACCAAATGGCCTTGTAGAGAATGTCATGGAAAAGGTTGTGAATACTGTAATTATACTGGTAAAATGTACCCGGAATCTGTTGAAGAGATTATGTCCGATATAGTCATTAAAAAGACCAAAGGAAGATTTTGCAAATTTCATGGTGCAGGAAGAGAGGATATTGATGTTTTAATGTTAGGTGATGGTAGGCCATTTGTCCTTGAAGTTGTTGAACCCAAAATTAGAAAATTAAATCTTACTGAATTGGAAAAAGAAGTAAACGAATATGCAAATGGTAAAACTAAGTACAATCATTTAAAATATTGCAAAAGAAATCGTAAAGGAGAAATAAAAGTATCCTCTCCAGATGCATATAAAATTTATGAAGCAATTGTTAAGTGTGAAAATGAAGTTGATTTAAAGGATTTAGAAATTTTACAAAGTTTAAATTTAATTAAACAAAGAACTCCAAATAGAGTATCCCATAGAAGAGCGGATAAAATTAGAGAAAAAAGAGTTTTAGGATTAAATTGTGAGATTATTAATCCAAAAGAATTTAAAATGACTATTAAAACTGAGGGAGGATTATATATTAAAGAATTAATCTCTTCTGATGAAGGAAGAACTAATCCAAGTGTTACTGGGCTTCTTAATAATCAGTGCATATGTAGTCAATTAGATGTTGTTGAAGTAAGTAAAAAATAATAAAAAAATAAATACTAAAAAAATGAAAAATATAAAAAAATAATAAAAAAATTACTGTAAAACTAAAAGTATATTAATAGCTTTAAAGTAATAAATTAATATTATTAATTAATGGAAATTATATTTCTAAAAAATCATAGAATTTAAGAATTAATCTTATTATTGAAATTTTATGAAATTTATCCATTTTATTATAAACTTTTAAAAACTATGTTTTTATAAAAATTACGATTTACAAATTATTTTTTTCCTAATGTAAATTTATAAAGATTATTCATTAAAAATGAATAGTTTATAAAAACATTATTCATATTAAATTAATTATATAGAGGTTATAAAAATGCAAAGATCAAGAGGATTTAAAAGTAGATCAAGAAAAAAATTGACTAAAAAATCACGTAAAGGTCGTTCTAACCCTATTACTAACAAACTTCAAACTTTTGAAAATGGAGATTTAGTACATATTATTATTGACCCTAGTATTCACAGAGGCCAACCACATTCTAGATTCCATGGAAAAACTGGAGAAATCATTGGTAAAAAAGGACAAGCTTACATCGTAAGTTTAAAAGATGGTAACAAAAGTAAAGAATTAATTGTTAGGCCAGACCATTTAAAAATGCAAGAGTGAATATAAATGATAGGTAAAAAAACAGTTAGCAAAGAGCCAATACCTGCAGCTAAAGTAAAAAGAATTCTAGAAGAATTTAGTGAAAATAATGACCTTAGTTACGAACAAAATATTACATTAAATCATGTTCTTACTTTCAATAAACTTTCTGAAGAAGATACATATAAAATGATTGAAGAACTTGAAGAGAAACTTCCTAAAAAATATGCTGTTCGTGTAGCTGATTTATTACCTAAAGATTTATCTGATATGAGATTAATATTCGCTAAAGAGAGAGTTTCATTAAGTAAAGAAGATATGGAAGAAATTCTCGAAATAGTAGATAAATATGTAGTAGATGATGAAGAATAGTTATTTTTTACTACAATTATCTTTTTTCATAAATTTTAAATTACTCTAAACTTTAAAAACTTTTTTTACAATAATTTAATTTTTAATTACTTAAACTACAATCAAAACTATTTTTAAATATAATAAGTCCAAATATTATATAAAATTACATTAATTAAATTAGAAATTTAAAATTATATAAATCATATTTCTTAAATATGAAGATTAATACGAACATATTCTAAATAAATCAGAATATATAAAATTATATTTTAAATATAGAATATT
>JBJFGN010000069.1:0-2673 GCA_051892775.1 Methanobrevibacter sp. | reverse complement strand
TTTACTTCAATTTAATACTAATTCTTTTATAACATTTACATTAATTAAAAATCAATTAAATTTAACATATAATCTGTTTAATTAAAATAAGTATAATATAGAAAATTAAAATTTCAATAAATGCATTTTCAAAGAAATCCATAATTTAAAATAATATAGTTCAATTAATTAAAAAAATGAAATTAGATATAAAAAAGGATTATAAAAAGATAAATTAAATAAATTTAATAAAATGTCCAATAAAGATAAAAAGAAATAGAATTAAAAGAAATAGAAAAAATAAAATTTAAAATAAAACATTTATTATTTATAATAGAAATAATAAATTATTTTGTAATGAAAATTAGGAATTCAAGTAATAAAAAAATTTTTGGAAGATTTAATGAAATCCTCAAAGTTTTTAGAAAATATGGATTTAGTTATCTTTTAGGACAAACAACAATAAGAAGATATAATCCATTTCGTTCTTCAGATTTTGATGAAGCAAAAAAAGTATTAGATACTGATTTACCAAAACGTTTAAGATTGATGTTTCAAGAACTCGGTACTACTTACATAAAATTAGGTCAATTATTAAGTACAAGACCAGATATTGTAGGAAGAAGAATTGCTAATGAACTATCAAAATTACAAGATAATAATCCAAGTGTAGGTTATGATGAAATTCAAAACACGATTGAAACAGAATTACATGAATCCATACCTAATTTATATAAAAGTTTTTCTAAAAAACCAATTGCAACAGCATCAATAGGACAAGTTCATGAAGGAATATTGCCAACTGGAGAGAAAGTAGCAATTAAAATACAGAAGGCAGACATTGAAGAAACCATTGATACTGATTTAACTATAATGAAATTCATTGCTGAAAAAGCAGATAAATATATTAAT
The DNA here is from genome assembly GCA_051892775.1 of Methanobrevibacter sp. GTDB lineage: Archaea > Methanobacteriota > Methanobacteria > Methanobacteriales > Methanobacteriaceae > Methanarmilla. The sequence goes on along the minus strand of JBJFGN010000069.1, from coordinate 1,782 downwards.
TCTTTAAAAATTTATAATTTACCAGGTATTATTGATGAATTTGAAAGGTCTATAAAAAAAGAGATAGATTATAATCAAGAATTAATGAATATGAAACATTTAGCATATGACTTTAAAAATGATAATACCATACATATTCCAAAAGTTTATCCAGAATATTGTTCTAAAAAAGTAATTACTATGGAATATATTGATGGAGTTAAATTAGCAGATGTATTTAATAGTGATGATCCTAAATTCGATAAAAAGATTATTGCAGATAGAGGAGTAAAAGCATATTTCCAACAAATATTTATTAATGGATTCTTCCATGCTGACCCCCATCCAGGTAACATTTTTATTCTTGATAACAATGTAGTATGTTTTATAGATGAAGGAATGATGGGCCTTCTTGATAGGGAATTCAAGGAAAACCTTGCAGAATTAATGATATTATTTACAGATAATAATGTAGATAATTTAATAGATCAATTAATGTACATGGAAATTCTTACTGAAAAGATAGATATTAAAAGTTTAAAAAGAGACCTAAATGATATGTTCAGTAGATATTATGGTGCAGAATTAGGTCAAGTTAAAGGTGCAATGAATGATTTAATAAATTTAATGACAAAATATCAAGTAAAACTTCCAAATGAGTTTGTTTTAATGGCCCGTGGAATTGCAATGGTAGAAGATATCGGTCAAAACTTAGATCCAACTTTTGATGTAGTTCCTATATTACAACCAATTGCAAGAAAAATTATAACTAAAAAATATAGTCCTAAAAAAATAGCATCTTCAATTAAAACTAGCATGTTTGGTATCGAACATATGCTTAAAATATTACCTAAAAGAATTAATAAAATATTTTATAAAGTTGAAGAAGGAGAAATTAAGATAAATTTAGAGTTAGAAAATCTTAATAAAATAACAAATAAAATATCTTTAGCTTTAATTATTTCAGCACTACTTATTGGATCATCATATGTAATGAGTATTAATAAAGGACCAATGATATATGATATGCCAATACTTGGATTTATTGGATTTGTAATAAGTTTAATATTAGGTGTATTTACTGTACTTAAATATATGGGAAATGATTAATCATTTTCCAATATTTTAAAAAATTAAAAAATAAAATAAATTAATCAAACTTATTATCAAAACAAAATAAATATTAAATAAACTATTTTTAGAAACACAAAATTTAATATGTATTAAAAACAATTTTATTTAAAAATTTAACTCTTTTTTAAAAATAAAAATGAATTTCATCAATAATCAAAAAGTTTCAGCAATAAATACAATTATAAAAATAAGAATATCATTTATCAAAAAGGTGTATAATTAAATAGTATAAAAGAAATTTTGCCCGTAAACTAACTCTTATGCTTCACAGGTAGTTTACCCTTCCCTCCACGAGTAACCCTCAGAAACGGGCAGCCTATCTAATGCTGGGTTGCTTTTAATCATAGACAGTATAAACTTCCCTCATAAAAGGACCTAAGGCATCAGTCATTTTAATAATCTTAATCAGCAATGGAAAAATTAATTTCCAAAATTAAAAAAATGATACGACAATATAAATTTTCTTAAAAATTGTATATATAATTAATGGAAATTAATAAAAAATAAAATAGAAGCTGTTAAAAATCAGTTTTCATTAAAAATTTAACTCATTTTATTTAATTAAAAAAATTAAGAAACTATTTATATAATAATTCTATAAACAACTAAAAGATAAAATAATATAACAACGTTATACAAAACAAGATAAAAAAAAGGCTAGCAGCGAAA
>JBJFGN010000068.1:0-2749 GCA_051892775.1 Methanobrevibacter sp. | reverse complement strand
TATTTTCTAAAAAATGTTTATTTTTAAATTTTAAATAAAATTTTATCTTAAATTCTTTATATTAAAAAATTATTTTATTGAAATTTTAATTTTATAAAATCCATTTTATTTTTAAATAAACTAAATTATATTATAAATTTAGAATATCCACAAAATCATAGATTTTTATAAAAACTTTATAAGATTCAAAAACTATTTTTAATAAAAATTCTTAAAATAGATAAAATAATTTCTTAAAATCCAATTAAAAAAAAGATTAAATTAAAAAAATTTAATAAATATAAATAGAATAATAAAAAATATTTAAATTTATAAAAGTTAAATCAAAATTAATTAAATAATTATACAATTAATAAAAATTATACAAATCTTAAATAAAATATTAAGAATAACGATTTAATAAAAATAATAAATTTTAATATACATTAAGAATATAAATATATTATAATATATTATAAATTTATAACGATAGGTGAATATATGGTTACATATTCAGAATCTGGTGTAGATATTGATCTTGAAGCACTTACTGTTTCAAAACTAGCTTCAAAATTAAAACCAACATTAAATAATAGAGAAGTATTAACTGAAAGTGGTCATTTTGCTGCTTTAGTACCATTAAGTGATAAAGCAATCGCAATGAGTACTGATGGTGTAGGTAGTAAAATTTTAATTGCAGAAATGATGAATAAATACGACACTGTAGGAATAGACTGTATTGCTATGGTTGTAAATGATATTCTTTGTGTAGGTGCTGAACCAATAGCACTTGTTGATTACTTAGCAGTAGAAAAACCAGATCCAGACAGGGCTGAAAAAATAGCGAAAGGTTTAGTTAAAGGTGCTAATGAATCAAATATTGCAATTATTGGTGGGGAGACTGCTTCACTACCAGGCATTATTAAAGATTTTGATTTAGCAGGGACTGGAATTGGTTATGTTGATAAAGATAGAATAATTACTGGTTCAGAAATTGAAGAAGGAGATATATTAATTGGTCTTAGAAGTAGTGGTATTCATAGTAACGGTTATAGTTTAGCAAGAAAAGCTATTTTTGAAAAAGCGGGACTTAAAATTGATGATGCATTACCAAATAACCCAAATATAACTGTTGGTGAAGAATTATTAAAACCAACAAAATTATATGTTAAACCAATAGTTAATATATTAAAAAAAGATTTCAATATTAAAGGATTGGCACATATAACTGGTGGAGGATTCACAAACCTTAACAGACTTAAAGATGGAATTGGTTTTAAAATAGATAATTTACCAGAACCACAAGATATTTTTAAATTTATTTATCAACAAGATGTACCACTTAAAGAAATGTATAAAGTCTTTAATATGGGAATTGGTTTTGTTGTAATTGTTCCTCCTAAAGAAGCAGAAAATGTTTTAAAAGAATTAAATAAAACTACAGAAGCTTCAATTATTGGTAAAGTAATTTCTGAAGAAAAAATTATCATTAAAACATTTGAAGGAACTGAAATAGAATATTAAAAATACATTAAAATACAATAATGCCAGTAATTAAAATAAATTACAAATTTTAATTTTTCAATTTAACTAATAATAAAAGGTGTACTTTATGAAAATAACAACAGAAAATGAAAAGCTTTTAGTAGATCAAATATTAATAAACTTAGGAGTTAAAAAAGAAGACGCAGAATTAGTAACAGAAGTAGTACTTAATGCTGATTTAAAAGGATTCTCTTCACATGGAATCGGAAGATTTCCACAATATATCAAAACTATTGATGCAAATAATATAAAGCTTAAAGGCGAAATTGAAATTGAAAAAGAAACTGAATCAGTTGCAGTAATAAATGGTCACAGTTTATTTGGTCAAATTGTAGCAACAAAAGCTATGAAACTTGCAATAGAAAAAGCTAAAAAAACAGGAGTTGGAATTGTAGGTACTCATAATTCAAATCACTTTGGAGTTACTGGATTTTATTCAGATTTAGCAGCAAAAGAAGATTGTATTGGAATTACCTTTGCAAATACAGAACCTGCAATTGCACCATTAAATGGTAAAAAACCAATCATAGGTACTAACCCAATTGCAATAAGCATTCCTAATGATGATACATACATTGCTACAGATATGGCAACTTCTGCTTCAGCTAGAGGAAAATTATTAGAAGCTCAAAGAAAAGGTCAAAGTATTCCACCAAATACTGCATTAGATAAAGATGGTAACCCAACAACTGATCCATCAGAAGCTTTAGATGGTTCTATATTAGCATTTGGTGCACACAAAGGTTATGCATTAGCATTTATGATTGAAATACTTTGTGGTCCATTAGTAGGTGCAGATGTAGGAACAAACGTAACTGGTACCGCAGATTGGAGAGAAGATTGTACAAAAGGAGATTTATTCATTGCAATTAATCCAGATAAATTTGTAGGTATTGATACATTTAAAGCTGGAACTAATGAATTCATTAAACAAATAAGAGATGCAGATAATGGATTTGTTCCAGGAGATATTGAAGTTAAAAGAGTAGCTGAAAAAAGAGAAAATGGAATTGAAATCGATCCAAAATTATATGAACAATTAAAAGAAATTTGTGATGGATTAGATATTAACATTAAAAAATATATAGAAGAATAAATTATATAACTTAACTTCAAACAATTAACTATAAATTATTAAATTAATTTATTTTCTACTTTTTTATTATTAAATTAAGTATATTTTTAATCATAATAACCTTTATTTTTATAAATATCTTTATTTAAT
>JBJFGN010000067.1:6387-13130 GCA_051892775.1 Methanobrevibacter sp. | reverse complement strand
AAAAACAAAAAACAAATCACCAAAAAACTAAAAACAAAAATTATTATGAACTACAAACAATCTAGAAAATAAAAAAAAGAATAAAAAAAAAATATAAATATTATCTGCCAACAGAAAACCTGGAAATAAGAATAAAAAATACATTATTCACTAGGAAAAACCTGAAAAGTAAAAAATAGATTAACCATCAACAACAAGGTCTACAAATTCAAAATTATTTGAATCAAATAATCCTTTGTCAGATAATTTAAGTGAAGGTATAACAAGTAATGCTAAAAATGACATTGTCATAAATGGAGATTTCAATTTACAGCCAAGTAATTTAACAATATTTTGAAGATTCCTTAATTTAAGTGAAAGTGTCTCAACACTATCATTGCTCATTAATCCAGCAATAGGCAATTCTAAAATCTCTTTTATACCATTTCTACGAGACACAACTGCAATACCACCATGATACTTATTAACAAGATTTACTGCGTCAGCCATATTCTTATTATTTGTACCAACAACAATAATATTGTGGGAGTCATGTGCTACAGAAGAAGCAATTGCAGCGTTTTTAATTGAAAAACCTTTGACAAATGCATTTGCAACAGTATTACCACCATACCTGTTCACAACAGCTATTTTTAAAATATCCCTATCTTCATTAGCCTGTAATAGGTGGTCTTTAACTTCAACCTCTTTTCTAATTTCTTCAGTGATTAAAGATCCATCGGAGACCTTAATAACACGGACTTTAACTTTATCCTCATCCCCACCATAAGAGATATTAAAGTCATCAGGTTTCATCTCATCCAAATGTATGGTATTTTCAAGCTCAGCATCTTCTGAATCAAATAAAACTTCACCATCCTCATATACACATTCACCACCAACAAATGTTTTCAAGACATTGAAGTTTTCAAAATTATCTATAAGAACAAAGTTAGCCCGTCTACCTGGCTCAATTGAACCGGAATCAAGATTATAATGTTGTGCTGGATTTAATGTAACCATTTTAATTGCTTCAATTGGGAAAACATCATAATCAATTAATCTTTTAATTAAAACATCCAAATGGCCTTCTTCCAAATCTTTAGGATTCTTATCATCAGATACAAGCATGTCAAATATGGGGTTTTTCATGAGAGTTTCCAAATCCTCATGTGAAAATCCATTTGCATCTTTAGAATTCATGAGATAAATTCTCCTATCGTTTTCATTTAAAATATCATCAAAATTCTTAGCAGAAGAACCTTCACGTACCATTATTTTCATACCTAATTTCTTCTTTTCAATAGCTTCTTCAAAACTGGATGATTCATGATCAGTAGATATACCTGCATTAACATATTTTACTAAATCCTCACCAGTAAGTAATGGAGCATGGCCATCAACAGGTTTATTAAGTAATTTCGCCGCATCAATCTTCTTATAAACTTCTTCATCATTACTAAGAACACCTGGGAAATTCATCATCTCCCCAAGGCATACCACCTCATTAATATTTAAGAGCATAGAAACATCCTGACTATTAAGAACAGCACCTGAAGTTTCAAAAGAAGTGGCAGGAACACAGCTAGGTGCAGAATAATAAAAATCAAATGGGACTTTCTTACCATTATCAATCATGAAATTAACCCCATCAATACCTAAAACATTTGCAATTTCATGATCATCAGCAATCACGGAAGTTGTTCCATGTCTAACTGCTGCTTTAGCAAAATTAGATGGAGTAAGCATTGAACTTTCAATATGAATATGGGCGTCAATAAAACCAGGAAGTAAAATACCATCAAAATCAAAGTCAATATCCTCAAGACTATCTGTAGCTATTGGTATAACGTCAGTAATGTATCCATCTTTAATCCTAATTTCTGCAGGATACATATTATTAAACTTAACATCAACAATATTTGCAGTAATTATTTTTTCCATAAAAAATCACTCTATAATATCTAAATATATCACCAAAAAATATAAATTTTTATGTTTTTAACTAAGAGGATATAAAATAAAAAAAAACTTTTTTATGATTGTATTTTGAATTATAAGTAATATTAGAGAGTATTTTAAAAATATATACATTTATTCCTAATCAACTTAGTAATGAAAAAAAGATCTTTGTTTAAAAAACTATAAAATAGACATTTTATTGAAATCTTATGAATTTAGGATAAAAATCGTTTTCTAAACCAAAAAATAAATGAAATTGATAAATTTAAATTTTTATATAAAACAAGTTTTCAGAAAAAACCAAAAATAAAAAAAATAAAAAAAATAAAGCCCCAATAAAAACATGCCCTCAAAAAAAAAACTAAAAAAAATAAAAAGAAAAAAATAGTAAAATTAAAAATCTATTTTTTTCTATAATAAGAAGCTAAAACTAATCCACCAATAGCAATTAACAATATAAAAATAGGATTTCCTGTTTTATTATTAGCAATGTCTTCTTTAGATAAATTTAAAGCTTTATTATTAGATTTATTATTATGCTTTGTATTATTGGTGTTATTGGTATTGTTAGTGTCATTTTTAATAGAAACAACTTCAGTAACATTAGTTGCATTAGTACGGTTTGTTAAATCAGAACTAACATATACAATATTAGTAAAATTACCTGCAACAGTAGTTTTAAATACTAATTCCAAAATAATTGTATCATTAACATTTAAAGTATTCCCATAATTAAAAAGATTATTATTTCTAGTCCACCCCTCACCAGAATATGATTTTAAAATTAGCTCTTTAGGATAACTTTCAGTAACTGTGATATTATTTAAATCAACATTACCAATATTTTTAATAATAATTTTAAAAATTACGTCTTCGCCAGAATTTACTTTTTTAGTAATTGTAATTTTTTCGATATTTAATTTAGGATCTTTAACAAAAGTAGTATTATTTGCAGTTTTATTACCAGTTTCATTACTAGATACAATAACGATATTTGTTATATTACCTGCATGAATAACCTTAAATCGAATATTTAGTTTGGTAGTGCCATTTACTGCTAATGGACTATTTAACTTAAAAAGGCCATTACCATCATATGTCCAATTTCCATTTACACCAAGATATTCTAGTGCATCTGGAAATTCCTCTTTGACAGTAATATTTCCCAATTCAACATTTCCAGTATTATTTATAACTATATTATAAACAATTGTATCCCCAATACGCGTATCATTATTTACTAAAATTTTTTCAACAGTAAACTTAGGATCTTTTACAAAAGTTGAGTTCTCTGATTTTACCTGTTCTGGATAACCAGGAGCCCACAAATTCACATGATTATACAATTTACCAGGTTTTGTTGTATTATAAGTAACATTAAATCTAATTTCATAACCTGGATAAAATGGCCACCATTGAGCAATTGGATACTCCCAACGATAAAAATCACCTAGCCAAGTTTTTTGTAATCCTTTAAATTGTAAATTACTTGCATAAGGTTCAATAGAATCATAATGATCAAATACTAAACCTTCATCAGCCCAATCATCAATGGTAATAGGACTATTATAAACTGGTTCCCAACCTACATTTTTTACTATAATAGTAAATGTTACCTGTTCACCTAATTTTACAGTCTCATTAAGAGTTATTTTTGTCACATTTAATGTACCTGGACTACATCTTAAAACATTAGAACCATCAGATTTCAATATATTTTTATCTGAACTATTATTTAAAGAATAATTTGGGACATCATTTTCAGTATAAGTATTATTAAGATTACTTGCATCATTATCAGTTTGATAAGTATCATTATAAGGTAAATCAGTACTTGAGATATTCGAATTAATGTGATCAATATCTGAAATACCTGTATTATCTGATGCGCTTACTGTGTTAACCACTAAAAATATAGAAAAAATAACTGCCAGTAAAATTAAAGTCTTTCTAAAATTAAACTTCATCATTAACTCCTAACCTATTATTTTTATTTAAATTGAATTAAATTCATTATATAATACTAAAATAAATAAACATTATTTTAATATTAAATTATAAACATTTATTTTGATTATTAAATTCTAATAAATGATTTAAATCAAATAATAAATCCATTAATCCAATATTAATCAATTCATATATTAAACTATTAAGAAAACCATCAAATGATTAATATACAAATTAAGAATCATACTTAATTTTTATATAAAATTCCAAAACATTTAAACTGAAATATTACATGTAAAAACCAAGTAGATAGTCTTATTTTATAATTTAAAGGTAATAAATATTTTTAAATCTTATAAATTAACTCATAAAGTTAATAAATAGCGTAATATTAACTCATGAAGTCAAGAAATAAAAATAAATAAAAATTAACCCATAAAGTTAATAAATACTATAAAATCAAGAAAGTAAACCATGGATTCAAGAGTTTAAAAATATCTTTAAAATTAGTAGATGGTATATTAAAAATATAAAAAACACTATAAATTAAAAAAAATAGATTAACTAAAGGATTGGGTTAAAGAATAAATCTAAAAATAAAAAATATCTGAAATGAGATAAACAGATTAAACTAAAAAAAATAATAAAAACAAGAAAAATAAGATAAACAGATTAAACTAAAAAAAATAATAAAAACAAGAAAACAGATTAGATTAAAAAATATACAATTAAATCAAGAAAAAATAATAAAACAAGAAGATTTAACTAAATCTCTCTTCCATGTCTCCAACGTAGCTATGTCCACCAACTAAACTCCTATTTTCATCATACTCCAATATTGAGACACTGCTTGGATATTCTGCAATCACAATAATCTTACAATCAGAATCATTATATTCTAAAGTAAATTTTTTATCATCGTTTTTTAATATAATTGCGTCATTTAGAACTTTATCACTTACTTCCTTATCCCCATTTTTATCTAAAACAATTGGTGAACCATAATGTTTTAAAACTTCTTCAATACTTGCCATAATTAAACCTTCATATAAAATAAGTTAAAATATAATAAAATACATTTTTAAATTTTTATTAAATATAATAAAGCGACTAAAATAACTAAAAATATTTTAATAGTCTAAGTGATTAAAAAACACTTAAACAAAATATTAATAGTTTTATACTTAAAGAAATCACTTAAGTATTTAAGACAATACTTTTAATCATTCCTTATAGAATCCCAAATAAAATATATCTAGTCATCGCTGTGTATTGCATCGTACAATACTGGAAGGAATGCACCAACATCAGTAACTACACCGAGAACTTGTGCACTACCCCTATCTGCAAGTTTAGTTACTGTAGATGGGTTAATATCAACACATACACTACTTACACTAGAAGGTAACATATTACCAACAGCAATGGAGTGTAACATAGTAGCCACCATAAATACCATATCTACATTCTGAACATATTTACGCATAGCTTCTTGTGCTTCTTGTGTATCAGTAATAACATCAGGCAATGGTCCATCATCACGTATAGATCCTGCAAGAACAAATGGAACATCGTTTTTAACAAGCTCATACATGATTCCACTTTTTAAAGTTCCATCTTCAACAGCATTTTTAATAGAACCTGATCTATTAATCTTATTAATTGCCCTCATATGGTGGGAATGACCATTAGTTACAATTTCACCAGTTTTAACATTGATACCTAATGAAGTACCTAAAATATCGCATTCAATATCATGGGTTGCAAGAGCATTTCCAGCGAATAAAACATCAATGTACCCCTCTTTAATTAGATTTGCAACAACCCCCTGTGAACCAGTGTGAACAATAGCAGGTCCACCTACAAATGCAATTTTTCCACCATTTGCTTTAATCCTTTTAACTTCAGCTGCAATATCTTTTACAGTACTCATTAATGGTTTTTCACTAGAAACATCACTGTTCATAAATTCAAAAGCATTGGTTTTTCCTCTAGGTTTTTGTGGACGGGAAACTTTAACTCCATCAATTCCAACAACAACCATATCCCCTTTTTTAATAGAACCAATAGGCCTACAATATGCTTCTTCTTTTTCTTCATCAATTACAACAGCACAATCCATTTCAATATCGTGAACCATTAACCAGTTACCCTTATATAATACATGAGTAGTATGGTGTGTAGTTGAGTAAAATCCTTCAGGAAGAACTTTATCTTTAGGAGAGGGAACTAATTTAGCTTCTTTAATTTCAGCAATAGAAACACCAATAGCTGAAAGTTCATCTAAAATCTCATTTAGTTTATCTAAATTTTCTGCATATACTGCCATTTTAGCCCTAGATATGTCAGATTTGTTTTTACCAACACTAATATCTAAAACCTCAAAATCTCCTCCTTTGTCCATAACGATATCAAATGTTTTTGAAAGAACAAGTGAATCGATAATATGACCAGAAAGTTCTATTTCACGTTTAAACATTTTTATTCTCCTACACTTTTATGTATTAAAAAAATTTATCTAAAGATAAATTATAATAAGATTTAGTTTTTTCATATATTTAAATATTTAGATTATTGGTTTTTTATTAAAAAAACCAATTAAAATTTTTTAAAAACTGAATAAAAACTAAAAATATCATATAAAAAACCAAAATAACTGAAAATTTAACCACATAATTATAATCACAATTTGCTTTATATGAAAATCTATTAAACCATCAATATTATCATCATATTATTAAATTAAAGCAATATAAAGATAAAATAAAAATTTTAAAAAAAATAGTGAAATTACTATAAATATTATTTATATATAAAAAACCAAAATAAACAGTCATAATTAAATAACTAAA
>JBJFGN010000067.1:0-6287 GCA_051892775.1 Methanobrevibacter sp. | reverse complement strand
AAAAAACCAAAATAAACAGTCATAATTAAATAACTAAAGTTAGAAAACTATAATTTATAAAAAAAAGATTAATTCACCTAAATAAACTAAAAAAAACTGAAAACAAAAAAAATATAAAAATTACAATAAAAAACTAAAAAAAACACAGAAAGCATAAAAAAAACACAAAAATTACAATAAAAAAACTAATAAAAAATAATTACTTAAAAAGTAATTATATTTAAAAGCTATTTTTTATTACTACCTTTAAAACCTCCAAACAATAATAGAACCAATGTTATTATTAAAATAAATAATGGATTTCCAGTATTATACATAAATCCTTTATCTTTGTTATTGGAATTTACTTGTGGTGTACTGTTTGTTGTATTGTTATCTGATTTTGGAGTATTATTTGTTGTATTGTTTGTATTATTGTTTCTTTTGTTATTTGTTGTATTATTTGTGTTATTTGTAGTGTTTGTGGTGTTGTGATGGCTTACAGTTGTATTATTTACTGCATAGGACAAGGTTTTGTTCAAGTAACCTGCACTAACATTATTGTTTAAAACACCCTCTTTAGTGGTATTAAATAACAATATGATGTTTCTTGATTCACCAGGGTTTAAAGGACTTGTTAAAACCCAAATGTGATTTCCTTCATAATCCCATAAACCGGTACCGTTAACGTAATCATAATAATTGAGACCAGCATCATAATTAGAATCATTAACAAACACGTCATTAAGTGTTAAATTACCATCGTTCCTTACAGTAATATTGAATCTAACCAAATCACCAACACTAACATTAGAATTTAATGTTTTCTTATCCACTGTAATATTGTCAACCCCAGAAACAATCTTAAACATGAACATGTTCTGGTAGTTATTTGCGGAAAATGAAGATCTGAAAAGATAATTTAAAACTGTGCCGTTATCCAGAACTTTAGCAGATACTGAAGGAATACGTTCGCCAGCATTATACCTTCTAATGGTATCCTGAATAACGGTATCGTTTGATTCTAAAAAATTAGTATCTGTAAAATCCCAAATCCAATTCTGGATTAACTTAATATCTGTACTATTCAAATTAGAACTTTGATTTAAATTATGGTATATTAACAATTTGACATATTCCCCAACGCAAGCCCCATTGAGATTATTCCTAATACCATCTAAACTAATTGAATAAGAACCATAATAAGGTTCATGATTGTGTCTTTCTGCACAAAAACCAATATATCCATCACTAGTCTCATTGTATAAAGTTCCATCCATGATTGGATAGTTATATACTTTAACAACAGAGCTATTGGTGTCATTTACCCATCCATAAGATAACATCACAATGTCTGAACCATTAGAGCGAGGATTAATAACACTTACATTAGATACCTGTAGATTATTACTGCATATTGCAGAACCTAATTCACAGGTATTGTTAATAAACCTGGAATTAGAGACATTTCCACTAAATAAACTTACAGCACCACCATAGTTTAAAGCACTATTATTAATAAAAGTACAATTACCTATATAATTGCTTTCACCATCAGAGATAATAGCACCACCAGCTACTTTCGCAGAATTATTGATAAAACTGGAGTTAATGCAGGTAACATTACCAGCACTATAAGTTATAAACGCACCACCAACATAATTTGCAGTGTTATTAACAAAACTACAATTTTCAACATACAAGTTATCACCATACATGAATACTGCACCACCCTGACTTGTACTGGCATTTCCATTATTAACGAATGTTGAATTAATTATACTAGCACCATATTCACCATAGATAGCGGCGCCCTGATATGCAACATTATTAACGAATGTTGAATTGATTACTTTAAAATACTCTGAAGGCGCATAAATTGCACCACCTGCACCCCAAGCATAGTTATCAATGAATGTACAGTTCATTACAGTAATACCACCATAATCAAAAATTGAAGCACCAATACGATTATAACAATCTTTAAAAGTGAATCCTTTAATAGTAAGATTGGAGGCATAATTAGTTAATCCACGACCAGTTTTACCACCGGAAATAACGGGATTGTTTATACCTATTATAGTCAAATCATCTAGGGACACCCAGATTTCACCATAATAAGTTCCCCCCACATAGATGGTTTTAATGTTGTGATTTCTGCAGTAATCAAAACCTTTATCAAATGTTTTAAATGGAGATAATTCAGATCCATCGCCAGCATCATCGCTACCATTACTAGAAATATATACTGACTTATCACCTGTAAGTTCATTATCCTTTTGAATAAAAGAATTTGAACTAGAAACTAAACTCTTACTAGAATTATTAGAGATTAAATCATCACAAGATTTAAAATCAGAATCTAGAGCATTGTTAGAATCATAGTTATCATAAGTTGAAACATTGCTAGAACCATAATCTAAAACACCGTTAGTAGAACCATGATTAGAAACATTGTTAAAACCAACAGAAGAATTATATACTGAAACATCAGTTGAAGAGATATTATCAGAATTTGCAGCGAAGCTTATTCCAATACAAGACAATAGAACAAATAAACATAGTAAAACGATTAGTAATTTCCTAAACTTTAAGATATTCTCACCTCCCATTTATATCATTAATTAATAGTATATGTTTGTAACATATAAAACTTTTTTATATCTATTTAAAATTTAAAAAACTAAAATATACAAAGCAATTACAAGAAAAATAAAATATATACAAAATATAAGAATAATAGACAAAAAATATAATGATAAACATGATAAAAACTAAAAATTACACAAAATATAATACCGCAAAAAATGAAAAAACAAAAATACACAAAAAATAAATAGAACTAAGGATAAAGTATACAAAAATACAAAAGAATGAATAAAAAATAAATAAAAATTAAAACAAATAAGAAAAATTTAATAAAACAATAAAATAAATTATATTATATAAATTGTCAAATTTAATTAATTTATAAAAGACATTAAGTAATCAATTATGCTTAAAATTACTTAAAAATCAGAATAATATCCTAATTTTAAAGAATAAAATAATATAAAAGTTTTTTATAAGAATTTTAACTTTTTATAATTACTTAGTTACAAAATCTTTAAATTATTGTTTTTTTAAAATAAAGATAATGAATTTTAAATTTTTTAATAGATAAATTAACTACAAAAAGTAAATGCTATAAACAAAGCCCATATTGAAAGATATGGAATTATTTTCATGAGAAAATAATCTAAAATAAGAAATTTTAGTTAATTATCCAATAAATAATATAAAACAGAAATATTATTTAATCATATAATTATCAAAATTAAAAACAAAATACAATCAAAAAGTGAAGAAATTTAATTAGTTAACTAAGTATAAGAATTAAATCTTATTAAAAAATTAAGCTATAATTAAGCGCGAATTGACTCTTATTAAGCTATAATTAAGCACAGGGATTAACTCATACTAAAATTAATTAAACCTTAACTAAACACAAACAACCATATTAAGAAGTTTAATTAAAATTCATAAGATAAAAAAAAGGGCAGGTGTGAGATTATGGATAACATTATATACTCTTTAAAAATATTAGGTTTAAGCCATTATGAAGCAGAAGCATATATCAGCTTAAACAAATTAATTTCAGCAAAAGCAGATGAAATATCTGAACTTGCAAATATACCTAGAACAAAAGTATACTATGTTTTAAAGGAGTTAGACAAAAAAGGATTTATTAAAATAGACCATGGAACAAGACCCCTAACATATACGGTTATCCCCCCATTTGATGTATACAATAATAAAAAAGAGGAACTCATTAAAAAACTTAACGAAAGTGGCGAAAGATTAAACGAAATATATAATAATCAAATAAATGAAACACAAGCGCCTGTTTGGTTAATAAACTCTTCAAAAAATATTGTAAACAAAGAACTAGAGTTAATTAAGGAATCTAAAAAATCAATATATATAAAAATTGGTTTCTTATTCGAAAATGAGGATGATGATTTAATCAACACATTAAAAAAACTATCTAATGAAATTCAAATTAAAATAATATTAAACAATAAAATCAATGCAAATGGAAGAAATGAAAACATTTATGAAAAATTTAAAAATTCAAAATTAAGTAATCTAGAAATTATTGAAAGGAATCTTCCACCAACTAAATTATTAATTATAGATGGAAAAGAATTACTTCGCACATTCATTAAAGTCGACGACGACAACTTAATAATTCCAAATACCGAAATAGGTATATGGAATAAATATGAGGAGATTTCTAAAAACTATAGCAATATGTTTATTGATGACTTTTATAAATTAAAAGAGGATAAGAAATAATTTAATTATATAATAAATTAAAACCATTTATTAAACAAATCAAGAAACATTTAATTTTTTTTATAAAATGAAAAATAACAATAGTTATATATAATAGAAAATCACTATAAAATATTTAGAATTTAAGTCAAAACAAAACAGATATATACTAATTTAAATATCCTAAAACATTTATCCTTAAATTAAATAAATTTATAATAAACTTAAAAAAGTCTAAACTTTAAAAATGAAAAACCTATCTTATTTAAAAGATAGATTTTCACTATGTAAATTCTATTTAAGGAATATTAAGTGTATTGTTAAAACTCATTCATTTAAGAATTTAAATATAAATATTTTTAAACTTAAGTTTAACACGTCTAAAAAGAGTAAATTATATCCTAATTAAAAATTAAGACATAATTTATTGTAGTTTATATATTTAAGGAAAGTTTAATAAAAAATATTATTTTAATAAATAATCACTTTAAAATAATTTATAAGGTGCTAAACTTTAAATAGATACAATAGAAATCCAAACTAAATATGAGGTTTTAAATTTTGAAAGATCTAATCCAAAATAATGTTTAAATTTTCCATGAGGTGTTAAACTTTAAAAGATTTAATCTAAATGTTTAGTTTACAAGACATTATGTCTATTTAAAGCAGATAATCTAATTTATGAAGTTTTAAAGATTATTATTAAAATTCATATTTACTATTCTTATTCTAAAACGAAAATTTTATTTTCTAAACTATTTAATCTAAAAGTTAATGGAAAGTAAAGGTTTACCTCCACACTAACCATCAAACCAAAAAATCAATGAAAAACAAAATATTCATCTTCTTCTAAGTACTAAACCAATAGCAGCTAATGCAAATAAGAGGATATACAAAGGATTTCCTGTATTGTATAATGTACCTGTATTCTTAACTGGATCTTTTAAATTATCAGTAGTTGTATTATTTTCACTAGAATAATTATTCAATGTAGTGTTGTTATGTACAGTATTGTTGTTTGTAGTGTTATTATGAATTGTACTATTATTTGTAGTGGTGTTATTTGTTTTAGGAGTCTCCCACCATAGTTTAATACCAATTAGTTCTTGAAAGTTATCCTTTACAGGATTAAAGAACTTAAGTTGATAATGCTCGTCGCTTCCATTAACGCTTCGTATAATACCAGTATCTGGATAGGTTTTAACCATGTCTAAAATCTCCAAAACATAATCCCCTCTTGTTTTTCCATTAGTGAGCACATAATCAAAAAAGTTATTATTAGGCTCTAAAAGATTAGAGCTATCACTAATATTTAAATAATTATATCTTAAAAATCCTGTGATAATACCTTGGATATCACCATCAGATAGATTTTCTTTTCTAAACTTATTTACAAGCAAAGTCTTTATGTAATCGTCTACAGATTGGTTTGTTATGGTATTTACAACTTTAACTTTACTGGTATTATGTTCAGTGTAATTTATACGGTCATTATAGTAAACATATGGACCATCCTTAGATGGGTTTATACAATATGCAGTATAATTATCACTGGTATAAGCAGGAAGATATCCGTCCTCGCCAACATGAACTACCTGGGTATCAACATTATCAGTTTCATTTGTATCTGAGACTGTAACATTAACTGCACTTATAGAACAAATGCTCAATACCAATACGAGTATACAAAAAATTGTCATTATTCTTCTCTTCATTCAAATTCACCTACTTTTTCTTATTTAAATTTTATAATATATACAAATTTTCTACAAAATAATCTTCAATTAGTTAAAGAATTCATAATAAAATCAATATTTTTTTAATGAAAATCCAAATTATATAAAATATTTTCAAATATTTTAGATAAAAAATCCAATAAAAGTTAATAAAAAACAGTAAAAAAGTGATAATAAAACCTAATAAAAAAATTAAAATTAACAAATGAAAGAATTGAGGCTAACAAATTAAAAAACTAAAAATAATAAACAAAC
>JBJFGN010000066.1:0-2791 GCA_051892775.1 Methanobrevibacter sp. | reverse complement strand
TAAAATCTAAACCAGAGTTTAAATTTATTTGTTTTACAAATAGAGATACTGGAGATAGAGTTTATAAAGGAGAAGGAACTCTTAATTTTATTTGTTATTTTCCTTATGCATTTGGATTTAATAAATATATTGTGCGGGCCGCAGATTATTACAATATTACTCCTCCAGAAACGATTATTAAAACTCATTCAAGAGAAGAGCATGAATATGCAAATAACTTAATTGAACCATTAGACAAACATACTAAGGATTTTTATAATGTAAAAAATAATAATAAGACTCCATGGAAAGGAGGATATCCTACTATAGAACAGGTTCAAGCTGGGGAATTATTTTTTAATACTCCTAATGGTGAAAAATCTATTATAGATGTTAGAGGCTATTGGGAAAATGTTCCTGAGTGGGCGCCAAGTAGTAAATTATTAACAACTCCAACTTTAGATTATGACCAAGAACTAATTTATTTACCTCAATATTGTAAAACAGATTATATAAATATGGATACTGGTCTTAATACTACCAATGCAGTGATAGGCAGTAGACTTCTTGTCTATAACCCCGGCGATTTACCTATAGACTTTAAATTGGAATTTGATGCTAATGAGCGATCTTTTTGGACTGGTAGAGGAAACCATTTTCAAATAAGAAGATTCAATGTTCAAAGATTAACTATTCCACAGGCTGTTGATTGGACTGGACTTACAACTCAAGATCCAGAAGATAATGAAAAATATAAATATGGTAATAGATATTTCAAAAGAAAAAATATTAATGAAAAAGTAATAAAGGAAACTTTAACTACTGAAAGCGGTGAAAAGATAGATATTTATGAAATGAACTATACAACTTTAGGAAAACAACATCCCAATCATGCTTATATTGTTGAACCAATTCCAAGAGAATTATTAGGAAATTTTATTAGAACATTTTTTATGCAATCTTCTCAAATAGGAAGAAAAGGAAAGCCAGCTTTAAATTTTGAGGAAGGACTAAGATTAGCTGATAGATATGAAGAGCTTTACGATCTTTGCATCCTTGACGAAGAAAGATATGAGCTTTACTGGAAAACGTTAAAAATTTTATTAGGATATTATAAAGAGAATGATGTTTTTAAAAACTCAAAGATTATTGATTATCTTAAAATAAATAATCCAAAGAATGATACGGAATATCTTTATATTAAAAATGACCATGCATATTTTAATGAAAATGCGGGAGCGATTTTAAATGGAGAAGTTTTAGAAGAAAAACTTATTTTTGAAGATAGAAAAGTATTAGGAAAATATTATGAAATACTTAGCGATGGATCTACTAAATTAAATGTAGACAATATTTATTTTGGAGAAACAAATAATCAAGGGTTAGAAGGAGAAAATATCTATTTTAGAGATCAAAATAATAAAGATTTATTATATCGTTTTTATATAGAGAAAGGAAAACTTCATTTTCAAAAAATTTCTCGTTTATTGTATATGTATGGTACAGAATTTGATGCTTTTGTTCATAGTTTTATTCATGAACCACCAGAATTTATTCGTAAAGATATGGATATGAGCTATGGAGAAATTACTTTTAATCTTAATCATTATCCACAGTGGTATACACAAGATTATCTTGAAATTTTAACAGAAGGAATGGAGGATAGTGAAATTAAACTTGAATCGGAGAAGAGACTTCTTTACTCAGAATATTATGAAATTTCTGATAGTGTTTTTGCTCATAATGGAAATTATAAGCCTTTGAAAACGATTTATAATGATAATATTATTCAAGGTCATTGGTTTCAAATTCCTCCAGGTTGGTCACTTATAGAAGTTATTCCCGTTTGCGATGAAAGAAATTGGGGTGGAAAAACTTGGAATGACGCTCGACCATTTGACTGGGGATATGGCGGCGAAAATGGAGAAAAAAGAAATATTCAAAAAGTTTTTGATGTTGTTTATGAGGCGGCGGCAAAAGAATATTTAAGTACACTAGGATTTAGTAATAAAGAAATAGAAGAAAATTTTGAAATAAAAGGTGAATACACCAATGAGATTACAGGAGAAGTTTTAACAGATTATGACGAGGGAAATCTTATGAATTTTCGTTTATATTATATGACAGAAATAGAAAAATTTACTAATAAAGGAAATACTTTTGCTGTAGAATATTTTAAAAATAAAGAAGTTCAATTAGAGTATGGTTTCTTGCGATTAATTCAAGATTTTTGGAGCGATTTAAATTATCCGAACTATGGCATTACAGGTTATATAGGAGAGTGGTGGTGGTATGCTTGCAATTATACCTGGAGTTCATTCCCTCCTCTTTACTGGGGCTTAGCGGATATACTTACAAAAGCAAAAATAAAATATATTCCATTATTTTATTAAGAGGTGAAAACGATTGGCTATTATAAAAAAACCTTATGAAATTAGTGTATGGGATGAAAAATTAGGAGAAAATGGACAAAAAACAGAAATAAAAAGAGCAATTATTGGCGCCCACGATATGTCATATATCGGACGCGCCACCTCTCCAAAATTAACAAAGAATTTAAATGGAACTCATACTCTAACATTTCAAATGCCATCAAAATTTTTTGATAGTGAAACTGGTGAATATATTCATAATGAATTTTGTGATAATATTTTTAATGAAAGAAAAGTCAAATTAAAATATGATGGCGAGTGGTATGAGTTTTATGTAAAAAATATTACTGAAAATAAACAATTTAAAAGTATTATGTATCAATACACTTGTGAAGATGCTTTTATAGATGAATTATCAAGAAATGGATATGGAATTACTT
>JBJFGN010000065.1:0-13347 GCA_051892775.1 Methanobrevibacter sp. | reverse complement strand
GAAATGAGAAAAATACACAAATTTACACCAAAATCTGTAGAAAAAACACTATTTCCTTATGTATTATTAGAAACACTCCCCATACAACAATATGATATGTCAAAAACAAGCCTACAAAAACTTTCTCAAATGTAAAAATTTCAGACCCCTAAATTATTTAAAAATTAATTTGTAAAATAGTTGTTCATATAATATAAAATTTAAGTTATTATATTGGTATAATAACTAATCATCATCTATTTCTGTTGTGAAGTATTTGTAGAGATCTTCTTTTATTGGATTGTTCAATTTGTATCTAAAGTTTACAATTGGCAAGTCTTTGCCCTTATCATTCTTTATTGTTGTCTGTTTCCAGTCAAGTGGTTTTAACTGCCCTATGTAGTAGAAGTCTTTTCCTTCACTGTCATGCTTTTTAATAAATAAGTGTATTTGAAGATTCTTGTTGTTTATTATTTCTTGAGGTTCTTTACTTTCTAGTTTAATATTTGATCTTGTTAGCCAGCTGAAGACATTTTTGGATTCAAATTCATCTGCATACTGTGTACTGCTTGATATGTCATCTTTCTTTTCATAGGTTACAAATATTGGACATGTGTTGTGTTTAATTCTATAGCCGTATAGTGTTGAGCTATCGTCATGTGGCCAATTCAGGAGTCTACATACATCTTTCCTTGAGTATTTTTCATATAATTTAAGATTAGGTCCCTTGGTTTCTAGCCTGTATTTGTCCTCATATTTTAGTAATGCATAGTCAATCAAATCATTAACATGTTTATGGTATGTGTTGTGTGTTAAGAATCCATTAAACTCTTTTGTAATATTATATTTTTTATCTTTTAAATTTTCCAGATTTACAAGATCTTTTTTATCAAACTCAAAGAATTTGACGTTTTCGTATTTCCTTTTATCCTTATCTACAAAGAAGTCGAAATCGAATATATTAAATGAACTTTTGATTGATTTGAAATCCTCCCCTATATTGTATTTTTCCAGGCAATCTTCAAGTTGTGATATTGTGAAGCATTTATTGTAGATTAATAGTTTCAGTATTAGAAGTTCGTGTGGTCTTTTGCCATTTGAGAGTATGTCTGTAATGAATTTTAGGGACTTTACCTCCTTCTCGCTTAGATATTCATCATAGTCTTTTTCAACTTTTTTCAGGAAGTTATAGTATGTATCAAAACTATTGTGATTAAGGATTAATGACGGATCAAGCTCTCCATTTTTATAGAAGTCTAGAAGATAAGGTATTCTTCCTAACTTGAATTTAAGATTTTTATATTTTTCTTTGAATAAGCTGATTTTTGAGAAGTTTGTTTTGTTAATTGATTCATATATTCTCTTTTTGGAAATTTCATCAAAGTTTATTGATGATGCCCCTGGGATTGTCTTGTTTCCTTCAATTATATATTTTCGTATATAGTCTTTGTCATATGTTCTATCTCCAGATAATGCTATTGGTATAAGGAAGTTGTTCTTATAGTTTCCAATAAAATCAATTATGACGACATACTCTTTATTCCTATATTTACGAAGCCCTCTTCCTAGCTGTTGTATGAATATGATTGATGACTGTGTAGGTCTAATAAGAAGTATCTGATTAACCTCTGGAATGTCAACACCCTCATTGAAGATATCAACAGTGAATATGAATTCTATTTTATCGTGGTAATCCTCGTTTGTTAATCTGTTTATTGCCTCTTCCCTTTCTTCTTGCGTGTTATCGCCGGTTAATGCTAGTGCAGGATATCCTCTTTTTGTAAACTCTTTTGCTAATTCTTTCGCTTCCTTTTTAGTACTGCAAAATCCAAGTGCTTTACGTCTGTTACCAGAATAGCCATAGTAATTTGATTTTTCAATTATGTAGTTTACCCTGTCATTGGATACTAGAAACTTAAAGTCATTTGTGTCTTCCCTTGATATGCCGTTAATTTCAAGGTCACTTATACCGAAGTAGTGGAATGGACATAACAGGTCTTCATCAAGTGCATCTTGCAGTCTAATGTCAAGTGGAACATTGTAGTCGAATAGTTCATAAACATTAAAGTTATCCATCCTGTCTGGGGAAGCACTCATTCCAAGGATAAATTTTGGTTTAAAGTAGTTTAAGATCTTTAAATAGCTTGGTGCTCCTGCCTTATGTACCTCGTCAATTACAATGTAATCAAATTCATCTTTTCCAAATTTCCTATATACCTCCTCTTTTGACATTGTTTGTATTGTGGAAAAAAGATATTCCCTATTGTATTGTTTGGAGTTTCCAGACAATAGGCCAAATTTGTTATCCTCATTTTTGAATATTTTCTTGAATGTTTTCATTGACTGTTTTGCAATTTGTTCTCTGTGAACAAGGAATAGGAATTTTCTAGGTCTAAAGTCATATACTGCAAATGCTGATGCATATGTTTTTCCAGTACCTGTTGCTGATACAAGCAATGCTTTACTTTCTCCTTTCTTAATTAATTCACGGATATTTTTAAGAAACTCTATCTGCATTGCATTCGGCTTTATATCACCAATGTCGTTTTTTATTTCAATGTAATTTCTATTGAAGTTTGTAAATTTTTTATAGTGATTATAGGTTGATTCATACTCGTCTATTATGTCGTCTATGTCTTTTGATTTGTCCCATAAATTTTCAAACTCACATACAATGTCATTTAATATTTCGCCATTGTTTAAGGAGGAAAAACCGATATTCCATTCTTTGTTTATTGTCAATGCATTCATTGTAAGGTTAGAACTTCCCACAATTGCCTGATAAACTGTATTCTGCTTAAAGATATAACCTTTTGTATGGAAACCTTCAGATTCTTCAGTGTACAGTTTGACTTCAATGTTTTCAAATTCATTAAGTTTCCTCAATGCTTTAGGTTCTGTGAAGTTGAGATAGTCTGTAGTTAATATCTTACCCTTAATGTTTTTCTCCTCAAGTTCTTTTAAATCTTGAAGCAGAGGTGTTAAACCTCCCATTGTGATAAATGCAACACTTATATAGAATTCGTCACATTTTCCTAGTTCCTCTTTTATTGAGTTTAATACTTTTTCTCCCTTTTTATTTATGATGAGCTCTGGTTTAAACTCATCATATGATTGGTATGTTTCATCAATAAATGCAGTTTTAGCACCATCAATAATGTTTTTATTATAGTTCATTTTATCCTCTTTTGTTAAAATAATGTAATACTTAGATGAGTTTTTTTAGATATTCAATTACTTTAATGTCTGCAGGTAACCAGTTAACACAATCTAACTCATCCTTATTTAACCATTTGGCATTCATGTGTTCTAAAAGTTCAATACTGCTTTTAGCAGTACATAGGTAGCAGGACATATATAAATAAAAGTCAGGATATTGATATTCAACATCGGTTATAAATTTGTCAATGCTAATGTCTGCATTTAATTCTTCTTTTATTTCACGAACTAATGCTTCCTCCTTTGTTTCATTTTCCTTTATTTTTCCACCTGGAAATTCCCATTGACCTTTAAATTCACCATAACCTCTTTGTGTTGTAAGTATTTTATCGTCTTTTTTAATGATTGCAGCAACTACATGTAATTCTTTCATGAAATCCCCTGGATCTTAATTATTCTATATAAATATATTTTATTATGTTCATTAAACGTTTTAATGTTTTCTTTATTTAATTTTGAAATTTTTGTATATTTATACTATTGAATGAATTCCTGACTTTGGATTTTTATTAAAAAAAGTATTTTCTTGGTATTTTCTCATATTTTAAAAGATCAATTCTTTAATCTTAAAGATCTAAATAAATTTTCTTGTTTTAAATAAAACAGATATAATTGGCTTTTTTATCTAATTCTGGTTTTAAATAGAATGTTGTATTGATGTCCTGTTTATTTAATGGACTTTGAAATGTTATTTTTCTTGTGAACTTTAAATTTTTATGGTTTATTTCTATTATAGGGGCGGACTTTGAAATGTTATTTTTCTTGTGAACTTTAAAATTTGTTAGTTCATTGAACTTAGTGATAGATCATTAGCAATTATTAAGTAAATTAAATAACTTAGACAAAATGAATAAATTAAAATGTTGTGGTTAATTATTAATAAACTGTTTTGCTGTTTTTTTTCTAATTTTAATGTTTGTTTTATCTTTATATGGAATTTTAAACATGAATGTCTATTAAATAAAGTTTAAACTCAAGAATTCAAATAGAAATTAAATTTTATTAATATGTGGCATCACAATTATCACGTTTAAAAATTGTATACATATTAAAAAAATGAATACATTTATATACTAGTTTTACATACTATTTATTGTATACAAAAATTAAATATGTAATACATATTGAATACTGGTGATAAATTATGTATAATAATCCAAATTTTAATAATCCAAATTGTAGACATAAAAATCAAAATGGGCATAATATGAATTTTAATGAAGACCTTCCATTTAAAGGACATCACAGAAGAGGAAACTGTAGACGCGAAGGAGATTTTACTAATTCCTTTGATGAGAATGATAGGAGATTTAAATGTCACAACCATTTTGATAATTACAATGGAATGGACTTTAATGAATTAAGTGATGAGGAATTTAAAAATTTTTGCCATAGAAGACAAAAAATGTTTAGAGAAATGAGAAAAAATGGGGATTTTAGAGGTTTTGGACCAAGGTATATGGATGATGAAACAAATGGGAAAAAACAAAGGTTACAACCATTAAGCATTAGAATAAAACCACATACAAAAAAATTTCTAAAAGAAGATTCTGTATTGTCTGCAAGAGAAATATTGGAATTATATGAAGACTTTGCAAGTGGAACTGAAGAATATATTAGTTCTCTGGAAGAGGATAAAAAAGACCTTGAAGAAGAATTATCTAAAATACAAGAAAAACTTAAAAGTGCAGAAACATTTACAGAAAAACTAGAAAATACAGATGAGGACTCTGAAAATGGGGTTAATGTATAAGTTCTCTGTTTTTATACTTTCCCCTTTTTTATTGAATAAATTTAGTATAGAGAATAGAATTTTTATATAAAATTATTTTAAGAGGGATTCTTAAAATAATTTAACTATTACTGTCATGCTTTAATTGTGTAATTATGAAAATAAATGGTGTTAATATTAATAGATAGGTAAATGCTGAATTAATAAAATAGTCACCTAAGACCACAACAAATGTTAATAAACTTATTATAGCAAAAGTATGTTGATAATATCTTCTTTGACTTTTTTCCATTGTATTTTCAAGGAAATTCTTATTATTTGCATAATGTACACATGCAGTAAATAATAATGTAATAATAAATATGTTAATTATAAACACACATTCGATAAGGAAATATTGGCCATATGAACCCATCAATGATGTAGTAAATGGAATAAATGATAGTGACGCAAGATATAGAATGTTCAACCATAGATAGATAGTGTCCATATTTTTTAATTTAATCACTTCATGATGATATACCCAAAAGGTACTTACTAGAATAAAACTAACAAGAACAGTGCCTACTGTAGGTAATGTTGAAACTATAAAATTAAAAATGTCTTGTGATGTTTTCATTTGGGTAGCAGGTAGTTCAATACCAAAAGCAAGAAGAGTCATAACCATTCCGAAGATTCCATCAGTAAGTGCAAGTAATCTTCCAGGATCTATATTAACGTTCTGGCTAAATGCATCTCTAAATCTGTCTCTTAATGTGTTATTTCTATTGAAGAATTCTAACCATCTATTTTCTGGAATATTTCTGTTCTGGTTTAAGTTTTCGGATATTTTGTGTTCGTTTAGGTTTTCTGTATTTGGTATCTTAGATTCTTGATTTGGGTTTTCTGAACCGGGTATTTTCTGCTCTTGGTTTATAGTTTCTTGTTTGGGTTTTTTATTGTGGTGGTGTTCTCTTTGATTTGGATTTTCTGGATTTGCTTTTCCAGAATATTCGTCAATGCCATAATCTACTAGTTTTCTTCTTTTGTCGAAATCCCCATATAAATTCCGGTATTCTGGATTATTTTCCATTCTTAATTCATGTAAACGTTTTCTGAGTTTTTTTCTTGCAAGATTCAATTCATGAATATCTCTATTTAATTCTTCATCTTCAATATATTCTAGAAAATTGCTTGAATCTATGTCGTCATTATTTTTCTTTTCCATATATCTTTCCCCTTCTTTCATTAAAATATAGGTCTTATTGTATAATTTTTAACATTTTTGTTTATTTTTTTTACTAAATGTTATAGTTAATATAATAATATTCAATATTATTATAAAAATGAGATTTATATTAAACAGTTTGGTTTTATGTTGATTATTTTTTAATATATTATATTATTATATTATTATAATTATTTTTTTGATTTTGTTTAATTTTTATTTTCAATTTGAATATATATTATTCAATTCATATTTAATTTATAATCTATTCTACTAATTATTAATAAAATCCATTTTATTTATTGTAAAATAATTCTAATTTATTGTTGTTAATTGTTTAATTGTATATTTATGTGTACTTATTTTTTTAAGCATATTTTTTAATTTTTTTATTGATTTTTATACGATTTTATACAAATTTTGTATATTCGATTAAATCAGAGTTATGATAAAACAAATATTTAAGAATGTCCAAATATTTATATTATACAATTAGATATTTTTATTTTCATAGATTAAAGCTTAGTTTTATCTTATTTTGATATGATACCTGTTTTATATATTTATTTAAGTTTTAAAACTATGTATTTCTTGAATTTTAATTGAGGTTAATTTTAGATTTTTATATTGATTTTATTGTGTTTTTGTCTTATTCTATTTATTTTTAATAGTATTGTGCTATTTTTGACCAATACAAATAGATTTGTGCTTTATTTCCTAATCATAACCTTTATATACAATTTTTTACTTAGATTTATATATGAAATTATTTCTATTAATCCATGAGTTTTAAAAATTATAAATTAAGAAATAAGTTTCTATTATATTATGATTGATGGTGGTTTTTTGAAATTGTATTTATGGTTTTGAATGGTTATGATTGATGGTGGTTTTTTGAAATTGTATTTATGGTTTTAAAGCGATTTTAATTATAAATGATTCATAGATTCTTAAGTTTTTAATTATATGATTTTTAAAAGTCTAAGTTATTTAGATGTAATTTTAAAATTTGAATAGGAGGCGAAAAATGTCGAAGAAATTTAGATATTTTAGCTTAATTCTAGTTCTCATTGTCTTTTTATGCGTTGGTGCAGTTTCTGCTACTGATGTAGATAATGGAACTACAGTTAGTATGTCAAATTCTTCGGTTCAAGATTCAGTTCAAAATGTTTATGATAATGAAAGTACAAATTCAATAGGTTTAAATACATCTGCTATTGGAAGTGCAAATAATTTATCTGCAACTGTTTCAGATGATTGTAATAATACTGGGGATGCTTCTAATGGAAATGTTTCCAGTACAGTAGGTACATCAGTTACTAATAATACATTAGAAAATACATCTACACTAAATAATACCAGTGTAAATAATTCCACATTAAATAACAATGTAAGTAATTCTTCTAATGAAGTTAAGAACACTACAGTTTCAGTGAAAAATAATACTAGTGTAAGTAATTCTTCTCTTGTAAAACCTAAGGCTGCAGGTTCTGCAAACTCTAATACTTTCAGTATTAGCCAAATTATTAGTGCTGCTAAATATGTTAAAAATTATTATGCTTCATATGGTAAATTACCAAGTACTGTCACTATTGGTTCAGTAAAAGTTAGTTTAGCTCAGTTCTTATATTATGAATCTAAAGCTATATCCCAACTTAATTCCGGTAATAAGGCAAATATTCCAATTATTGGATCTATGGATGAACCTTCCAGTCCAAATATGGGTGATTCAGTAAGTGGTAAATTAACTAAATCTGCTTATGTTGATTCTGCTACTAGGACTTATAAATTCATATTAAATTACTTACAAGGTCCTAACTATTCAACCACTACTCTTAACAGGGTATCTTATAATAGGTTAATTGAAGCATTTAGTGTTGCTCTTGATTATTATGGATCTAACAATAAATTACCTGATTATTTAACTCTTAAATATGGTTCTAAAACCACTGCAGGTACAAACCCAGTTAGTTCTGTAAGCATTAATCAAATCATCGCTGCATCTAAAGTTGTTAAGGAATATTATGCAGCTAATGGTAAACTTCCAAGTACTGTGATGATAGGTTCTGTAAAATGTACTTTATCTCAGTTCTTATACTATGAATCTAAAGCTATATCACAGTTAAATTCAGGTAATAAGGCAAATATCGCCATTGTTAAGTCTTTAAACGAACCTTCCAGTCCTAATATGGGAGATGTTAATGGCGGTAATTTAGCTAAATCTGGATACGTTGATTCAGCTACCAGGACTTATAAGTTTATATTAAATTATAATCAAGGTCCTAACTATTCAACTACAACTCTTGGAAGAGTTTCATATAATAATTTAATTAGAGCTTTCGCTGATGTACTTGTATCTTATGGTAGTAATAACCGTTTACCTTCTAGTGTAGCAATTAATAACAATGCAAATGTTAAAAAAACAACCACCATCACTGTAAACTCTGGTAGTGTTTATAAAAACGGTGATAAATATAGTGTTGTTCTTAAAGACGCATCTGGTAAAATCCTTGCTAATCAGAAAATTCAGTTTAAAATAAGTGGTGTTAACACTGTTTATTATGCAACAACTGATGCAAAAGGGGTTGCTAGTTTTGTTATTAATTTAAATTCAGGTAACTATACTATAACCTCCTCCTTTGGTGGTAATAGTAATTATCAGGGATCTTCTAAATCTTCAAAAATCAGTGTCCTTGGAAATTCAAGTTCAAAGAATAGTAATACATTTTCAATCTTTGTATTTGGAAGTGATATGAACAATGTAAATTTAGCTACACTTGCTTCAAATCATATAGGTAATATTTTCTTAAACTATTATGCTATTGAAAAATACGGAACTTCTGCAGTAACAAATTTCATTGCAAATGCAAGGAAATACAATATTAATGTATATATTTGGATGCAATGTTTCTATGATGGTAGTTGGGTAAACCCTTCAACTTGTGGCCAAGCTTATTGGACTAAAAAAATAAATGAGGCTATCTCTTATGCTAAAATAACTGGTGTAACTGGTATTGCTTTAGATTATTTGAGATTTGGAGGAAATGCTTATAATTATGCTAATGGAACATCTTCTATTACATTATTTACTAAAATGTTAACTAACTCAGTTAAATTGGTTAACCCTAATATTAAAGTTGCTGCAATTATAATGCCAGAGACTACCCAAAATGTTTATTATTATGGTCAAGATTCTGATCAATTGGGAAAAATTGTGGATATTCTCATGCCTATGGTTTATAAAGGTAACTACAAAGCAAGTAGTTCATGGATTAAATCAACTACTGCTTACTTCAAAGCACATTCAGGCACTGCACAAGTATGGACTGTATTGCAATCATACAAATCTGATGATGATGTCACTAAATTAAGTGCATCTGAATTAAAAACTGATGCTCAAAATGCATTAAATGGCGGTGCTGCTGGTGTTTCATACTTTAGATATGGTTATACAAACTATGTTAACTCTACTACCTTAAATGGTGGTATAAGTAGTATGGGAGATAGTAGTAACACTTCCGAGAATGTTACAGGTGTTCACAATACTACAATTATTGGTAAAGATGTTACTATAATCGGTGGTACTGGAACTTATTATACAGTTGTATTAAAAGATGAAAATGGTAAAGTTCTTGCAAATAAAAAGGTTAGATTCACCATAGTTGGTGTAAACTATGATGTTGTGACTGATTCAAATGGAATTGCAAAACTTCAAATAAATTTAATGGGCGGCAACACCTATAATATAAGTTATTTATTTGCTGGCGATGAACATTATAATGGCTCTAATGGATCTGCAGTAATTAAGGTTACTAAATCAAATCCTAATATCTCAGCTTCTAATGTAACTATGTATTATAGTGATGGCTCCAAATTTGTTGTTGTGTTAAAAGATTTCAAAGGTAATGCTTTAGCTAATAAAGAAATTTATCTTAAAATCGGTAATTCTGTTTATAAATTGGTTACAGACAGTAATGGTAAAGCACAATATGTAATTAATTTAACTCCTGGAACTTATACTGTAACTTATAACTTTAACGGCGATATATACCGTTATAGTGCTAATTCAACTGGAAAGATTGTAGTTAAAAAATTATCTTATGTTATAAAAGCAAATGATTTAACAACTACCAGTAAAACTGGATATTATACTTTTAGTGTATATGATAATCTTGGTAAGAAAATTGCAAATCAATATGTTAATGTCACTATTGCAGGAAAACTTTATACAGTTAAAACTGATTCCAATGGTAATGTTAAAGTTGCATACAATTTAAGCCAGGGAACATACACTGCTAAAATGAGTATAGTTGGAAATAATATCTATGACGGTAATTCAGTTAGCAAAAAAATTACTATTAATAATCAGCCAGCTACATATTTAACTATTAATCAGATTATCAATGCTGCTAAAGTAGTTAAAGAATATTATGGGGCTCACGGTTCTCTTCCATCAACTGTTACTATTGGCTCAACTAAAGTTACTATAGCTCAGTACTTATATTATGCATCTAGAGCTATTGCACAAATTAACACAAATAATATGGCTAATATACCTATTATTTCTTCAGTTGATTCAGCAAGTAACCCTAATATGGGAGATACAATTAACGGTAATTTGGATAAATCTGGTTACGTTGACTCTGCAAGTAGGACTTATAAATTCATATTGAATTATATGCAAGCTCCTAACTATTCAACAACCACACTCAATAGGGTATCATTTAATACTCTTACTGAAGCATTTAGTGTTGCTCTTGATTACTATCTTTCAAATAAAAAATTGCCGGATTATCTTACTATAACATCAGGTAAAGAAACTACTGCCCATAGTAATACTGTAACAAGTAAATATGTAACAATCAATCAGGTTATTAGTGCTGCTAAAGTAGTTAAAGAATACTATGCTAAAAATAAAAAGTTACCAAGTAGTGTAACTGTCGGTTCATACAAATGTACCTTAGCTCAATTCTTATACTACGAATCTAGAGCTATTGCACAAATTAACACTAACAATTGGAATAACATTCCTGTTATTGGTTCATTAGATGAACCTTCAAGCCCAAATATGGGAGATTCAATTAGTGATAATTTGGATAAATCTGGTTACGTTGACTCTGCAAGTAGGACTTATAAGTTCATATTGGAAAATGAACAAGGTCCTAACTATTCAACAACCACTGTTGGAAAAGTTTCATACAATGCTTTAATTGAAGCATTCAGTAGAGTCCTTGCATATTATGGTGAGAATAAACAACTTCCAAGCTATACTGCTATTGATACAACAAGTGGTGAGGATACATCATCCATTACTGCTCTTGCAAAAAGTTTAACTTCTGGTCTTAGTTCAGACTATGATAAGGCTGTTGCTATGTTTAATTGGGTAAGGGATAATGTCGTATATGATTATTATTATAATTCCCAACAGGGTGCGGCTTTAACTTTAACTAAAAGAAGTGGTAATTGTTGTGATCAATCTAACCTTTATGTTGCTATGTGTCGTGCTGTAGGGGTAACTATACGTTATGTCCACGGTTACTGTCACTTTACAGATGGTTGGTATGGTCACGTTTGGACTGAAGTATACGTAAATGATAAATGGTATTCTGCAGACTGTATTTCAACAAGAAATACATTTGGTTCCATTAATAATTGGAACACAGATACTGCAACAATATACAATAGATATACCAATTTACCATTCTAATTTGAATATAAAGTGGGAATTGATAGTTTTTCTATCAATTATTTAAAATAGTTTAGAAGTTTTTTACTTCTAAATTATTTCTTAATTTAATTTTTTTCTTATTTTTCATTGTTTTTTGATTTTGTTTACTGATTTTACTTGAATATTTTTTCATTTTATAATTTCTGAATTATTTATCTAATTTTTCTTGATTTATTTTTTATTTTCAATATAATTTTTAGTAAAAATTTTTTATGAATCATACTAAAATATTTGATTTTTTTATAGTTTTTTATAGTTTTTTTTAATCATATCACTAATTTTAAGATGTATTCTATTTTTAATTTTAGAATAAATTCTTTTTAGGAACCCAAATTTTTAAGTAATTTTTTTTAAATAGATTTTTTTAAGCCTCAATTATTTTCTTAATTTTTTTAATGTTTTTCTTGATTTTTTAGTATTATTTTAAGCATTTTTTCTTTGAAAATAAAAATTTAGGAACTTTTTCTAAAATTGTCTTAATTATTTTTATTTTTTAAATTGTCCCTAATTTTTTATTTAATTTGCCATTATACTCCTTATTTGCTCTTATTTTTCATTGTTTTTATTTAACTATATTTAGTTTATTTATAAACTAATGAGAATTTTTAGTTTAAGTCCATACTTTAGTTTTAAAAATTAATTTCATATACCTTTTATTATCTCTTTTTATTTTATATTTAAATAGTAAATTGGTTATTTTATTTATTTCTATTAATATTATATCTTTTATAGTTTATTGTATTGATTTAGAGGCTTATTTGTTTAAAAAAAGATTTATATATGATTTATGTTATAAGATTATATTGTAGTAAAAAATATTCTTTAATAAATCATGAAAAATTATTTTTTATATTATAATAATTTTTTAATAAATTATTTTCTAGATATGATTTTAATTCTTCTTTAGAAATTAATTATTTTAATTATTATAGTTGATGTTTAATTTTTAGTGGTTGTATGAAATATTTTTTATATTAAATTATTAGGAGGAAAAAATGTCGAAGAAATTTAGATATTTTGGCTTGTTAATGATTTTTATTGTTTTCATTAGTATCGGTGCCTTAAGTGCTGCTGATGTTAATAATAGTTCATCACAAGCAATATCCAGTTCTTCTGTTCAGACTAATGTAAATAATGCGGTTTCAGATGTAAATACAACAACTACAGTTAGTAACTCAAGTTCCACACTTGGACAAGCGAATACTGGTAATTCAACTACAGTTAGTAACTCAAGTTCCACACTTGGACAATCTGTAAATACAAATAGTAGTGGAACTAAGGATTCTGTTAATAGTTCAGTTTATACAACTAAATTAAGTAATCAAACTGAATCATTAAATAATTCTTCAGTTAATAATAGTGTTTCTATTAAATCCAGTTCCACATTACTAAAAACTACCAGTACACCTACTAGTTTCAGTATTTCACAGATTATTGGTGCTGCTAGGACTGTTAGGGCTTATTATGCTGCTAATGGCAGGT
>JBJFGN010000064.1:10253-13613 GCA_051892775.1 Methanobrevibacter sp. | reverse complement strand
ATTTTAAGATGATTTCCATATTAAAATTTTATTTTTTATATTTATTTTAAGTTTTTTAAGAATAATTTTATAATAAAATCTTATTTTTAAACTTTTAAGATGATTTTTATAATAAACTCTTATTTTTTATTACTTTTAATATTCTAAATTAATAATAAATATAAATGATTTCAAATAGAAATTAAATATAAACTAAACTATTCTGTGATATTATGAAAAGGACAGCATTTAAAGTAGCTTATATTGGTTCAAATTTTAATGGTTTTCAAAGACAACCTGATGTAAGAACAGTTGAAGGTGAAATTATAGATACTTTAACTGAAATTGGTTATATTAATAATCTTAAAGATGCAAGATTTCGTATTGCAGGTAGAACTGATGCAGGTGTAAATAGTTTAGGTAATGTTATTAGTTTTCAAACTGAAGAAGAAATCCATATAAATAAAATTAATAATTATCTTCCAGATGATGTTCAATTTCTTGGAACTGCACCTGTAAGATATGGATTTAAACCAAGATATGCAAAACAAAGATGGTATAGATATATTTTATTTAGAAATGATTTAGATATTAATAAGTTAAATGAAGTAGCAAGAGTATTTGAAGGTAAGCATGATTTTACAAACTTCACTAAAAGATATCAAAAAACTACAGTAAGAACAATTGATAAAATCAATATTACATCTCCTAATATTAAGCTTGATAAACGTATGTTTCGTAATTCTAAAGCTAACAATTTTAATAGTAATCAAGATTTTTCTAGTATTAATGAAACATATACTCCAATATTTGTTGATATTTATGGAGAAAGCTTTTTATGGAATATGATTCGTAAAATGATGCGTGTATTTACAGAATATGCTGTAGGTAATATGGATATGGATCAAATAGAACATTTTTTAAATCCAGAAAAAGATGAACCTAGAGCACTTATTAAGGTACTTGAAGCTGAAAATTTAATATTAATGGATACAATTTATGATAATATTAAATTCACTTATGATGATTATGCAGTTGAAAAGTTCAAACGTTATCTTGCTTTAAAACTTGTTGATTATCAAAGAAAATATTCTATTGTTGAATGTATGCTTAATAGTTTTTAATTTTAAATAGCATTAAATGATTTTTTAGTATTTGTTTTAAATTATATTGTATATATTGTTTTGTTTTAAATCATATTATATTGGTATAGTTTTATTTTATATTATTATTGATTTAGGTATAAATTTGTTTTAAATTATTTAAATCTTATAAAACAATTAAATCTAATATATAATTATTCTATTTTAGAAATAAACTATATAAAACTCAAATTTCAGAATAAAATTATTTTAATAGATTTATTATTTTAATTTTAAAATTAATTAATTAAAAATAAATTATATTTAACTAAAAGTTTAATATTATATTATTAAATTTTAAAAGGGTGATTATTATGAAAATTGGTGTTATATTAGGCACTAGACCAGAAATAATCAAGATGGCTCCTGTAATTGATGAAATTCAAGATAGAGGTCATGAATTACTTTTAATTCATACTGGTCAACATTATGATAAAGAAATGAGTGAAAACTTTTTTATAGATTTAGAACTTCCAAAACCTAATTATAATATTCATGTAGGTTCTGGTTCTCATGGAAAACAAACAGGTCTTATGATGAAAGGTATTGAGGAAGTTTTAATAGATGAAAAACCGGATATTATACTCGTTCAAGGAGATACAAATGCAGTACTTGCAGGTGCACTTGTTGCTCAAAAGTTACATATTCCTGTAGGTCATGTAGAAGCAGGTCTTAGATCTTTTGATGTATCTATGCCAGAGGAAATTAATAGGATGGCTGCAGATGACTGTTCTTATTTTTATTTTGTTCCAACAGAAGAATCAGCAATTAATCTTATTCTTGAAGGATATTCTCCAAAAGATATATTTATTACAGGTAATAGTGTAGTTGATACATGTTATAGAAATCTTAAGATTGCTAAGAAAACAAGTACTATTATTGATGATTTAGGGCTTAATAATCTTAATAATATTATTACATTAACTATGCATAGAGCAGAAAATGTAGATGACAAAGAAAGATTACATAGTATTATTAGTGCATTACATGAATTAAAAGACTTTAATATTGTTTTCCCTATTCATCCAAGAACTAAAAAAACATTAGAAAAATTTGGTCTTTATGATGACTTAGCAAATGAAGAACATATTCACATAACAAAACCGATTGGTTATCTTGATTTTTTAGTATTGATTTCAAAATCTATAATGATTTTAACTGATTCTGGAGGCCTTCAAGAAGAAGCAATTACTCTTGATGTACCTGCATTAACATTAAGATATAATACAGAAAGGCCTGAAACTGTAGAAGCAGGTGGAAATATTCTTGTAGGTGCTGATAAAGATTATATTCTTAAAACAGCAAGTAAAATTTTAAATGATAAAGATTTTTATAATAAAATGAAAAATGCTAAAAACCCATATGGTAATGGTAATGCATCTGGTCAAATGTTAGATATTATTGAAGATGCTTATAATAAAGATAATTTGAAAATTGAATCTCCTGAAACAATATATTCCGGGTTTAAAGTTGAAATGAAACAAATATCTGAAGATATTACTGTTAAAGAATTTGAAGATAAATATAATACTTTAGTAAGGGTAATATATAAAGAAGATAAGATGGTTTTCCCACAAGAAAACACAAATATTAAGGATTCAATTATATTATTTAATAAATATAATAATTAACTAATATGATTAAGTAAAATTTTAATTTATGCTCTCTTTTAAAATTATAGCTATTTAATAGATGATATCATGGAATATGATTTAAGTAATGTAAATGAGGATTCAATATTAGTATTTGAATATTATACTGCTACTGGATTAGATGATTTATGTATAAGTTCTGAAGCTGCTGCTCTTATTAGTGGTTTAGTTGATGATTTAGAAAATGAAGATGTTTACTTATTATTAAGTAAAAAGTATTCTTATCTTGGAAAAGATAAAAATCTTAATTTAATTATTTTAGATGAAGATAAAAGTGAAAATGCATTAGAAGATTTTTTAATAGATAATGTAGATAAATTTAATAGGTCTATATTTATTTCTTCTGAAGAAGATAATAACTTATATGATATTACTCATTTTTTAGAAGAAAATAATGTAAAACTTTATGTTTCTGATACAGAATCAACTAGAATTTGTTCTGATAAATTTGAAACATTTATGGCATTACAATATAAATGTGATTCTTTACCTTTAACTTATAAAGTTATAAATAATCCAAAGATATATTGGAAAAAACCAATTGAATACAATCTTAAAGCAATTAATGTTCCTGGAGAAAATTGTGA
>JBJFGN010000064.1:8174-10153 GCA_051892775.1 Methanobrevibacter sp. | reverse complement strand
TTGAAAGTATTGAAGGTTTAAAAGGTTTTGTTGGTGTTGATTTAATAGTAAAAGAAGAAAATGATGATTATATTCCATATCTTATTGAAATAAATTCACGTTTTACAACACCCTATGTAGGTCTTAGAAAAGTTTTAAACATAAATATTGGACAGACTATAATAGATTTAATAGACGGTAAATTATCTATTGATGATATTGATGATTTGTCCTTTAAATCTAGTGTAAAATTTATTAAAGATAATGGTCAATTAAAAATAGAAACTATTTAATTTTCTATTTTATTTTTCTAATTTTTTTAATTTATATTATCATAAATTATTAACTTATTAATTATATTATAATTTAGAAATTAGTTAATATTATTTATATAGAATAATAAATTTAAAATTTGAAACTTGAATAATATAAATTAATATTTTAGATTTTATGATTAACAATTATTTAAAATTATTTTTTTTTTAAAAAGCGATTAAATGTTTTATATTTTAATTTATTAGATTAAATTTATTTTAGCTTGAATTATTTTATTTAAGTATTATATTAGTTAGATTTATTTTAACTTAAATTGTTTATTTAAGTTTTATATTAGTTAGATTTTTGCTTGAATTTAATTATTATATTAATTAGATTTGAGTTTAATTATTTATTATTGAATATTATAGAGGTTATTTTTAATGAAAATAGCAGGATTTGATATTGGTGGAGCAAACACTAAGGTAGCTATTATTAATTTTGATAATGGAGAAATTGAAAATATAGAAATTGATTTATCTTATTTACCAATGTGGAGTGATAACGACACTTTACAAAAAGTATTAACTGAACTTATTGAAAAGATATGTCCAATCGATGAACTTGATGGTGTAGGCATTTCAATGACTGCAGAACTTGTAGATGCATATGAAACTAAAAAAGATGGTGTTTTAGATATTGCAAATAAGGTCAATGATTTATTTGATTTACCATTGGGTTTTGTTACTCTTGATGGGGTAGTGGATATTAATGGTATTATAGAAAATCCATTAAATGCTGCTGCTGCAAATTGGATTGCTACAGCACCTATAGCCGCAAAAATTTCAGATAAGTGTATTTTTGTAGATACTGGAAGTACCACCACTGACATTATACCTGTTAAAAATGGTAAAGAATGTGCTAAAGGTCGTTCAGATATGGAAAGGTTAGGTACTGGTGAATTAGTATATACTGGAACTTTAAGAACTAACCTTTGTTCATTTTTATATAAAGTGCCTCTTAGTAAAAACGGTAGGACTGTTGAGTATAGGGTAGGTTCTGAATTATTTGCAGAAACTGCAGATGTTTATAGGATTCTTGACTTAATTAGTGAGGATGATTATGTATGTGGTACTTATGATGGTGAAGGCAAATCTAAAATTGAATGTGCAAGACGTGTTGCAAGAGTTTTATGTGCAGATTTGGATATTTTAGATGAAGAAGATATTAAACAGTTATGTGAAACAATACATAAAACCCAAATAAGACAGATTGCAGAGGCAATTGATGAAGTATCTAAAAGGGAAAATATTAATACAATTGTCACTACTGGTCTTGGAAAAGATATCTTGGATAAACCTGCAGCAGAATCTTTAGGACTGGATGTTAAATCCATGAATGAATTTTTAACTGATGAAGAATGTGTCGTTGCACCTGCTGTTGGTACTGCAATCCTTATGGAAGAATACTTAAGAAATAATTCTTAAGTTTTTTAAACTTTGTTTTTTATTTTTACTTGTTTTTTTGTTTATTTTATCTATATCTGTTTTTATGTTTTTTATCATTTTTTGGTTTTTAAAAATCAGTTTGGTTTTTTTTTAAAAATTTAATGTATATTTAATTTAAGTATGGTTTTATTGTTCTTTATACCATTAAGTAAAATTAGTTTAAAATAGTTTATTATAAAATGTGGTAAAAATTATTAAGTAAAATTAGTTTAAAATAGTTTATTATAAAATGTGGTA
>JBJFGN010000064.1:0-8074 GCA_051892775.1 Methanobrevibacter sp. | reverse complement strand
TGGTAAAAATTATTAAGTAAAATTAGTTTAAAATAGTTTATTATAAAATGTGGTATAAATTATTAAGTAAAATTAGTTTTAATAGATTAAAAAGGGTAAAAATAAAGTATTTAAATTAATACCATACATCTTTTGCACCAATTAGGTAGGCAATTGTGTTTGCTATTAGATGTATAAATATGGTTATAATCAATACTGTTATTACAATTTCAATTGTAAGATGAACAAAAAATGATACTAATATTAATGCAACTACTGCAAAGTCTATTTGATCAAGAATTGGGGCAGAATGTCCTCTTGGAATGCCAAGTCTTCTTTTAATAAAGCTACCAATTGCATCGCCGAGCAATGCTCCAAATCCAAGTATTAAACCTATGAATAACCCATGTGCAATTCCAGAATATGTTATAAATGGGATTATATTTCCACATGCATGTTTAAGTAAAGGTGTATAAGCTCCCTGTAAGGCCCCTACAATACCTCCTATAATTGTTCCAGCAATAAGTCCTCTCCATGTGCATCCCGGTCCAATAAGTTCCATACCATCTTTGGCCTTTTTACCAAAATCTAAGGGTGTTCCTCCACCAAATATAAGAGCACTACTATTTGATAAATATGCAGGTAGTATAAAATAAATAGATACTGCAATGAGTATAACTATATTATACAAATCAAAGTTCATATTTTTCCTCAATTTTCATATTAATTTCTTAAAATAATATTGAAATTATTTCTTTTTTAAAGTTCCACTAATTTAATATTAGTTTATTTTTTTATTTAAAATAATAGTTATTTTTTTTATTTCTATTAAATCTTTTATCTAATATTTAAGTTTATTTTTTTTAAATTATTTAATATTTTTTTATATTCTATCCTTATTTTTCTATCATTTTTTTAACTATTTTTGATTTTGTTGAAATTATTAATTTTAAGAAATAAATTTAATTCTATTGAAAAATAAATTCTTTTAGAAAAATAAAATGTTTAATTAAATTGGATTTTCAAAAGACTCATGATTTATCTGAATATTTTGGATTATGTCCATTTTCCAATTGTTGTTTAATATTTTCCTCGTTTCTTTTTTTTAATTTCAATATATATCTTGTAATGTGAATACATTTAAATAAGATTAAAAATAATATTTACTTAATATAATTAATTTATTATATATTATATTTACATTATTATTTTTTATTTAAAATTTAATATTACACTAATTATTTTAATTATAATTTTAAGGATTAAAATTTATTTATGGTGATTTTTTGATTAAAAAAACTAAAAGTTTATGTCCAGTATGTTTTAAAGCTGTTGATGCTGAAGTTTATGAGGAAAACGGAAAAATCATGATTAAAAAAACTTGTGATGAACATGGGGAGTTTGTAAATACCTATTGGAGTGATGCAGATATTTATAATAAAGCAAATGCATTTTCCACTACCACTACACAAGTTGAAAATCCTCAAATTCATAAATCTCAAGGTTGTCCTAATAATTGTGGATTATGTGAGGAACATAAAACTTCCACTGTTTTAGGTTTAATTGATGTTACAAATAGGTGTAACCTTAGATGTCCAGTATGTTTTGCTAATGCTGCTGTAAGTAAAAGATTATATGAACCTACTCAAGAAGAAATTAGGATGATGCTTAGGAATTTAAGAAATCTTAAACCAGTTCCTACACCAGCTATCCAATATGCAGGTGGAGAACCTACAGTAAGACGTGATCTTCCTGAACTTATTGCAATGGCAAAAGAAGAAGGGTTTGTGCATACTCAAATTGCAACTAATGGTATTAGACTTGGAAGTAAAAAAGGTTATGCTGAAGAACTTAAAGAAGCAGGACTTAATACAGTATATATGCAATTTGATGGTGTAACTGAAGAACCTTATATTGCAAACAGGGGTAAAAATTTACTTCCTAAAAAACTAGACGCTATTGAAAGATGTCGTGAAGCAGGATTAGGTATGGTACTTGTACCTACCCTGGTTAAAGGAGTTAACGATCAACAAATTGGGGATATTATTAAATTTGCATTTGATAATAGGGATATTATTTATGGTGTAAACTTCCAACCTGTTGCATTTGCAGGAAGAATTGACACGGATTTAGTTGAAAAAGAAAGGTTCACTATACCTGACTTTGAAAAAGAAGTTGAAAGACAACTGGATCATCAGGTTACTACTGATGCATTTTATCCACCATCCTCTGTTGAACCAGTTACAAGGTTTATTTATGCTATGGATGATAGTGTTGATCCAATCATGTTAAATTGCCACCAACATTGTGGTTCAGCAACTTATGTGTTTGTTGATACTGATGAAGATGGAAATCAAAAATATATTCCAATTACTGATTTCATTGATGTTGATGCATTTTTAGGTTTCTTGGATGAGAGTGCTGAAAAAATGGAAGAAGGTAAATTTGCTGCAAAAACTAGAATTGCGGCTAGTGCTGTTAAAAATTTATCTAGTTTTATAGATACCAGTAAAGCACCTTCTGACTTGGATATTAAACATATTCTCTATGATGTATTTAAAAACAAATCTTATGAAGCTTTAGGTGAATTTTCTACTAATGCAATGTTAATTTCCTGTATGCACTTTATGGACCCATATAACTTTGATGAAGATAGGGTACAAAGATGCATTATTCATTATGCAGTTCCTGATGGTAGGATTATTCCATTCTGTACTATGAACTCTAGATTTAGGGAAAGCATTGAACAAGAATTTTCAGTACCATTAAATAGGAAAGAAAGAGAAAAAATTGAAGAATTACAAAAAGAAGCATAATTCTTTTAATTCTTTTAATTACTATTTTTTATTATTTTTTTAGATTGCTATTTTAGTATATTATTTTTTTTAAGAAAATGTTTAAATTAAATAATAATGAATTGAATAAATTAATTATTCTTATATTATATATTTTAGAACAATTGAGGACACTTAAATATGATTATTAAAACACCTTCCCGTCTACATATGGCTCTTATTAATATGGATGGGTCAAACGGAAGAATGGATGGGGGAATTGGTCTTACATTAGATCAACCTAATTTTATTTTAGAAGGAAATTTTTCAGATTCTTCAAAAATCACTGTTAGTTTTGAAGAAGACTTGGGTAATGATATTAAAGCAGAATATGCTGAAAAAATTGAATATGCTGCAAATAAAATTTTAGATTATTATAATTTTGATGTAGGTTTTGATTTTATAGTTAAAAAATCTCTTTTATTACATTCTGGTTTAGGTTCTGGAACACAAATAGGATTAGCTACAGCAAAAATCATAACTGAATTGATGGATATTCATAGGGATGCAGTAGATTTATCCACTATTATTGGTCGTGGAGGTACTTCTGGCATTGGTACTTATTCATTTGATTTTGGCGGATTCATTGTTGATGGTGGTCATAGTAAAGAAGAAAAATCCGATTTTTTACCTTCTTCAGCTTCACCTGCTAAGCCTCCTAAACTTATTGCAAGGTATGATTTTCCCGAAGAGTGGAATATATTAATTGCAATTCCTAAATCTAATGGGGTTAATGGAAAAAAAGAAATTAATGTGTTTAAAGAAGCATGTCCCGTTTCATCAAGAGAAGTTAATGAAATATCCCATATTATTTTCATGAATCTTATACCTTTCATGCTTGAAAAAGACATTATCGAAGTTGGAAAAGCTGTTAATGAGATGCAATATAAAGCTTTTAATAAGGTAGGTATTGATATACAAAATGAGAAAACAAAAGATTTAATGAAATTTATTCATGATAATGGCGCTTATGGGGTGGGTATTAGTTCTTTTGGCCCTGCATTATATTCTTTCTTTGATGAAGACAATAAGAATATTGTTGAGAAAACTAAAGATTACCTTGGTGATGATGGTATTGTATTTGTAAGTAAAGCCCAAAATCATGGTTATGAAATTTTATGATTGATCTTTCATTTTTCATTAAAAACCTATTTTTATTTTAAACTTTAGTTTTTTTCTGTTTTTTAGTTTTTTATTTTTAAAATCTTCTATTCTTGTATTAAGTAAGTTTCATTTTAAATTTATGAATTAGTGAGCTTAATTTTTATTTATTTTTCTTTAAGTATTTATCATTAAACTTTTTTTATAAGATTGTTCTGTTTACTTATTTTTAATTTATATTGTGTTTTAATATATCTATTTACTTAATTTTTATCTTTATTTTCACGTTTTTTCTAATATTTTTCCTTTATTTTTAATTTTCATATACTATTTTTTATCTAAATTTTATTCTTTTTCTGAAATTTTGTTTAATTTAATACAAACTTTTAGATTTTGTATATATTACTTATTTAAAAGGTTTTTTATTAAAACCTTATAGAAAACTTTAATATATATTGTTAATAAAAAAATATTAGTTACTAATAACGGTATTTAAATTTGACTTTTTAATTTAAAATCTCAAATTTTAAAACACTGTTGATTTATTTATATATAAAAACAATCGAGGACACTTAAATATGATTATTAAAACACCCTCTCGTCTCCATATGTGTCTAATTGATATGAGTGGTGCATATGGTAGAACTGACGGAGGAATTGGCTTTACTATAAATCAACCAAATTTTATATTAAAAGGAGAAGAAACTAACTCTAATGAAATTAATGTTGATTTTAATAACGAAGTTAGTGGAGATAGTAAGTCAGAATGTCGTATTAAAATAATAAGAGCTGCGGAAAAAGTTCGTAAGTTTTATGATATTGATTGTGGATTTGATTTTGAGGTTCAAAAATCTTATCTTACACATTCTGGTTTAGGATCTGGAACACAAATGGCATTGGCTACAGCTAAAATTATTACTGAAACTATTGGGCACAGTGAAAATTCTGTTAAATTGGCTAATATTGTTGGAAGGGGAGGTACTTCTGGTATTGGTACTTTTTCATTCGATTATGGTGGATTTATTGTTGATGGTGGACATAGTTTAAAAGAAAAAGGTTCTTTTTTACCTTCTTCTGCATCTAATGCAAGACCGCCTCAACTTATTGCTCATTATGATTTTCCTGAAGATTGGAATGTTTTAGTTGCAATACCTAAAGACAACGATCATGTACATGGTCAAAGGGAAGTTAATATTTTCCAAAATAATTGTCCTGTATCTAAACGTGAAGTAGAACAAATGTCCCATATTATCTTCATGAACTTAATTCCATTTTTACTTGAACATAATATATATGAATTCGGTCATTGTGTTGATGCAATCCAAGAAAGGGGATTTAAAAAAGTTGAAGTTGGACTTCAGCCACCTAAATTTATTAACCTTATGCAATATATGCGTGAATCTGGTGCATATGGTGTAGGTATGAGTTCATTTGGTCCAGCAATATATACTGTATTTGATAAAGAAAATGAAGATATTGTAAAAGCAACTAAAGATTATCTTGGTGATGA
This sequence comes from Methanobrevibacter sp., assembly GCA_051892775.1. Taxonomy (GTDB): domain Archaea; phylum Methanobacteriota; class Methanobacteria; order Methanobacteriales; family Methanobacteriaceae; genus Methanarmilla. Next base: position 2,650 of record JBJFGN010000064.1, on the reverse strand, counting down.
CGAAGTTGTTTTTGTAACTAAAGCTCAAAATCATGGATTTGAATTAATTAAATAATTTATTTAATTTATTTTAAATGATTTTTATTTCTTACTTTATTTTTTTTTATTGATTTGTAGTTTTTCTTTATTTTTTAGTTTATTTTTTCTTTATTTCTTACTTTATTTTTTTTTATTGATTTGTAGTTTTTCTTTATTTTTTAGTTTATTTTTTCTTTATTTAATCTTAATTTTTATTTTTAATCTAATTATTTTTCTAGAATTGCAGTTATCTTATTTTTTTAAATTTGAATTCATAATTTTAGAAATATTGTGTCTGAATGTATTAAATTTTTATCAATAAAGTTTATATATTTTAAAGCAGTATACTATATTTTATATTATAATTTAATTACTGTTTAAATCTAGCAATAATTTCATTATAATTTGGTGATGAGGTTCACCAAGTATTAATTTACAAAACCGTTAAACTCTTTTTAAGATTTAACTGATGACTTCTATTTATTTTAAAATTGTTATTATTTTTAAGAATTTAGTCATCAGAACCATAAAACATATCATTTTAATTATTCCCATATTATTAGATGACTTTTTTCTTAAATTTTAACAGTTTTCTTAATTTGGAGGAAAAAGTTTATGGTAGATGTCTTCCCTTTGATTTTAGGGTTACTTATTTTAATTGCTAGTTTAATTTCTATTAAATTTGGTATTTCTGTTACAATTGTTGAAATTGTTCTTGGTGTTATTGCAGGTAATTTGGGAATTATTAGACCAGAACAATGGATGATTTATATTGCAAGTTTTGGTGGTGTTTTATTAACATTTCTTGCAGGTACTGAAGTTGATGTTGAACTATTAAAAAATAAATTTAAAGAAAGCCTATTGATTGGTATCGGATCTTTTATAGTTCCATTTTTGGGAGTTTTTTTACTTTCTTATTATTGTATTGGTTGGAATTTATTAGAGTCATTACTTACTGCTACTGCATTATCTGAAACTTCTATTTCAGTAGTATATTCTGTTTTAACAGAAAAAGGTTTATTTAAATATGATTTGGGTAAGCTTATTATGGTTGCTACTTTTATTGGAAATCTTTTAACTGCTATTGCCTTAAGTTTGCTATTTATGAAAACAGATATTAATACAGTTATATTTTATGCTGCTTCTGCTGTTATCATATATTTGGCATATAAATATTCTAATCGGATATTTTATTCAAAACTTCTTAGAAATAAACTTGCAGAGGTTGAAATTAAATATATATTTCTTTTATTGCTTGGTTTTATTTTCCTTGGAAGTTTAGGTGGTGGTCAAGCAATACTTCCTGCATTTATTTTGGGTGTTGTCTTATCTGACTACTTTAAAGTTGAAGATAAAGGAGAAGTTAAATCCCGTATTAAAACCGTTGCATTTGCAGTTATTACACCAATATTTTTTATTGTAGGTGGTATGAAGGTTTCTATACCTCTTATTATATCAGCAATACTTGTCTTTATTGTAATATTTGCAGTACGTCAAATTGCAAAATTCATTGGAGTTTATGGTATTAGTAGGTATTACCTTAAAAATTCTTGTGAATATGTTACACTTATGATGAGTACTGGTTTAACTTTCGGTCTTGTAGCTGCAGTATTTGGTTTAAATAGTGGTGTGATTTCTCAGACAGTTTATTCTGTTTTAACTGGGGTTTTAGTTTTAAGTGCTGTTTTACCTACTTTTGTTGCTGAAAAATGGTATTCACCAGTTCATTCTGAAGATATTAATGAAATTTAATTTATTTTTTTTTTAATGTTTTCTCTATTTTTGAATTTTGATTGAAATTTGTTTTTTTTTAATGTTTTCTCTATTTTTGAATTTTGATTGAAATTTGTTTTTTTTTAATGTTTTCTCTATTTTTGAATTTTGATTGATTTTTTTTTTAAAAAAGTATTTGATTTATTGAAATTAAATTCCTGAGCAAAATTGATTTTTTTAATATATTACTTTTTATACTTCTTTTAATTTTTAAAATGTTTTGATTCTGTTGTAGTTATTTGGAATTTTAGATTTATTGTTTTTGAATTTAAGGTCTAATCAATATAATTAATTTAAATTTCTAAATAAAATATCTTTTAAAATAATATTTTTATGGATTTCTAGTATTTTTTTAAAAATCTTTATATATTAGTAAGTATAATTTTAGAATATAGTTTTGTACATTTTTGTAATTATGTACAAAATTTAGTTTAAATTTAATTATTTTAAATTTAAGCATGTTCTTTATGAAACTGTTGAAATGGTTAAAGAGTTTAAAATAGTTGATATTCTTAAAGATTTAAGAATTTTTTAGAACTATTGGATGTTATGTGTTTAATTAAGAAATAGATTTAATTTATAGTCTAATTATTTATTTAATATTATTATTATTTAATCTAGGATTAAATTTTTTTATAAGTTATAAAACCTTAATTTCCCATATATTGTATGGAATTTTTATATTATAAGTTATAAAGCCCTAATTTCCTGTATATTATATAAAATTTTTGTATTTTATATTTTATAAACCTCTATAGGTTATTATGTTAAATATAATTATTAATATAAATTGCATACCTCTAAAATACATGAATTTAATATTAAATATTTATTTTTAATTAAACACATAATATTTTAA
>JBJFGN010000063.1:0-13754 GCA_051892775.1 Methanobrevibacter sp. | reverse complement strand
TGTTTAATTTAACATATGATTATTATTAAATATCTTTTAAAGTTTATTTATTTTAATTTGCTTAAATAATATAAAATTTTAAATAGGGGATTTTTTATAATCTTTTTTTTTAAGATCTAATGATTTTAGGTAAATATTTCATGTTTTTAATAAATTTATTTTAAAAGATATTTTAATTTAAGTGTATCATAAGTGTTTAATTAAAAATTTAATAAATAATTTAATTCTCAATAATTTAGTTAACTTATGGCACTTATAAAAAATTTATTTATAAATTTGTTTTATTGTTGTTGAATCTATAAAATTTAAAATTAGTATTGTTGAAATTTTTAAATTTTCATTGGATCTGTTGAATTCATTTAAATTTAGATGTTTATGATAATGAAATCTTAGATTAATAAGTTTTCAATATAATCTTTTAATATCTAAAAACAACATTTAATTACTAATGTCTTTTTCAACATTTTGTTTATATTTAATTTTTCATTGTAGGGATAATAATTTTAAATTTTTAATTGATTCTTAAATGTTATTTTTCTATTTGATAGAAATATTTTTTAGATAATCTTATTAGTGGGGTGGTAGTTATGAAAAATACTATACTAATTGTAGAAGACGAATCAATTACTGCACTTGATTTAAAATTTACACTTGAAGAATTAGGTTATGAGGTTGTTGGTATTGCGGATACTGGTGAAAAAGCTGTTAATCTTGCAGCAGAATTATCTCCTGATTTGACTATCATGGATATTCATTTAAAAGGAGAAATGACTGGTATTGATGCTGCTAAAAGGCTTTCAGAACTTAATTTGCCAGTTATATTTTTAACTGCATATTCCGATGAAAAAACGTTTAATGAAGTATTGGATGGTCCATCTGCATATGCATTTATAACAAAACCTTTTAATAAGAATACTATTAATTTAAATGTTGATTTTGCAATTAAACGTTCTAAAATTGATGCTGAAAAACTTAATATGGCTCAAGGTTTCGAAAAAGGTAAATGATTTTTTTTTAAATCATTAAATTTTAGATAAGTTTTATTCTAAATTTAAAAATATATTGATTTTAAAGATCATTTTTTTAAAGAAAATAAATTCTTAAACGTTATTTTTTTATAATTTCTACTTTATTTTGTTTTTTTAAAGTATAAATATTTTTAAATTTCATTATTCAAATTTAATTGGGATTTAAGGAATTTAAAAATATTTGTCTTTTTATTATTTAAAATCAATTTAAAATAAAGCATGTTTTATTAAGTATATATTTTTAGAAATAAGTTAATAATTTTAGAAAATCAATTTTTTAAACAAATTTATAAAAACATCAAATTTTCATTAAAAAATTAAATAAAATAGATTTTAAGTTTGTGATATATAAGACATGGTTTTATTTTTATAAAAAATTAAAAAGGTGTAATATTTGAAGAATGATGAAAATTCTTCTTTAAATTCGGGAAGTGGTAGTAAAGAAGATTTTTCTTCTTTAGATGATGGTGGCTTAAATAAAAAAGAAGGTAATGATATTAGCAATTCTGAAACTAATGATGATATTATTTATAAAGTAGCTAAAAATGAGTTTTCTGCTATAAATAATTCAGAACATAACGTTGAAGATTTAATTTTAAATGTTGATACTGATAAACTTAAATCTGATTCTAATAAATTGCTTGAAAAAGTTCCAGATATCTATATTGTTAGTAAAAGTAAACATGTTATAGATAATATCAGAGAAACACTAAACAATGAACATTATAATCTTGTAGGTGTATCTGATAATAGTGAAGAGGCTTTTTCTTTCATTGGAGAGAAGATACCTGATCTTGTTTTTATAAGTCTTGATTTAGATGGTAAGTTTAATGGTGAAGATCTTGGTAAATTTATTAATAAACTAGACATACCCTTGATTTATATATTTAATGCAGATGATGATTTAAGTCAAAATGGTTTTTTAGAAACAAATTATGGGTTTATTTTTGAGGATTATTCTCCTAATGAGATTAAGTTTGTTATCAAAGTTGCTCTTAAGAAACATGAAAATAATACTAAATCAGTAGTTAATGCCGAGTCAAAGGTAAGTGAAAAGAATATTGAACTAGGTATTGAGAAATTATATTCTGCTTTACTTTTATTTCTTTCAGTAGTTCTTATAATATGTGGTATTATATCAAGGAATGTAACATTTTTGCAATGGATTATTTTTATCCCTTCTGTTCTTATGATATTTTTAGCAATAGTAAGTCTATTTAAAATGAGAAAACCAACACCATACGATGTACCTCCCTTTGTTTCAGTTATTATTCCAGCACATAATGAGCAATATACAATTGAGGATACTGTTAGAAGCATTGCAAACATGGATTATAGTTATAAAGGTAAACCTAACTATGAGCTCATTGTAGTAAATGATGGTTCTGAAGATAAAACCGGTGAAATTTTAACTAATCTTAAGAAAGAATTTCCACATTTAAGAATAATTACTCGTAAACCACCTAAATCTGGTAAAGGTAAAGGTTTTGTACTTAATGATGCACTTGCATTGGCTTATGGATCCATTATCGGAGTTTTTGATGCAGATACACAGGTACATCCTGACTTCCTGGAGAAGTTAATTCCTTACCTAAATAATCCAAAAGTAATGGGTGTTCAATCAAGGGTAAGGATGTATAATAAAGATTATAATTTTTTAACTAATATGCAAGACGTGGAATTTGCAGGTTTTGGAAACATACTCAGGGCTAAAGATAATTTGAAATTCAATGGTTTTCTTGGTGGAAATGGACAATTTGTTAAAAAAGAAGCTATCATCAAATCAGGAAAATGGGATGGATTTGCTGTTACAGAGGATTTAAATTTAAGTGTTAAAATATTGATTAATGGTGGAGAAATTAGATACTGTCCAGAAGTCGCTGTTTATCAGGAAGCAGTGGATAATTGGAGTGACTTTATAAGACAAAGGGTCCGTTGGGCTATAGGTAACTTTGAAACACTATTCGTTTATTTCTCAAGAATTCTTTCATGTAAACTACCTCTGTTTAAAAAATTAGGTATTATATCCCATATAAGTAACTATGCCTTTAATTTGTTTATTTTCGTTGGTTTCATAATATTCATTATAAATATAATCGCATGGTTTATATTGGATATTCCTACAGTAATACGAATGGAAGCGCCTTTGGTAATTGGTTTTATTTCTGCTATTGGTTTCTTCCCAGGTATAACCATTGCCCTTTTACGTGATGATAAAAAATTTCTTAGGTTTATAATAGATCTAATTGAATATTGGATTTATTGTTTCCATTTAATTCCATTGTTCTTTAAAACAATGTATGTTATGATTACACGTGTTGAAAGAAAGTGGGATAAAACTTCTCATAAAGGTCTTGAAGATGCCGATTAATGATTTGTTTATAAGGGGAAAGTAGAATGAGAAAAAAAGATATGGTAATTAGTTTTATTATAGTTATAATATTCATTTATATAATTGCTAATTTAAGTGCAGTTAACAGTATCTTATCTTGGGGTACTGAAAATCAAGTTACTTTTGGAAATAGTACTGTGGATGTTCCACAGGCATGGAATACAACAAAACAAGTAAATTGGACAGATAAGGCTAAAACTAATAATTCCATCACTAATCGTTATGTTGTATGGGATTTATGGGATGATTGGCCAGAAGGTTGTATAACTTCAGTATCCAATCAAAAACTAGCTAGTTTGGAGCATGGGCATTATAAAATTTTAAATACAAGTACTGTTAATTTAGGTGGTAATAATGTATCTAAACAGTATTTCATGAATCCTTCAAGAGGGCCTAAAACAAATAATAGTAATATTGGTGTAAGCTATATTTTTACTAAAGAAGATAGAAATTACTCTGTACAGATTCATTACTTTACAAAGCATGATTACAATAATTCCTCATATAGACGTGAATTAGATGATCGTATGGAGGATTTTATTTCAAATATCCATAATAAACATTACGACGGGTTCTTTTCAGGTTTAAATAAAATCATACATTTTATTTGTGATGAACTAAATATCAAACCTAATTTTTAATTTTTTCTATTTTTTAATTTTTAAAATTAGTTCTTAAATTGAATATTTACTATATTGTTTTTAATGTATGCTTACTATTTTTTTTATTGTAACTGTTTTGTTTTCCGATTTAGGGTGAATAGTGGTTTTGTTCTTAATATTTTTTTTGTTTTCAGATTTAGGGGTGAATAGAGTTTAAATGTATTTTTTAAATAAAATAACTTATCAATAAACATTTAAATATATATTGTTTAAGTTTAGTTAAATTATTATTTAAAGATTAATTTAAATAAAATAGTTTTTAATAAACTGTATTTATCTAATTATGTTTAATAATTCTTCAATCTTTTTATTATCTATATTATATCTTTCAGACTCAATAAGGATAAACAATTCATCATTATATTTTAGATAGGTGTCCTCATTTGGAATCATGTAATTGTTATCACGTACAATAGAAATTACAAGTACAGTCTCTGGAAATGGTATTTCATTAAGTTTTTTACCATTAAATTTACAATCAAAGGGTATTGAATATTCATTAAGTATTGGTCTTACTCCTTTTCTATACTTACATTCATTGTCTTTAACAAGATTTTTCATAAGGGAATCATATATTGGATCGTTATTTAAAATTGTAGGAATCATATATGCAAATATACTTACAATAATAAGTGCTACAAGGCTATGTGCTGAACCGGTCATTTCTGCAATTAAGACGACACCTGTAATAGGACTTCTAACAGTAGCAGTAAACATTGCAGCCATGGATACAATGATGATTTTATATGCAAATATTGGATTAAGATGGAATATGGGGATTATAATGGAACTAAATATAGCACCAATATATGCACCAAGTACAAGCAGTGGGAAGAAAATACCTCCTGGAGCTCCTGATGAAAATGAAAGCACTGATATTAACCATTTGGCTACTAACAATATGATTAAAACAGATAAAGAGGGTATTGCTACCTCAAGAATATTTACCATAGAATGTCCACCAGCGAGAACTTGTGGAATATAGAATCCGCATATTCCAGCTATGATAAATGCACTAACAACCCTTATTTCAATAGGTACATTATATTTTTCCCATAATGCACTTGCACCAGTCATTCCTTTATTATAGATATATCCTGCAAATCCAATTATAATACCTAATATTATGAGCAACCAATAATAATTTAAAGGTATATCTGGTGAGGCAAATGAGAATATTGTAGATTGTCCAAATATCAATTTTGATATAAAATCAGAAACAAATGCAGCTATTAAACCAACAATTATAATTTTACTATTAAAACTATGGTCAATCTCTTCTAAAGTAAAAATTAATCCTGCAAGAGGCGCATTAAATGTAGCTGCTAGGCCAGCGCCAGAACCTGCAAGAAGATAACGGTTTTCATCAGTTGGACTTGAATTTAATAATTTGGATAATCCTTTAGATGCCATTGCACCAAGTTGTATTGAAGGACCTTCACGTCCAAGTGATAGACCACCAAGTGTAGAAATTGTTCCACCAATTATTTTTGTAGTTAAAACTTTCCACCAACTTTGATTCATATAACCTTTAATCTCAGCAGTTACTTGTGGTATACCACTGCCCTTAGAATAAGGTTCAAGCTTCATTAAATAAGCAACTATAAGCCCCATTATAATAAGTGTAATAAACCATAATAAAATATAGTATATATTTCCTTTAACAATAGATATAATATAATACAATGTACTTTCTGCTTTCATTAATGAGAACCTATAGAATGATACGATGATTCCAGATACAATACCAATAAGTAAACCTTCTACTAACAAATTAAAATGATATTTTGAGTTTTTTGTTAATATGCTATAAACTCTACTTAAATTCTTCATTATTCTTCCCCAATAAGAATCTAATTTTTTATTAATTAAAACCTATAATTATTAGACTATTGATTAGTTTATTCTTTATCTTTTAAATAAATTGGCTATTTTTACTTTATTAAATTTTATAATATTTCATTACTTATTTTGAAAACATATTTTATTTAAAAATCTAATTTTAAAAACCATTTATTTTTTAAATTATATAATTATGTAATAAATGGTTTTAACAAAGTTATTTTATTTATTAAAAACATATAATAATTTAAAGTAAATATTAAAATACATATATATATAAACTTATTAATTTGGGTGATAAAATGGCAGAAAATTTAATAATATATTTTTCTCGTGAAGGTGAAAATTATGTTAATGGGGATTTAAAAAATTTAGAAAAGGGGAATACTGAGATTATTGTGGATTATATAAAAGAGTTTATAGAAGCAGATGCATTTAAGGTTGAAACTAAAAATCCTTATCCTGAAAGTTATATGGAAACAACTGAAATTGCTAAGAAAGAACTTAAGAATAAAATATATCCTGAACTTAAGAACATGTTTTTTGATATATCTAAATATGATACTATTTATATTGCATCACCTGTTTGGTGGGAAACGCTTCCAAGAGCTATGTTTACTCAATTAAAAAATTTGGATTTTAAAAATAAAACTGTTAAAGTTGTAGTTACTCATGAAGGATCTATGTTAGGAAATGTAATGAGGGATATTAAAAAACTTTGTAAAGGTGCAGACATAAAAGATGGCTTATCTATTAAAGGTTCAGAAGTTGCTAATGCTAAAAATGAAGTTAAAAATTGGCTATATTATTGAATTAAATTTATTTAATCAATTTTTATCTTATTTGATCTAATTACTATATGTTTATTAAAGATATGAATTAAATATTTAATTGAATTTTTTATAAAATTTTAATTTTTTATTATTATTGGAAACTATTTAAGTTTAGTGTTACCTTATTAATTTATTTATTTGTTTAATTATTTTTAATTTTCATGTTTTTAATTTAATTTTACTTTAATTTAATAAATTATTTATATTATTATAAATAAAAAGATTACAAGGGTATATGTTGATATGAAAATTTTAATTTTATAAATGTAACTTCCAGATAATTTTATTTAGTATATTAAAATTTAATGGATTTTTAAATCTTTTAAGTAGAATGGAAAAGTACTATAAATCAAATTTAATATTTTAATTATTTTATAAATTTATATGATTTTTCCCTATATTAATGGATTCAATTTTCTATTATTAATTTTTATATTATTAATTTGAAAGGAGGTGAAAATAAAAATGCATTCTAAGAATAAACTATTCTGTATTATTATTCTACTTATCACTTTAAGTCTATGTATTGGAGCTATTTCAGCAACAGATAATTCTTCTGTTGTATCTAATGATTCCTCAATTAATCATAATTCATCAATAGTTAATAATTCAATTGTAAGTGATTCATCTATTTACAATACTACAAGTTCTAAGGATAAACAATTACTTAAATCTGCTGATGTAAATGTTTACACTAATGATAATTCTAATTCTGGATCTTTTACTGATTTAAATAATAAAATAGTTAATGGTGGAAATTATATTAGTCTTAATCAGAATTATACTTATAATCCCACTACAGATTCTTCATTTAAGAATGGTATAACCATATCAAAATCTATTACTATTAATGGTAATGGTTATACAATCAATGGATTAAATATTGCAGAAGCATTTAATATAAAATCTGCTGATGTAACTATTGCTAATTGTTCTATAATTAATACTAATTCCACTACATCTGGTGGTGCAATTTATTCTTCTAATAGTAATAATGTTTTGATTTATAATTGTACCTTCATTAATTCTACTGGAAGTAATGGTGGTGCAATATTTTTATTTAGAGGAAAGAATTGTTCTATAGATTATTGTAAGTTTATTAATACTAGTTCTAATAATGGTGGTGCGTTATATTGGTATGGTGCTAGTGGTACTATATCTAATTGTAAGTTTATTAATACTAGTTCTGAGGATGGTGGTGCAATATTTTGGAATGATGGAAATAACACCAAAATACTAAATTGTAATTTTACTAATACTCATTCAAATAAGTTTGGTGGTGCAATTTTATTATTTGGTTTAGCTTCTATGAGTAACTGCTATATCATTAATTCTAGTTTTGTTAATACTAGTTCTGATGATCAAGGTGGTGCGTTATATTGGTATGGTCCAAATGCAACTCTTGAAAATTGTAGATTTATTAATGATACTTCATTAGATAAAGGTGGTGCAATTAGTTGTATAATCTGTGATAACGGTATTATTAATAACTGTATAATAACTAATTGTTCAGCAATTGAAGGTTCTGCATTGTATCAGGAAAATAATTATCTTGTTATTAATAATTCAATAATATTAGATAACAGGGCAAATTCCACAGCTTTAAATATTAGTAATTCAGGTACAAATGTAATTATATTATTTAATGGATTGAATAATATTTTTAATGCAATTTCTATTAATGGAACTGTAAATGCAACTAATCTTACTTACTGGGGAGTAAATGGTGTTACTAATACAGGTAATGTTAGTAAATTATTTAAACCAAATGATTTTACACCAGAAGGAATTGCTTTTAAAGTAACTGTAAGTGATATTGAAAATAAAGTTTTATTAAGCAAAGTTTACTATACTGACGATGATGGTAAAATTTTAGTTGATTTAAGTGACTTACCTAATACTAGGTTTTATAAAATCAATGCTGAAATTACTAATGAAACATACTATACTAGAATATCATGTAATGGAACATTTGATTTAAGAAGAAATGTTACAAAAACCATTATTAAAGATATTATTTACGGTAATCAGGTAATTACTATAATATTTGATGATAATGTAACTGGTAACGTATCTATAACTATTGGTAATAGTGAGTATACTGGAATTATCACAAATGGTGTTTCTAATATAAATATAGGCATTAAAGATGCAGGAAAATACCTTACAAAAGTATCATATTCTGGTGATGATAACTACCTAAATTTTACTAATAAAGAAGTAAATTTCACAATTAATAAAACAAGCCCTATACTTATTATTAATGCAGATAATGTTACTTATGGTAATAATGTAACAATTAATGTTAATCTTACTGGTGTTGATGGTGTTGGTTTAAATGATACAGTTAATTTGACTGTAAATGGAACTAAATACATTGTTAGTGTTGTTGATGGTGTAGGAAGTCAACTTATTTTAATGCCAAGTATAGGCGTATATAATGTTACTGCTAGTTATGATAGTACTAATAACTATAATGCTACTAATAATACTACTTCATTTGTTGTGAGTAGGGCTGTTCCTGTGTTGGTTATTGATGTGGATAATGTTACTTATGGTAATGATGTTATTGTTCATATAAAGCTTAGTGGTGTTGATGGTGCTGGTTTGAATGGTACTGTTGATTTGGTTGTGAATGGTACTAGGTATGCTGTTAGTGTTGTTGATGGTGTTGGTACTCAGGTTGTTTCTGGTTTTGGTGCTGGTAGTTATGATGTGACTGTGGGTTATGATGGTTGTGAGAATTATACAGCGGTTAGTGGTTTTGCTTCATTTGTTGTTGGTAAGGCTAATGTTACTTCATTTGATGTTACTGTTATGAATACTACTTTCAATGCTGATAATAGTGTTGGTTTTAATGTGGTTGGTGTTAATGGTGAGTTGTTGAATGGTACTGTGGATGTTACTGTTAATGGTAGGGTTTATAGTGTTGCTGTTGTTGATGGTAAAGGTGTTTTAGTTTTAAGAGATCTTGTTCCTGGTTCTTATGGTGTTGTGGCTGTGTTCCAAGGTACTGGTAATTATAATGCTTCTACTAGGAAAAGTAGTTTTGTTGTGAGTAGGGCTGTTCCTGTGTTGGTTATTGATGTGGATAATGTTACTTATGGTAATGATGTTATTGTTCATATAAAGCTTAGTGGTGTTGATGGTGCTGGTTTGAATGGTACTGTTGAAATCAATCTTGACAATTTCGAAGTATTAAAAAGTAAAGGTTTACTTGGTTCAAATATTATTAAAGTAGAAGTTAATAATGGTAATGGAGTTTATATATTTACCCATCCAAATGCAGGAATTTATAATATTTCTGCTAATTATGCAGGTAATGAGAATTATACTAATGTAAATAATAAAACTTCATTTAAAGTAAGTAAAGCAAATCTTACTGTATTTAATGTTACTGTTAATAATTCAACTTATGGTGAAACAAATATTGTTAATGTCACTGCAATTGGAGTTAATAATGAATTAATTAATGGTATTGCTGAGGTTACTGTTAATGGTAAAAGTTATAATTTTACTGTTAAAGATGGTAAATCTACATTAAGTATTGATGATTTATCTGCTGGCAAGTATAATGTTAAAATTTCATTTGGTGATAATAATTATAATAATATTACAAATGAAACAAGTTTCATTGTAAATAAATCACCTACTAATCTTAATGTGAGCTTAGTTAATACTACATTTAATGGTAATAATCATACAGCTAGATTTAATGTCACATTAAATGGATCTAATGGTATGTTATTAAATGAAACTGTTAATGTTACTGTTAATAATAAAACATATTCAGTTAATATAATTAATGGAACTGGTGTTTTAGATGTAGATGGTTTAAATGCAGGTAATTATACTGTTGAATCAGTATTTGGTGGAAATGATAATTTTGATCCATCAAATAGTACTATTAATTTCACTATTAATAGTCTTAAACCAGATTTAACTATTAAAGTTGTAACCAATAAAAACAACGCAACAATTTATGTTACACTTTCTTATAATGGAACTGGATTAAATGGTACTGTTATTGTAACTGTTAATAACAAACATTATACTGTTAATGTTATTGATGGAAAAGGTAATTTAACTATAAATAACCTTAAAAATGGAAAATATATAGTAACTGCTATATTTAATGGAGATAACATTTATTTAAATGCTTATGCTAATGCTACATTTAATATTAATGTTCCTTCAAATAGTAACAAATCTGATAACAATAAATCTATAATTCCATCAGGTAATAATGGTAATGATAGTTATAATAATCAGTCTATTACTACTGATAATGTTAATATGCCAAAAACAGGAAATCCTATTGCATTATTATTTGCAGTTTTATGCATACTCGGACTCATGTACAATAGAAAACATTAAAATTTAAAATTTTTCAATAATATGGATTTTTAATCTATATTATTTCTTATTTTTTCTTAAAATTGAAAATAAACCTCTTTTTTATAAATATTTTAAAAGTAGGAATTTAATTATTGTTTTATAATTCTTAAAAAGTAGTTTTAATATAATTTTAATGATTTAAACTAATTATTTTTAAATTTAAGATTGTTATATTATGAATTTAAGTGACTTCAATAAATTCTTAATTAAATAATATTTTTTTAACTGTAGTGAGAATTTTAATTCATTTCTCCTTTTTATGTTGGTTTTGAAAATTTAAAAGTGTGATTTAATTTTAAAATAATTTTATATAAAATAATTAATAAAATAAATATATACTTAAAAATGGGAGTGTTTTATTTGGATTCAGGGCGGTTTGAAACATTTATTGATGCTATTTTAGCAATAATGATGACTGTAATGATTTTAAAAATTCCACAACCAAATACTTTAAGTCTTAAAGGTTTATGGGATTTGAAAGTTTTATATTTTACATATTTTATTAGTTTTATTATTATTGCTAGTATATGGAATAATCATAGGAAATTATTTAATAAAATTAAAAAGATAGATAATGTTGTTATACTTGTATATTTAATTTTAACATTCTTTATTACGTTGATTCCTTTTTTTACTAGTTGGGTAGCTCATTATCCTAATTTTATTGTTCCGGAATTGTGTTATGGATTAATTTTTGTTATTACTACAATATTATATCTTTTTACAACACATGTTGCAGTTAGGCATGATAAGTTTAATAAAGAGTTAGATGATTTTAAATTTTCTAGAATTAATACTTTGAATTTTATAGTATTTCTCATTGGTTTTATACTTGGTTTAACTGTATTTCCTTTAGCAATATTAATTGCATGCTTTATTTCAGTTATACTATGGAATTTACCTTGTTTATTCAATGATGGGCGTGATTATGATGGAAACTGATAGATTTGAAGCTTTAATTGATGCAATACTTGCAATTATTATAACATTAATTGTTTTAGAAATTGAAATTCCTAGTTCCCCTAGTTTTATGGGATTATTTGAATTAAAAAAAGAGTTTTTTGCATATTTTATTAGTTTCTTTGTGATTTATAATATATGGAATTCACATCATAATTTATTTATTCGTATTAATAAATTAACAGATTCTGTAGTATGGGTAAGTTTAATACAAGTTTTTATATTAAGTTTCTTACCTTATGTAACTGTTATGGTGTCTGATGATTTTTATTCCTTTTTTGCTCAGGCATGTTTTGGTTTGATATTTGTTTTATTACATGTTCATTATGTAATACAAGGTATAATATTGGAACATTCTGATTCTGCAAATATTGCTTTAATAATGTATTTAAATAAAGGTGTTAAAAGCTCATTATTTGAATTTATACTATTTGCAGTCGTTTATATATTAGGTTACTTATATTATCCCCCAATTATTATGATTGGCTGTTTAATTGCAATGATTTTATGGGTTATCAGTGACCAATACATTTAACTTTTTTTATTTTTTTTTTAATTAAATTAATATACTTTTTTGATTTTATTTATTTTTTCTTAGAATTTACTTTTCATTGTCCTTTTTAAATTTATTTATCCTTTAAACATTCTATAAAAAAGCATAAAACTTTTTATATTATTGAAAATTTATATAGATATTTTTTGGTTTATGTATAAACATGCTAAGATTTAATAGTAAACTTTAAATAATAATATCTTTATAACTATTATAAATTTTTATTAAAAAATAATAAATTAGTAATATATTTTATTTAATTTTATAAATTATTTAAGAGGTATTATTATGAATGATGAAGTTAAAATTAAAATAGCAAAACCTGAAGATGCTGAAGATTTGCAAAGAATTTACAAACAATATGTTAAACATACTGCAATAACCTTTGAATGTAATGTTCCATCTATTAATGAATTTGAAATTAGGATTAATAATACACTTAAAAAATATCCATATCTAAAAGCAGTATATGATGGAAAAATATTAGGTTACACTTATGCTGGCCCATTAATTACTCGTGCAGCATGTAATTGGTCAGTAGAAACATCAATTTATGTGGATGAAAATTATAAGAAATTAGGCGTTGGATCTAGATTATATGATTCTCTTGAAAAAATATTAATTGAACAAAATGTTACTAATTTATATGCTTGTATAAGTTATCCTAAAATAGAAGATGAATATTTAACTAAAAATAGTGTTAATTATCATGAAAAGCAAGGATATAAATTTGTAGGTGAGTTTAATAATTGTGCATACAAGTTTAATAATTGGTATAATATGATTTGGATGGAGAAAGTAATTGGAAATCATGATAAATATATGGATGATTTTATAAACTTTAATGATGTTAAAGATCAAGTTAAAGAAAAGTATGGTATTTATTAATTAGGTTTTTTATATTTTAAGAAATTTTAGATTTTAAAATAATTTTTAATAATTTTCTTATTTTTATTGTTTTATTCTTATTTATAAAAATTTTTTAGTCTTTTAATTAAATTTTTAATTATTACTTTTTTATTATTCTGTATTAATTAATACTTTTTTATTAATCTTTATTATTTATTATTTTATTATTCTTTTGTA
>JBJFGN010000062.1:0-50542 GCA_051892775.1 Methanobrevibacter sp. | reverse complement strand
AAAATAAAAAACAATTAATTAAAAAAGTAATAAAATTTTATTATAATTTAATAAAAAATTTTGTTATAAAATTTAAAAAAATAAGCCCTTTATATAAGAATAAAAGATTGAGGAAAGTAAGTATACTTATGATATATAAATATTACTATTTAATTCTTATAAAAAATAGAAATATATTTAATAAAAATCATAAAATCATAAAAAATGTTTAAAATATGAAAGTAAAATAGAAA
Organism: Methanobrevibacter sp.; assembly: GCA_051892775.1. Lineage (GTDB taxonomy): Archaea > Methanobacteriota > Methanobacteria > Methanobacteriales > Methanobacteriaceae > Methanarmilla. The sequence goes on along the minus strand of JBJFGN010000062.1, from coordinate 50,309 downwards.
AAAAATCCTAAAAAATTAAAATTAAACAATAATATCCAAAAATTACTATAGAATATCGGTTTTAGATAAAAAAATAGAATTCAAGAAACAAAATTAAAAAATAAAAAAATAAAAAAGATATTCGATTAATATAAAAAAATAAATAAAAAAAATAAATAAAAAATATGAATATATCAAAATATTTTAAAAAAATCAAAAAATAAATTCTTAAAATTACTAAATTCTAAATTTTAAATTTAAAATAGAATAAAACTAATTAAAATTTTAATATAATAAACTTTAAAAATAGGATTTTAAAAAAATATAAAATAAACAAAAAATTAAGCAAAATAATAAAAATAGAAAAATTATAATTAAATAAAATAAATAAACTTTTAAAATAAACACACTTACTTCAGAAATAGATTAAGATAATAAATTACTTACACATAAGCAATAATAAAAATAAATAATAAATAAAAAATAGTAGTTAAGATTAAAAAAAATAGTAATTAAAATTAAAAAGATAATAGTAAAAACTATTTTTTAAGATTAAGATTTAAATCAAAATTTCCGCCAGAGTGTTCATTTAATGATTTTACATTAATTTCAGTGTTTGAAACAGCCTCAATTGCTGCAAGTGCAGCTCTTGCACCAGCAAGAGTGGTTACATATGGAATACCAAGTTCAATAGCTAAACGTCTAATAATATAACCATCGAGTGCAGCTTGTTTACCATATGAAGTATTAATTATTAAATCAATTTCATCATTTAATATTGAATCACGTATATTAGGTGAACCTTGTGAAACTTTTTTAACAATTTCTATTGGAACCCCTTCAACAGCATTCGCAGTACCTCTTGTTGCACAAATTTCAAAACCTAAATTATGGGCTTTCTCAGCAATTGTTTGAATTTTCTTTTTATCTTTATCACGGACACTTATAAATATTTTACCTTTTTTAGGCAAATTCATGCCTGCAGCAAGTTGTGATTTGTAAAATGCAACCCCAAATGTATCGTCAATACCAATAGTTTCTCCAGTAGATTTCATTTCAGGACCAAGAATAGTATCAGATTCAGGTAATTTTAAGAATGGGAATACTGATTCTTTTACCGCAACATGATCAATAGATATTTCTTTTGTAAGACCAAAGTCTTTAAGTTTATATCCAGTCATTAATAAAGTTGCAATTTTTGCAATAGGTATGCCTATAGCTTTACTTACAAATGGTACGGTTCTACTTGCACGTGGATTTGCCTCAATAATATAAACCATTTCAGTATCAGTTTTTACAGCATATTGAATATTCATTAAACCCACTACATTAAGCTCAAGAGCAAGTTTTTTAGTATCCTCTTTAATTTCATCAATTAAATGTTTAGGTACTGTATGGGGTGGAATTACACATGCAGAATCTCCAGAGTGAACACCTGCCTCTTCAATATGTTCCATAATACCAGCAATAAATACATCTTCACCATCACATAATACATCTACATCAAGCTCAATAGCATCTTCAAGGAATTTATCAACTAAAATAGGATGTTCAGGTGAAACTTTTACTGCCTCTTTCATATATTCTTCAAGTTCATTGTTATCATAAACAATCTCCATTGCACGTCCACCAATAACATATGATGGTCTTACAAGTACAGGGAAACCAATATTTTCAGCAACTTCTTTAGCTTTATCAAATGAATGAGCAAGACCAAATGGTGCTTGATGAATGTTAAGTTTATTTAGTAATTTAGTGAATCTTTCCCTATCCTCAGCAATATCAATACTATCATATGAAGTACCTAATATTTTTACTCCTGCATTAGCAAGAGGAACTGCTAAATTGATAGAAGTTTGACCACCAAATTGCACAATAACCCCATCAGGTTTTTCCCTTTCAACAATACTCATTACATCTTCAAAGGTTAAAGGTTCAAAGAATAGTTTATCAGAAATATCATAATCAGTACTTACAGTTTCTGGATTGTTATTAATTAAAATCGTTTCGATTCCTTCTTCTTTAAGTGCAAGAGAAGAATGTACACAACAATAATCAAATTCTATACCCTGACCAATCCTAATAGGACCTGCACCAATAATAATAATTTTTTTATCTTTATCCTCACTTAAAGCTAATTCATCCCCCTTATCATAGGAAGAATAGTAATATGGGGTTCTTGCTTCAAATTCCCCACCACAAGTATCCACCATTTTATAGCTAGGAACAATATTATATTTTTCTTGAATTTCACAGATTTCATTAACAGTCCTATCTGTTAATTTTGCAAGTTTTGTGTTTGTAAAACCAAGTTGTTTAGCTTTTCTAAAGTATTCTGGATTTTGGAGTTTTTCATAATTAACTTCTTCCTCAAAATCAACTATATTTTTAATTTTATTTAAGAAGAATGTGTCAATATTAGTAATCTCTGAAATTTCTTCAATATCCTCACCATCTTTAATAGCAGAATACAATTGTAAAAGTCTTAAATCAGTTGGATGTTCAATATCATGTTTTGTATATTCAATATATTCAAAACCATCATAACCTAAATCAAGGGACCTTAAAGCTTTTTGAAGAGCTTCTTCAATAGTCCTTCCAATAGCCATAACTTCCCCAGTAGCTTTCATTTGAACTCCAATTTCCCTATTTATTCCTTTAAATTTATCAAATGGCCATCTAGGTATTTTAACAACAACATAATCTAAAGTAGGTTCAAATGATGCTGGAGTTTCTTTAGTAATATCATTTTGAATTTCATCTAAAGTTAAACCTAATGCGATTTTAGAGGAAATTTTAGCGATAGGATAACCAGTAGCCTTAGATGCAAGAGCACTACTTCTACTTACTCTAGGATTAACTTCAATAACTTTATATTCACCAGTTTCTGGTTTAACAGCAAACTGAATATTACATCCCCCTTCAATACCTAATGCACGTATAATTTTAATAGATGCATCCCTTAATCTTTGAGCATAATCATTTTCAAGATTTTGAGCAGGAGCAACAACAACACTTTCACCAGTATGTATACCCATAGGATCTATGTTTTCCATATTACATACAATAATACAAGTATCATTAGAATCTCTCATTACCTCATACTCAAATTCTTTCCAACCAAGAACAGATTCATCGATTAAAACTTGATTAATAAAACTCATATCCAAACCATGTCTTGTAATATGAATAAGTTCTTCTTCACTATGGGCAATTCCACCACCAGTACCGCCCAAAGTAAATGCAGGCCTTACAATAGCTGGATAACCAATATCCTTAATAGCCTCTAATGCTTCATCAATAGAATTTACTGCATGACATTTTGGAATAGGCTCATTAAGTTTTTCCATAAATAATGCAAATAAATCACGATCTTCAACATTTTTAATTGTCTCAAGATTTGAACCTAAAACTTTAATATCATCTAACATTCCAAGTTCACCGAGACCAGTTGCAATATTAAGACCAGTCTGTCCCCCCATTGTTGGAAGTATTGCATCAACATTTTCTTTTTTAATAATTTTTGCAACAATTTCCGGTGTTAAAGGTTCTGTATAAACTGTATCCGCCATATCCATATCAGTTTGAATAGTTGCTGGATTACTGTTAACTAAAACAGTTTCAATACCTTCCTCTCTTAATGATTTACATGCTTGAGAACCTGAATAATCAAATTCTGCAGCTTGACCAATTTGGATAGGACCAGAACCAATTATAAGTACTTTTTTAATATCCTTGTTTATAGGCATTTTATCCTTCTTCTCCTCTAAAATCAAATAAGCAATAATGAATTAAAATTCTATAAAAAATATAGAATTTAATTTTTATAAATAAATAATCCAAAAAATTTAAAATTAAAATTTAAATCTATTTAAATATCATTAAATAATAAATATCCAAATCTCAAATAAATTTAGATTATATTTAAATTTACTAACAAATTACAATAATATTAATTAAAATTAATAATCTTCAATAGTTTCTTTAAACTCTTCAAATAATGATTTAGTATCATTTGGGCCCGGTGCCGCTTCTGGGTGATATTGAATACATCTAAGTGGTAACTCTTTATGAGCAAATCCTTCAGGAGTTCCATCATTTAAATTTATCTGAGTAAGTTTTAAATCACTGTCTTTTAAAGAATCCGCATCAACAGAAAATCCATGATTTTGACTTGTGATGTAAACTTTACCAGTATTAAGATCTTTTACAGGTTGATTAACTCCCCTATGACCAAATTTCATTTTAAAAATTTTAGCGCCAAAAGATTTAGCAATTAATTGTTGACCCATACAAATACCAAAAACAGGAAGTCTATTAGATAATTTTTGAATATTACTAACAGTTTCTTCTAATCTATCAGGGTTACCAGGTCCACATGAAACCATTAAACCATCAACATCATAGTCTAAAATTTCTTGATAATTTAAATTATAAGGTACACGAACAACACCAACCCCAATATTAAGAAAACTATTAATGATATTGTTTTTAACACCACAATCAATAAGTGCTACTTTACTCTTATAATCTTCCCCATAAATTTTTACTTCCCTAGTAGATACTTCAGGTACAAGATCTAAATCAGTAATACTTTTCTGATTTTTAGCTAAATCTAAAAGTTCCTCATCACTAATATCCTCAGTAGTAATTGCACCTTTCATAGATCCATATCTTCTAATTTTTAAAGTCAAATATCTGGTATCTATTCCACTTATACCTGGAATTTCAAACTCTTCTAAAAAATCATTTAAAGTTTTTTGAGAAGTATATCTTGAAGGTTTATCACAAACTTCTCTTACAACATATCCTTCAGCCTGAATTCTACCAGATTGATAATCATCTGCAGATACTCCATAATTACCTTCTAAAGGGTAAGTGGACATTAAAATTTGTCCATTAAAAGAAGGATCAGTTAATGATTCAGTATAACCAACCATACCAGTTGTAAATACTACTTCACCAACATTAGTTGTTTCATAACCAAATGATTCACCTTTTACAATAGTTCCATCTTCTAAAGCTAATTTGGCCCCATTTTTCATTAAATCACCATATTTATAAATCACCTAAAAATAAGGTGAATATTATATTATAATAATATATGTTTAAATCCTTATTTTAACTTAACTATATTACTATAAAAAATATGAAAAAACCACATTAATTTAAAAATAAATACAAAAAGGATTTCATAAAAAAATATGAAAAAACCACATTAATTTAAAAATAAATACAAAAAACATTTTATAAAAAATAAAAAAATTAATTTAAAAAAACACATGAAATAAATTTTTCTAGAACTAAAATCAAAAGATATAAAAAATAAAATATATTAAGCAATCCAGTTAATAATAATCTAATAAAACCAAAAAATACCAATTAATTAAGGATAAGTTACTAACCTATCATGACGAGAAGTGCCAATGAAAAATTTTATAAAAATTAAAATATTATTAGTATATGATGAATAGTAGTAACATAATAGAAAAAGCAAAAAAAATCATTTCTAATATGGAAGGTACAATAAAAGTCGAAAGACTATCAAATAAAGAAATATTAGATTTAATTGATATTGAATCAAACATTGATATAAATATTATACCAGTAGTTAATGAAGGAATGAAAGAATGTTTTAAACAAGATATCACCTTTGTTGTTTTTAAAAAAGGATACTTCAGACTTCCACCATCACCTACTATAATTTTAGCAGGAGAAGATGGAGAAATCATAGGGCATGAAATATTTAGCAAAGAAGAAAGAGAAAAATATAGAAATGATAGTAATGCTTTCTTATTAAGTGAAGATTTTGTGATATTTAGAGATAAAAACCAACATAACAATAGGTATATTAATGAAAAATCCTTCATATTGCCCCCAGTAGCATTTCCAGAACTTGAAAATATTGAAGGCATTTCAAATGTAGTATCCTCCTCCCCATCAACACATAGTGATGAATATCTTAAAGAAAATTATGGTTATAATCCAAAAGATGGAAGCATTGCAAGTATACTCGTTTCAATATCCTTAGATAAATAAATAATTTATTAAGAAATAAATTTAATTTAAAAAAAGGAATAAATAATAAGAAATAAATTTTCTTAAATACATTAAATTAAAGAGAAAAGTTTACCACAATTAAAAAAAAAAACAAATAGATTCTAGAAAATTGAAACTTATAATAAAAGATGGATATTCAATAAAGAGCATCATTATAAAAAAAACTTCTTTTAAAAATAAAATAGAGGAATAAGAAAAAATATAGGACTAAATTTAATAGCTAATTTTAATTAAATTTAAATTATATTAAAAATTACTAATTATAAGATAAAAACTACTTCTAATTCAAAAATAAATTATATTAAAAATTACTAATTATAAGATAAAATTTACTCTTAATTAAAAATAAATAGATTTAAAAGGTTTTTAAATAAATAACTTTTTAAAAATTAAAGTTTAAAAAAATAAGATAATTAAAAATTTAATTATAATATTCATTTCTTGCTTCAACCATTGCTTTAACATTTGCAATAGGAGAACCCGGTGCTAAACCACAGCTTGGTGCAAGAACATCGACACCATCATCCAATGCCTGTTTAACATCATTTTTAACATCATCTACAGATCCAGTGAATAATGTTTGTGAAGTAGAAATATTACCAACAATAACAGAACTGCCATTACCTTCCATTGCACAAGAGCCATTATTATTTTGACCAACTTTTGCAATGTCTTCCCTTGCTTGTTTAATATTAACAGCTTCTTCAATACTTATTCCATCAAAGCCAATGGTTGCCATGTCTGCAACAATATCCTGACTATTACCACAAATATGTAAAACTGATTTAGGATCCTCAATGAAATTAGCATAATCTTCCAATGCTGGTTTAATCATAGATTTAAATTGTAAAGGATCAATAAGTTCTGGAGAAGCAGTAGGTTCTGCAATACAAATCACATCAGGTTCATGCTCCATAATTGCTTCAGCATAATCCATACATGCATCTAAACAATTTTCTATAGCATCTTCAACATCACTAGGTTCTGTTTTTATTAATCTTACTAAATTTTCAATGCCCAACAAATGTCCAGTTAATGTGAATGGGCCAGTAGTTCCTACAATTATTGGGACATTAGGACATTCTTCTTTTGCAATATCAATTGCTTCTAAAACAGATGGAATACGACCAGTATCTAAAAAATCATCAGGTATTTCAATATCATCCGCAGTTTCAAAAGGAGATGATTTAACTTCAGGTGTTTTTACAGGGGTACCTAAATCAACTGTAGCACCCATAGCTTCCGCTTCAACAGTTAAACCAAAAGGAACCCTAATACATTCTAATCCTGCCAATTTATATGGTGCACTTGCTAATTTTACCATTAACTCAGGATCCTTATGTGCTTCAGGCCATGCAGCCCCAACTTTTTCCATTGCTTCAGTAAGTCCTATTTGAGTTACACTAATAACAGGTTTAATATCCACTTCTTCACCACTTAGTGCAGAATCAAGGTTTTCTTTTAAATTCATCTAATCACCACTAATAAAATATAAAGTAATTATAAATATTTTTTAATCGATTATTAAAATAACTGTCTAATTCAAATTAAACAAATATAGAAGAATTATCCAATGAAATATTAAAATAAAACATGGATAATTAATTATAATAAATATATTTTAATAAATTCATTCTAAATTATTTTTAATTAAATATAATTAAAATTCATTGAATAATAAGTTTAAGTAAACTTTAATTAAATCTTATGAATATAAAGATATATAAAATTTTTTTCTTAAGTTTTTAAACTTATAAAATATTAATGAAAAATAGTAAAGCGAAAAATTAAAAATTAATGAAAAACGTTTAAATCAATAAACTTAAAAATTCTAAAATCAATATAAAAGTTATTCTTAGTCTAAAAATAAATGAATTTTAGAAATCCAAACTTCTAAATAAAATAGATTTCAAAAAAGAAGGTTTAATTAATAATAATTAAGGAATTTACTATAATCATAAACCTTTAAAGGACATGAAAGAGCACACTTTTGACATCCCAAACCTGCACAAAAATCAGTCCTTAATATTATTGCATTATCTTCAATTTTAATTGCACCTTCAGGACAATTATCAACACATGTACCGCACTGTATACATCCCTCAAATTCTGCTTTTAAAAATGAACCTATTTCAACAGTATTCAATCCTTCTTCACCAAGTTCAGGTATATCCCTTTCAAATATCCTATGTATATTTGGATTTTCTTCTTTTTGTGGTAATTGTTGATAACCATATTTATCTAACCATTGATTATACATCCATAAAGGCATTCCCTGTTCATAAACCGCAAGTTCTAGTGAATAAATTTTTTCAAAAGTTTCACAAGTTGCAAGCATTATATGATTACTTTCCATTCCATCTGCAATCTCCTGTAAAGTGTTTAATAAATCTGGATTAAAACAAATATCCTTTGCCATTGCTAAAGAAGTATTTCCTATTTGATAAATTTCTTTTGAAGAAGGGGGAATTTGACCAACATCCAATGATTTTAATGGGTCAACATAAAACCCAGATGCTCCCGCCATATAACAAGCATCAATTTCATCAAGATCTATTCCAGCAGTTTCTGCTAAAGTTAAATGTGCTGCCCTAAATGCACCTAAAGCTTTCCCAATATTGACAATATCCTCAGAAGATAAGTAAACATCATCTTGAAGATAGATTTTATCAGAATATTTTATTATACCGTCTTCAATAATTTTATCTCTAAGGCCTAAACTAAATGCAGCAATAACCCCAGTACCGGTAATGCCTTTAGCTTCTATATTATTTTTGGATTCAATAATTATTTTACCATTTTCAGGATTAATTACATCACCGTCAACAGTGATAAGTTCATCATCTAAAACTTTTATCATCCAACCCCCATCAACTAAATCCAAATCAGAAATGGTATTTGGTGAAGCCAGTCTTCCTTTTTTAATCATTTGTCCTTCAATTGCAGGACCTGCAGCAGCAGAACAAGTAAATATTTCACCATCAATTACAAGTGCCATTTCAGCATTAGTTCCAAAATCAGTGATTAAAAATATTCCTTCTTTTTCAAGAATTCCTGATTTATAAAGCATTGCTAATGCATCAGCCCCGATTTCATGTTTAATCGCAGGAGGAATATAAACTTCAGTATTAGGATTAAGGTCAAGTCCTATTTTTTCAGCACTGGTAATTGTGGATTTTCTAGAAGGAGGTACAATATTTTGATCCTTAATTGCATTTTCTCCCCAATATGCAAGATCCCTAATTTCCAAATTAGCAAAAAGAGATAATTGTATAGGATTTCCACAGACAGATACTCTCTTAACCATGCCCTTTTTAACATTCAAACTATTAATAACTTTATTTATAGATTCGATTAAAATATTATGTGCAGTTTCAGAACCTACATTTAAAGCGAAATGGAGATGATCAACGACATTTGCACCAGGTAATGGGTGTCTTAGTGTAATTGATGTGGACACTACTTTAGATTTATTTAAATTTAATGCCTGGGCCCTTATACCACTTGTTCCTATATCAATAGCAATAGCATATTCTTCATCCATAATATTACTCCAATAATTAATAATTTCTAATAATAAAAATTGATATTAATTTTAAAAAATCTTAAAAACATTAAAAAATTCAAATATAATTTCTTTTAAATTAAAATATGTGTTTAAATAAACTAATTAAATTTTAAAAAAAAATATCTTCAAAAAATTCAACATTAAATTAAACTATTAACTTTAAAATATATTAAGTTATTTAAAATAGCTAATTTTAAATAATAAATTAAATTATTCATTAAATTTAATAAAAAATAAAATTTTTAATATTTATTATCATAAACATTATTAAATTAAAATAAAAAGTATCAAAATTAGAAGTAAATTGATTTAAATTTAAAATTTAAAAAACAATAAAAAATAGTTTCTATTAAAGTTATTTAAACACGATGTAAAAATCCGCTATTTATTTAAAAATAGATAGATTTTAGAAAATTAAAATTTAAAAAGAGTATTTTTTCAAATAGTTTAAAAATAAAGATTAAATAAATAATTTATTTAAAATGAGAGTAATTAGTAAACTAGAATTTAATGTAAGTGGAAGTAAAATAGTGTTTAAGTAAGAGTATAAAAAATTCATGATTTAATATACTCTCAAATATTATTTTATAAATAGATACATATCTACCAGTTAATATACTGTAAGATACATTTATAAAATAAAACTATGCATATTCTGGTACAAATTCACCAACAACTTCAGAATAATTTTTCCTTAAATCTTTCCAATCCTCTTTATCTTTAAGGATAGCATCAGCGAGTTTTGGAGTATGATATGCTTCAACCCCATAAACAGTCATGTCCATAGACTCAACATAATCTTTTCTTACAGCTCCTCCACCACAACCAATTGCAGGAACTTCAAGACCTTCTGCTTTTAATGCATCAACGACTTTAGGGAATGCAGTCATGGTTGTTGTCATAAGAGCAGTTCCAGTCATGAAAATAGGATTATACTCTTTAACAGCCTCAACTACTTTACTTGCAGGTACATCCCTACCTAAGTCAATAGCTTCATATCCTCCTGCCCTTAAAAACATTAAAATTAAGTTTTTACCAATATCATGAGGATCACCTTCAGCTACAAATGAAACAACAGTTCCCTTAGTTTCACTTTTATGACCTAAAACTTTCTCACATTCTTTAACTGCTTCCATCATAGCATCTCCAGACAACATTAAATCAGGCAAGAAATAAATACCCTTAGTATAAAGTGCACTTACAGCATTTATACCTGCCATTAATCCATTATTAATAATATCCAATGGAGATACCTTGTCATTTAATGCTTTTGTAACTAAATCTAATGTTTCATCTTTTTTCTCATAAAGAATTGCAAGAGCAATTGATTTAAATGGTTCTTCATCAGGAAGTATTTCAATTACCTCAGGATGCTCTTCAGGTTTAATAGCTGGTCCTTCTAATTTTACATTATACCTAATAGCAATATTTTTTTGATTGATTTTATTTTCTAATTCTTCATAAGCCATATTATCCCCTTCTTAATTATTATAAAAGTGCTAAACTCCAAAAATTATAAATCATAATTTTTAGGATCGAAATCTGGTACTTTTCTTTTATATCTTCTAATACATTGTTTGACAAATTTATCTGAGTCATCAGGTAATTTTTCTAATGTTTTTATAGCACTATCTAATGTATCTCTTTCAAATCTAGTTAAATACATTTTTTTAGAATCAACAGCTTCGTTAATAATTTTTCCAGCCTCTAATGCTGCAGCTATACTACGTTTATATGGATCATCCCCATATTCCACAATTGCTTGACCTATACGGTATGCATTATCATAAGCAAGCACTAATGCTTGAGGATCCCTATATTTATCAGAGAGAGTATATAAATCCCTTAAAGTTTCAGCTTCACCAGCTTCAATAGCTGTATTCATTAATGCTGCCTCATAACCAGTAGCTTGTAACCATACTTGTGGTGTAGTTCCACCCATTTCTTCCCTATGGTATACAGACTCATTACTCCATGCATCAGTCACTCCTGCAATTAAATTACCCATTAAATCAGAATGAGCACAAACTGCATTTTTACCTTCAGTAGATATTGGAACACCAGAAATAGCTTTAACAATAGGATTTTCATAACCACAATCTTTAAGAGGTCCAGTTGCTCCTGCTTCAACTGCCACTAAACTGTTTGCTGCACCAACTGCCCTAGTAATTGCAGCAAAAGTATGTGAACAATCCTTATCAGTTAATCCACCAGCTAAAAACATTGCAGTGTTTGATTGAGAACAGTTAGTATCACCACCACAAATTACATCATGTTTTTTACATATTGAACTAATTTCAGTCCACATATATTCCATATCAATACTTCCAAGAACACCAATACCAAAGATAATAGCTTTAATATCCCCTCTAGAAATACCATAATCAGATACAGATTTTCCACCAGTAGTTTCAATACCAATAACATCCGCGCCATTTTCAGCACTTTGCTCAATGGATTCAATTACATTTTGATATTGATCAGAAGTTCTAAATCCTGAACCTTTTTCTTCATCACGAATATCTGCTGGAGTAGCCTGAAGCGCAATTTTAATTCCATATTCATCCCGATATTTTTCTAGAACTTCTGCCTGAGCAGCAGTACAAGCTCCAGTCCAGTCAGGATGATTTGTTTGTTGAGAAATATGTTCTTGTTCAATCATGAATGAAGGTAAACCAACATTAACAGCTCTAGCAGCTGCGCTTCTTGCAATATTGGAACATTCTGAAACCATAGTTTCTTTACTAGCTTCAGTTCCTTCACCAGGTGCAACTTTAATAATAGGTACAACATGACCTGCACCAAATTCAATGCCTCTTTTTCCTTTAACAGGATATTTGGCATGACCAAAAAGCATCTCATTTGGACCATCATATTCCATTTTTGTATATCTTTTCATAATATTACTCCCCAATTAAAAATTTAAAAAAATTCATAATTATAGTTATATTAATTCCTATATATTTTAAATGTTCATAATATATTTTTTGATTTAAATCAAAAAAATAAAAGCACATAAATTAAATTTTACAAATAATCAAAATTAATAAAAATAACTTAATAAAGTTCAATTTAATTATATTAAAAAAGAGTTTAAAAAACAAAACAAAAAAACCCCAAATTAAACATAATAAAAAACAAAACAAAAAACAAAAATTTAGGAAATTAATTAAAAATATGTAAAATAATTTAAATTAAGAAATTTAATTAAGAATAAGAAAAATAAAAATATAAAATTAAACAAATATAAAATAAAAAAATGTATTGATTAATAATTAATCAAAAGATACTAATAACAAAAATACATTATTGGAAGTGATACTATAACAACAGAAGAAGAAAAAGAAATTGAAAGTATTGAAAAAAAATTAGATAGTGAAAAAAGTGGTGATGAATTTGTAAGAGACTGTTGTATTGGTATCATATTAATAATAATCATAATATTCTCTGCCAATTGGTTAATAAGCGAATATACTGGAACCACATGTACAATGATAGAAAGTCAATTCAAAATACCGAATGGACTTTCCCTCCCAAAAGATACTGATGTAGATCATTCTAGCCGTACAATATATTTGGTTGATAATAATGGAAGTGACTTATCAATAACTGAAGATATTAGTAATAATGAAAAAGAAAATGAACTAAAGAATTTAATTATTATCAATAATACAACAGAAGGAATTAATGGAGTAAACGTTACCATACTAAAAACAACAGATGACAATAAGTACTTAGCAAATAATAAAACATATTACTTATTTACTAAAAACAAGATAAGATATTTAGTAAAATCAGATACTTCATTAGAACGTAGCAAAGTATATGAATTAATTGGAAATATAAAATTAAAACATTAATTTCCATTTAATTTCTTTTTTTAATAAAAATAAAGATTCCTTTGAAAAATTTATTTTATTTAAGAAATTTAAAACTTCTAGAATCATTTATTTTTAAGCTAAAACATAAAATTAACTATTTCAAAAAAGGTAAAAACAAGATTAAAACTTATTTTAAATTAAAATAAGATTTTAATATTTAAAAGAATACTATAAAAAATTAGTATTTAAAATAAAAAATCAATAACCAATAAAAATAATTTTCCTATAAAAAATTAGTATTTAAAATAAAAAATCAATAACCAATAAAAATAATTTTCCTATAAAAAAATATTTAGATAAAAAATTTAATGTTTTTTAAATTTAAAATAATTATTTTTTACTTATCTCTTTTAGGATTCTCTTAATATGTATATCTTCACTATCTATTATTGGGATTTTCATATCATCCTCATCTATTAATAAGTTTAATTCACAGCATGCAAGTAATAAACAATCAATATCATTATTTTCAACTATTTTATTAATAATTTTAATGTAATCTTCCCGTTTATAAGGTAAAACTATACCATTTTCTAAATTAGGATATATTATTTCATGAATCTTTTGTATATCCTCTGAATTGGGGACAATGCATTCCAATCCCCCCTCTTCTAATTTTTTTACATAAAAATCATGTGTCATTGTGAATGATGTTCCAGTAAGCAATACCTTTTTATAATCATTCTTTATAATCTCATCAATAACACAATCTATAATGCTTATTATAGGTATATTTGAATCCTTTTTTAAGTTATCTATCACAACATGTGCTGTATTTGATGCTATTGCAATTATATCTGCACCTGCTTTTTCCAAACTTTCTATTTCTTCTAATAGTATATTCTCTACCTGATTATAATCTTCAAAATCCAATTGTCTTATAAATTTTTCCATATTTAAACTGCTTATTAGAATATGGGGATAATATTCATCTTCCCTTGTATTTTTAAAGGTATATACTATCTTTTCATAATAATTTACTGTGGATGCAGGACCTAATCCTCCTATTAATCCTAATGTTTTCATTTTACCCTTTGTTCCTTTAATTATTATATAAAAAAATTTTAAATTAGTTTTCCAATGTTTTCATTTAATTAATCCATACCTACTCTAATAATCTTAAAAGCCAAAAGCCTGTTTTTAGAAATTTTAATTTTATAGAATCTACTTATTTTTAAATTTAGAATAATTTTTATACGGAATATAGATAATTTTAGCAAAATCTTTAAAACTTATTTTTTAAAAAAAATGTAATTTAATAAATTTATTTAATATTAGGTTGAACAAATTAAAGATTATCTTCTTCTGTTTTTTCTTCTAAGTCCTATAATCAACAATATAATAGCGATTATCATTAATATTGGTATAGCAGTGTATACAATATTCATATCATTAAAAGATTTAAATTCACTTGATTTTGGTAGATTCATAGTACCTGCATTCTGATCATCATCTGTAAGAATTGCAAAATTATATAATAAATCATTATAACCAATTTTAGCGCCACCATATTCTATATAATCAGGTGCTTTACCGTTTTTATCCATATAATCTACAACTTTTTGAGCCATATACTCATAATCATATATAGTGTATGAACTTTTTGTACCTATTGAGTAATTTTGAGGATTATCTGGTGCCCCATAATCTTTAGGCGTATTTAATCCATCACCAGAAAGATATGTTGAAAGGAGATATAATGCCTGAGGTGCAGTATAAGAACCATATTCTTCTTCTATTTTTCCAAAATTTTTGCTTGATTCAATGGATTTTGAAATATTGCCTATTGTACTTACTTTAAGATTATTATTAATAACTAAATCTGTTCTTAGTTGATCATCACTTGAATTATCGTTCTCAATATTGTATATAATCTGATCTGCAATATACTTATTTACAGTACTATTACTATGATACATGTCTTTATTTTCATCAGTATCATCAGGATATTTCTGTACAGGTTGTATAATATTTATTCCAGAATATCTTAAAAATTCCCCAGGATTTTTTATTGATTCAAAACTTTCATCAGACCAATTATCATCCCATGCCCTTCTAAGATTACTTGTATTATCCAAATCTAAAGAACCCAAATTTACATACATTATCTGTTTATTTACTTTTGTTGAATACTTGGCCATTTCATAGAAATTAGCGGCATCAGCAAATGCAAAAAATACACTGACATCAGTATTTGAGTTCATTGCTCTTGTTCCTTCCCCTGGTGCAGGGGAATTTGAATCTACTGTTGCAGTTATTCTTCCATTACTGTCCTCCTCAATATAATGTTTAATTTCAGTTAACATTTTAACTTCTTCACCTTTTTGACTGAAAACACTATCTGAAGTTAAAAAGACTGTTGTTGCACTTACTGCACTTATTGTAGGCGCAAGTATTATTAAAGTAATAACCAAAATAACACCTATTTTACGGATATTCATTTTTTTACCTCATTTATATCAAATATTTATTAAATAGCTATTAAGTTTTAATTAAACGTATATCCCTAATTAAAACTCCTTGTATAGTTAATTCGTGTTTTATTAAATATTAATTAACTTTTAATCGCATATACCATTAAATAATTTATTTTAAAAATATTAATATATTCCTCTTATTAATTAAATATTATAAAATTAGTTTTTTCTTAATTTTTAAAAAATATAATAAAAAAAGATATAAAAGGTTTAATCAACCTTTTATTTTAATGGAATTAGCGAGAGTACTTGAGACATTATCTAATGCATTTTGATTATTGGTATCTGTTGTAACAATAATATCGTATTCATTATCCCCTTTAATAAATCCTATATACCTTGTCATAGTATTATTTTCTGTTGTATATGTTATATTGTATCCAGAATTACCACTTACATTAATATAATCAGAGTTTTGTACAGTTCCGCCTTCATTATTTCCAATATGATTTGCTACAGCATCCATAATCTCAGCGATTGATGCACCATTATAACCAATTGAAGATAAGCTAGTGTTATATATATTTATTTTAACATTATTTCCTTCAAAGCTAGCCATGTAATTACTATCATTTACTTCCTTATATGAATTTGGAATGTTTATACTGAATTCTGTAAAGTTATATTGGGTGCTTGCATTTACATTATTTGAATTATTATTTTGAATATCATTTAATGATACTCCAATAAATATTATGATTAATATCAATAATATAACAATACCAACACTAATAACCTTTCTTTTTTTTGTTTTTGTAATTGTTTGTGTTAAATGTTTTTTATTTGATTTTACAGTTTTCTGTTTATTATTAGATTTTACTTCTTTTTTGTAATTCTCAGTATTGGATGCTTTTTGTTTACTTGTATTTTGTTTCTTGTAATTCGCTTCTTGTGTTGATGTTTCTGCTTCTTTTTCATCATGTGATCTAAATATCAATGATTCTTTATTGGATTTTTTAACTGGTTTTTTATTTTCTCTATGCGTTTTCCTTTCATAGGTGAAGATTTTATTTAAATCATTTCCTTTTTTTTGTACTTTCGTTTGTTCTTTATTATCCTTATTGAAAATACTTATAGCTTTATCATTAAGTTCTAATTTTTCATCAGGCAACTTTGTATGACAATCCACACAGTATTCTTCATTATGGATATGCTCTTTTCCACACTTTGGACAATATTTTGCCATAATATCCCTAGTTTATTTTTTTAAATAATAATAAATATAATATATAAATTTTTAAGATTTTAATCTTTTTTATAAATTTTTATTGTATTTTATACTATTAATAATGAAGTTAATATCATTATTAAATGAATCAATATCATCTGATACAAATAAAAATGCATATTCTTTATTATCTTTTATGAAACCAATAGTCCTATATTCATAACCATTAGTACCATTTTTACTTATAACATCATATCCGGTAATATTATTGATATTTCTATTTGTACTGCTATTTATTAAAGCACCACTTCTAATATCTAACTCTTCAGTTGAACGTTTAATATCCTTAACATCATTATGTGAAGACTTAGATTGATAAACACTTAACAGTATTTTATGCCCATTTTTATCTGATTTAAAATTACCAATAACATTAGTTTGATTTTGGCTAGTATTATAAGATTGCCAATCAGAGGGTATGCTAAAAGTAATGATTTTATTTGAAAATTCGCCCTGAGCATTACTTATTGGATTAAGATAATTTATAGTGTTTTCTTCAATTATATTAAATGTAAATGTTGCAACTAGTGCAATTATTATAAGCGCTATTAATATCAATGTCACATGCTTATGTACATGCTTTAAACCATTTTTCTTAACTATTTCTATCTCATCTTTTGAGCCTTTATTGAATAATTTTTTTAATGAAAAGTGTTTTTTCCTTTTATTTGGTCTATTTAGTGATTTTTCTTTTTCATCAATAAACTCCTTCTCAAAATATTTATCAGATTCATTTAATTTAGCATAAGGATTTTTTTCAACAGTGTGTATTGGATATATTGCATTTTTTTCAATTCTTTCTTCATCATCAAATATCTCATTAACCAATACATCCCCTTCTGGTTCTTGCATTTTTGCTTCATAATTCTGAGTTTCCACTTCATCAATATAATTATTGTAATCTAAAGTACCTTCTGAATCGCCATAGTAATAAGTACCAGTTTCAGAATTGTAGAATATTTCTGGTTCATCATCTATAGACATTTCAGATTCTGGTGTTTTTTCTAGACTTGGTTCTTGTGCTTCCTTTAGATCCATCTCCTGTTTGGTTTCTGGATACTCCTTATCAGAAATATTTTTTTCTTCTAAAAAATTTTCTTCATTATTATTATTTGTTTCATCAGAGTTTTCATTTGTTTCTTGTTTTTCATAAATCAATTCTGCACCGCAAGATTTACAGAATCTTTCATTACCTTCTGATTCTTTTCCACAAATAAGACATTTAGTTTTCAAAAAATAGCACCAACCATTGGTTAATTAAATATATTTATGTTTAAATAGTATTTATAATTTATTAAATTTTTATTATTTTTATTATTTTTTTAATTATTTTTATAATTTTTTTAATTTTTTCAATAAAAATTATACAAATAATATTTAAATTTTTTATTATAATAATATTTGTATAAATACCTTAAAAACATGTTTTATTTAAAAAAAAACCAAACAACACAACTAAATTATAGAATAATATTTGTATAAATACCTTAAAAACATATTTTATTTAAAAAAAACCAAACAAGACAATTAAATTATCTAAAAAAACCAAATAAATTTTAAATTCATAAACTTTAACTTAAAAACTAATAAAAACAAATGTTTAAAATAAGTTATAGAACTTTTAATTGCATTATAAAATTTTCATGTAAAATACTATTTAAAAAAAGTCACAAAAACAAATCTTAAAAATAGTACTTTTAAATTTAAAAATTAACAAAATCTTAAATTATATTAAAATAAGTCTTTTTTATTTAATCTAAATAATATATGATAAGGTATTTTAATACCTTATCTGTGTGTTAAAAAATGAATAGAAATAATCTCATATGAATCTTATTTCTATCTAAACTATTACTTTATAAATTATTATATTTATAGATATTGAAAAAAAACAAGATTATATTTTATAAAATATCTTTAAGAATCTTATTGGATAATTTTATCAAATTTTTCTAGAAGGTTTAATATTTCATCTTTTCTTTTTATAGTGTTTACCCAATCTGAAGGTATATTATAATAACCATAATAAATTCCAGCAAGTCCACCGGTAACTGCAGCCACTGTATCTGTATCCTCACCTAAATTTACACTTTTAAGTAATGCCTCCTTATAAGAATTTGTATTTATAAGAGACCATATAGCCGCTTCAAGTGTATCTATCACATACCCACTACTTTTTATATTATTAATTTCCGCATAAAATATAGTTTTATCTATTATCCTTATGAAACATTCTTTCTCTTCTTGAAACTTATCATTATCATTATAATATTTTACAGTATCATCAATACCTTCAGATATCGCTTCTTTAAGTTCCATATTATTAAGTAACTTTACAGCTATTTGACAATACATGTGACATGCAATTTTACTTCTTATATGTTTATGCGTTAATGAAGAAAGATTATAAATTTTTTCTATATCTCCTTTTTCCAATTTATCTTTTGGTCCTATAAGATAAGCTAATGGTAAAACTCTCATAAGTGATCCATTACCATTATTCCTTTCTCCATCCCCACCACAATTTAATGGATTTTCCCCATTTTTATATTTTTCAATACTCTCCAAAGTAGTATTACCTATATCAAAACTAAAATTATTTGGTGTATACCTTCCATTGTCATACCAATTAGTGAATCTTCCCATTAAATCGTCATAATTTATTTCAGGAAAATTTATAAAACTATCAATTGTTGCAAGATTTAAGGAACTATCATCTGAAAATGATCCTGGTGCCTGATGATATGTGCCATATCCAACCATTGCCTTTATTGGGTATTTGTCTAAGTATTCTCTTTTTGTAAATTCAACTGGAACTCCAAGAGCATCCCCTACAATTAACCCCATTATTCCATCTTTACTTTTCATTTTTCCACTTTAATATTAATTTATTCATAATAAACAAAAAATATAGAACAATATTTTATAAAAAGGAGTTTTAAATTTTAAAAAGTATTAAAATGGAGACCAATGTCTCATAGGTTCATAGTATCCATAATAATTTAATAGATAGTGGTTTAATGGATTCTTATTAGAGTAATAATTTATTTCTGCTGTAAAATTTTCACGAGTTATATTTCCATTTTTATATAAATATCTAACCCATTCGATATGTTTACTATCTTTGTTTATTGTTTTATAGTATTTTTTTATAGATTTTGGAAAATCTACTTCATTTGCATAATAAATATTACTTATTGATTCAAAATTTCTATCGTTTTTATATCCTAATAAAGTTGCATTAGTTTTATTTTCTTCAACTGCCCTTATTAACCTAGCATCAGATACGCTGCTAATATTATATTCTTGTGCTAATTTGAGGTTTTCTTTTGCAATTTCCTTATTATGGGATACATCATGGAAGTATCCAAATGCATAACATATTGCTAAGATTATTATTACAATTAATATTATTGTTTTTTTATTATTCATCTGGAACCCTCTTTACTAATAATCTTAGTTAAATTTCAATACTTATATTAAATTTAAAACTAATTTATTATTTTTACCATTTGTATTTAATATTTCATATATTTATCTTTTATTAAAAAATCATTTATTAATATAATATATTAATAAATTTTATTTAATAGTATGGCATATAATATATATTAGTGATGTGTAATGACTGAACATATAACTAAAAGTATTCATTCTGTAACTGAAGATATACCTTTAGATGGGGATGTTAAAGAATATAATTTAGCTATTTTTTCTCCTGATGATGGTTTTAAAAAAGGAGACAATGTTGCTATTATTGGTTTAGATGAATTTAATAAATTAGAAGAAGATTCTGCAAATATGTTAAGTGAAATTAATAATCTTAAAAAGATTATTAATAAATTTGAATCCGAAGATGAAGATATTCTTAAACTTAAAGATTTAGCTAATAAATCTGAAGAAAAAGACCTTGAAATTAATAATCTAAAAGAGGATATATCTAATTTAACAGAGAAAATAAACAAATTAGAAAATGAAAATAAAGATTTATATTCCAAATTAGATAATAAAAATCAAGAAATCGATAATTTAAAAACCAAGATCGATAATTTAAACTTTGAAGTTCAAGAAGAATATTTACCTCAAAAGGCTTCTCAAAATGAAGAATTATATAAACTTCAAAATAAAGTTAATGAAAGAAATGAATTATTATTTGAAGTTACTGACAATATTAATCAGACTATGGAAGATGCAATATTAGACACTGTAGAAGAAACAAATAATTTAATCAATGCAAATAATAAAACAACTAGAGCGAAAATTAACAATGCAGTTAGTAAAACTGAAAGAGAAGTTACTGAAAGAAATAGGGCAGTGGCTAGTAATATTAACAATATGGTTGATGAAATTAATGAAGAACTTCGTAATATCAGTTTCTGGAAATTATTATTTAATAGAAAAGATATTGACATTAAAATTCCAACAAGCGATCTAAATAAACAAGTTAAAATTGACATGCCTAAAGATATTGTTGAAGACAAACAGGTTAATGTCGATGTTTTGAAAATTAAAAATCAGCACAAAATTGATAATTTAAAACAATTATGGATTGATACTGATAATGAAGATTCTGATAAAGAACCTATTGATGTTGAACATCAAACTAAAAAAGATTAAAATTTGAAAATAGTCTTTACACATCTTTTTCTAATTTATTAATATTATTAAACTTTTAATAAAATATTAAATGTATTTGTTTAAAAATTTTAAAGTCAAAAATCGATTAAATTTAAATTAATATAATTTATCCAAATTTTGAATAAAATCAATGAATCTACTATTTTAAAAAACTAAATATTATTATATTAAATAAATCCAATTAATATTTTTATAAAAATTATACTTCTTGAAAACCACTTTTATTTAAAACTATTAATGGTTACAAGAAAATCAAGAATAAAAATCATATAACCATCTGCTCATTATATGATACTCTTATCTTTATAATTAAATTCTTTATTTGTTTAAATAGAGGAATACAATTTTCAAGAAAAACATAATATATTTATTATAAAAAATATAGAATTCTAGATTATAATTAATTATGAAAATATGGGATAAACAACTGAAAAATACTAGGGGAAAATATGGTAATTAGACAATGTCCGAAATGTGGAAAACCTGATACTGCTGGATATGGTTTTTGTATATACTGTGGAACAGAATTTCCAAAACAAGAACAAGAAAATAAGAATCCAAATAGATTAAACCAAAATATACAAAATGATTGGGA
Source organism: Methanobrevibacter sp. (assembly GCA_051892775.1). GTDB lineage: Archaea > Methanobacteriota > Methanobacteria > Methanobacteriales > Methanobacteriaceae > Methanarmilla. The sequence continues at coordinate 27,883 of JBJFGN010000062.1, read as the reverse complement.
AAATCCAAGAGTTAATGTACATATAGATTATAATCAAAAACCACCAAGATCAACAGGAATGAATCTTGTAATTATAGTAGGTTATATACTATCAATTTTTGGAAGTATTCTTGGACTTATACCTGCAATATACTTAATAACACGTAAAGATATGTCTTTAAAAAAGCATGGAGTAATACAACTTGCAATAATTTCATTTTACGTACTATTCATTATTATGTTATTTGCAACTGGACAATTAACAATGGATAAAATTATTGCAATTGGTCAAAAAGAATATTCAAACATGACCCAACTTACAAATATGAGCATGTATAAACGTTAATTGGCTTAATAAGTCAATTACTATTTTTTAATTTTCCATAGATACTATATTTAAATAAAAATAATAATTCAATAATGATAAATACTAAAAAACCTATTTTATTTGTTTTGAAAAAAAACATATTATAAACTAAAAATTCTAATTTTAACTAAAGAATATTAACTAAAAAGGACTAAATAAATTACGATTAAGAGTTTAAATTGTCTTTAAATTTATAATACATTACAAAAGCAGGAGCATCATTTTCATAATAATGAGGCACTTTTCTATCTATTACAAATCCAAAATTCTTATAAAATTCAACAACATCTAAATGATTAGCATTAACTTCAAGATTAACTTGTCCAAGACCACAAGTACGTAATATAAGAATTGCCCTATAAAGTAATTGAGTACCTATACCAGTATTTCTAAAATTTTCATCTACAGCAATTGAAATTATATGTCCCTGATTTTCTTCTTTAATCCAGAAAATAATATAACCTGTAACATAACCTTTACTATCTTCTGAAACAAGAAAACCAGTACCCATCTTAAAGAGTTTTAAAATCATATCAACCCCATAAGAAGTTTCAAAGGACATTTTTTCAATTTCATGAACTCTTTTTAGATCTTTTTCTTGAAACTTTCTAATAATCATAATAAACACAATTAAGTAGTTATAGTAAAAACAATATTAAAAACTTTCGAAATAATAAAAAGGATATATGAATCCAAAATATAATTAGAAAAAAATAATATAAATATAACTAGAAAAAATTATTAAAAACTGAACCCAAATAAAGGGACATTTAATTTAAAAATTTGAATTAATAAAACATTTATTTTAAAATAGACTAAATTTAACTTAAACCTAATTATTTTAAAATAATAAAATCTAAAAAATAAATTTTTAACTTAAACCTAATTATTTTAAAATAATAAAATCTAAAAAATGAATTTTACTTAAATAGTTTAAGAAGAATAAAGATTTAATTCTAAATATAATATAATAAATTAAAATTAATGATTAGATACTTAGGAAAAGGAGAATAAAAAATGTGGGATGACTTCGGAGAATATATTTTAAATTATAATCATGAAAAATTAAATATTGCCGAATTAGCAATAGGTCATTTTTATGATGTAAGTTCATATCTAGAAAGTTTTAAAAATATAAATTTAATTAAAACAGACATTAATCCCTCAAGAGACGATATCATAAAAGATGATTTGACAAATCCTAATTATAAACTTTATAAAGATATAAATTTACTATACTCCATTAGACCACCAAATGAATTACAACCGTATATTTTAGATTTAGCAAAAAAATTAAATTGCACTCTCCTTATTAAACCATTAACTGGTGAAAATTTAAATACAAAACTTAAAATAATGAAATTAAAAAATTATAAAAAAGCAAGTTTTTATATATACACTCCAAAGATATAAAAAATATTGGGTAAATATATCCCAATAATTAAAATAACAATAAAATATTAAAACAAATGAATTAAAATAAAATAATAAAAAGTTAAATGAGAATAAATTAATAAAATATTAAAATTATTAATAATATTACAAATTAAACAGGAGAAAACAGAATGAATATATTCATAATGGGTGGAACTGCAGAATCAATTAAAATAATAAAATTTATCAAACACAAATATAATGATTTGAAAATTATTACAAGTACCACGACAAAATATGGATCAGAAATTGCAAAAGAAGCAGGAAGTGATATTGTAATAGCAAAACCCCTTCCTAAAGAAGACATTTTAGATGTATTAAAAAATTATAATATAGATATAGTTATTGATGCAACACATCCATTTGCAGAACATGTAAGTCAAACAATATCTGAAATAATCGATAAATTAAACATGCCCTTTATTAGATTTGAAAGAGAATCTGTAGATATTAATTCTATGAAAAATATTAATCTAAATAAAATCCATCATGTAAAATCATTTAATGAGGGAGGAGTATTAATAAAAAACAAATTTAATAAAGTTAATATTTTACATCTTGGAGGAATAAACACAGCAAGTGAAATAATAAAATATGTTTCTAATGAAAATTTTTACATAAGAGTTTTAGCAGTTAAATCATCACTTGATAAATGTGAAAGTCTTGGAATATTAAAAGACCATATTTTCCCAATGACTGCAAGTAAAAATAAAGATAAAAAAATCCACATTAAAGAAAATGAAGAGTTATTTAAAAAAGTAAATGCTAAAGTAATTACAACTAAAGAAAGTGGAGATACCGGGGGATTTAAAGAAAAAATATATGCTGCAAATAATTTAGGTATTGATATTATTATTGTAGATAGGCCAATAATCCCTGGACTAAAGAATAAAACTAGTGTTAGTTCCATTAAAGAATTTGAAAAAGAATTAAATAAAATATTAGAAAATAAAAACTAAAACTATTAAAAAAAAAAACAATAAAAACATGATTCTATTAAAACTAGAACTATAAAAAACCCAATTAACTAAAACTAAAACTAAATATATTAAAAAATTAAAAAAATCTTTTTTTAAAAAAAAGTCCATAATATAAAAAATATGAAATTACGCCGAGACTGGGATTTGAACCCAGGCGGAGAAAGCTCCACAGGATTTCAAGTCCTGCGCCTTACCAGACTAGACTATCTCGGCATTTAAAAAACAAGTAATAATATGTAATAAATAATTACAACATTATATTATTTTGTTAAATATACTATAAAAATTTAACTAATTTTAATAATATTAATAAAAAAATAGCTTAAGAAGAGCTAATTAATTTCAATATTTTAATTATAAAAATATTGAAATAAAAAAAATAATTTAATTAGCTTTTAAGCTCAATTTCAATACTTACATTATCAGGTACATTGACTTTCATAACTTGTCTCATAGCCCTTTCATCAGCACCAATACTGACTAAACGTTTATGAATACGGAGTTCCCATCTCTCCCAAGAAGCTTTTCCTTCTCCATCCGGAGATTTTCTTGTAGGAACTACTAATTTTTTAGTTGGAAGTGGAATAGGACCAGATATATTTACACCAGTTCTCTCAGCAATTTTTTTAATTTGATCACAAACATATGCAAGTTTTTCTGGGTCAGTACCAGTAAGTTTAATTCTTGCTTGACTCATTAATTTTCCTCCAAAAAAAATAAAACGAAAAAATAAATTAATAAAGAAACTTTTAAGAAAAAATAAACTATTTAATTTAAAATTTAGAAAAATTTTCAAAAAAAATAAATTAGGTTAAAATAACCTAATTTAAGACTTAAAAGTTAAACTATTAAATCTATTTAGCTGGTTCAACACCAATACATAAACCAGCTGCAACAGTTTGACCCATATCACGAATAGCGAATCTACCCATTTGTGGGATTTCTCTAGCGTTTTCAACAACCATAGGTTTAGTAGGTCTAACTTTTACAATAGCTGCATTACCGGTTTTTAAGAAGTCAGGGTTTTCTTCATCTACTTGACCAGTTGCAGGGTTTAATTTTTTAGAAAGTTCTACAAAGGTACATGCAATTTGTGCAGTGTGACAGTGGAATACAGGAGTGTATCCAACAGTAATTACACCAGGGTGTTGTAAAACAACAATTTGTGCATCGAATTGTTTAGCAACAGTAGGAGCATCATCTGCATGACCTGCTACATCTCCTCTTCTTACATCGTTTTTACCGACACCTCTTACATTGAATCCGATGTTGTCTCCAGGTTCAGCTGAAGGCATGCTTTCGTGGTGTTCTTCGATGGATTTAACTTCCCCAGTAGCTCCTGCTGGTTCAAATACAACATTGTCTCCTTGTTTCATTACACCGGTTTCAACTCTTCCTACAGGTACGGTACCTACACCAGTAATGGTATATACATCTTGAATAGGGATTCTTAAAGGTTTGTCAATAGGTTTTTCAGGTACGGTTAAATCATCTAATGCAGAGATTAAATCTTTACCTTTGTACCATGGGGTGTTGGAACTTTTTTCACTAATGTTATCTCCTTCAAATGCAGAGAGAGGGATGAAAGGTACTTTATCAGGTTTGTATCCAATAGATTTGATTAATTTGGAAACTGAATCTTTGATTTCATTGTATTTATCTTCAGAGTAATCTACAACATCCATTTTGTTAACAGCAACAATAAGTTGGTTAATACCTAAAGTTTTAGATAAGAAAATGTGTTCTTTAGTTTGTGGCATTACACCATCATCAGCAGCTACTACAAGTACAGCTGCATCTGCTTGAGAAGCACCAGTAATCATGTTTTTAACAAAATCTCTGTGTCCTGGGCAGTCTACTACAGTATAATCATATTTGTCAGTGGAGAATTTTTGGTGAGCTAAATCGATGGTTACTCCTCTTTCCCTTTCTTCTCCTAATTTATCCATAACAAATCTGAATTTGTTTTCTCCATCATCTAATTGTTGTTCTTGGATTGCTCCTGCGTTTAACAATAAGTGTCCTACTAAAGTTGATTTTCCGTGATCAACGTGTCCAATAAATGCTAAGTTTAAATGTTCTTTTTGTTTTGCCATTTTAATTGACCTCCAATATATATTCTATAATCATTATTTTTCGCATATTAATATAGCATACAAATATAAGTTTAAGATTCCGCTTATTAATATAGCATAATTAAAAATTATACTTTCAAATATAAAAATATAATGATTTTTATATAAGTTTTAAGTATTTTTTACAATATTTGAAAAAAATAAATTATAAAAAATAGAAAAATTTTCTAAATATTTATAATTTAAATTAATTTTATTTAACTTAAACAAGCTAAATTAAAGGTTTAAATTTTATTATCTATTCTAAGTAATGATCTGGACCATATGGTTCTGGTGATAAACCTTTTCTTTCTCTGATTTCCCTGATAATTTTACTTTGTAATTCATGAGGTAATCTTTCGAAACCGGCATTTTCAGTAGACCATAAACATCTACCTTCAGCAGCTGAACGAATATCTCCAGCAAATCCAAACATTTCAGCAACAGGTACTTTAGATTCAATAGTAACCATATCATTATGTTGACCCATATTGACAATAGTACCTCTTCTGTTTTGTACTTCACGAGTACAAGATCCCATATAATCTTGTGGAACATTAATGAATACTTTTTGCATAGGTTCAAGTAAAGCTGGTTTAGCTAACATGATAGCTCCATAAATAGCTTTCCTAATAGCTGGTAATACTTGTGCAGGTCCTCTGTGAACTGCATCTTCGTGAAGTTTTGCATCAACTAATTTGAATTTTAACCCCATACAAATCTCATTTGCAATAGGTCCTTGATCCATAGCTGATTCGAATCCTTCAATTAATAATTCTTTAACTTCATCTAAGTATTGGATACCACGAGTCATGTTGATAAACATACTTTTACTGTATACATCCCATACTCTTCTAGCTTCATCTTTATCTAAACCATATTCCATGAATTCATTAGCAGCTTCTTTACCTTTAACTTTACCTTCTTTAAGTTCACCTTTTTGGTAAGCTGCGAATAATTCAGGTTCCATAGGTTCTACTTCAATGTAGAATCTGTTATGTTTGTTAGGAGATTTTCCTTCAACAGGTCCAGCAGTTCCACCAACAGTTTCTCTGTATACAACAATAGGTTCAGAAGTAGTGATTTCTACACCTTTTTCATTAATTCTGTAAGAAATAACTTCTAAGTGAAGTTCTCCCATACCAGATACTAAGTGTTCTCCAGTTTCTTCGTTAATTTCTACATGAATGGTTGGATCTTCTTTAGCTACTTGTCTTAATACTTCAATTAATTTTGGTAAATCTTTAGTGTTTTTAGCTTCAACTGCAACAGTAACTACAGGTTCAGAAATATGATCTAATCCTTCAAATTCTTTAATGTGATTGTCAGGTGAACAAATAGTTTCCCCTGCAATAGCACCACGAGCACCTGCAATATATACAATATTACCTACAGGAACAGAATCTGTGTTAACCCTTTCAGGACCGAAGTAAACACCTACTTGTTGTACTCTACTTTTACTGTGAGAACCAACAAGATATACTTCAGTACCTTTTTGAATTTGACCACCATATACTCTTCCAGTAGCAATTTCTCCTGCATGTTTATCAACTGAAACATTAGTAACCATTACTGCAAGAGGTCCATCTGGATCACAATTAATCATTGATTGTCCTTCAGGACTGTCAATGTCACCATCCCAGATGTAAGGAACCCTGTAAGCTTGTGATTCTTTAGGGGAAGGTAAGTGTTCTACTACCATACTTAATAATACTTCAGAAATAGGTACTTTCTGAGCTAATTCTTTTTGATTATCAGCATTACAGTAATCAATAATATCTTTAAAAGTAATTCCGGTTTTTTGCATCATAGGAACATTAATAGCCCAATTATGATATGCTGAACCGAAAGCTACACTACCATCAGCTACATCAAATTTCCAATCTTCTTTTTTATCTTCAGGAGCCATGTTTTTGACTAATTTATTAGCTTCCATGATGATTTTAATAAATCTATTTTGTAACTCTTCAGGAGTTAATTTTAATTCATTAATTAATCTATCAACTTTGTTAATAAATAAAACAGGTTTAACATGTTCTTTTAAAGATTGTCTAAGTACAGTTTCAGTTTGTGGCATAATACCTTCTACAGCACAAACAACTACAACAGAACCATCTACTGCTCTCATAGCACGAGTTACATCTCCACCGAAATCAACGTGTCCAGGAGTATCAATTAAGTTGATTAAGTATTCTTCACCTTTAAATTTGTGAACCATAGATACGTTTGCTGCATCAATAGTAATACCACGAGCTTGTTCCTGTTCATCGAAATCTAAAAACCTTTGATCTCCAGCAAGATCTTCAGAAATCATTCCTGCACCCGCTAAAAGGTTATCAGATAAAGTTGTTTTACCATGATCAATATGTGCAACAATACCAATGTTTCTAATTTGATCAGGTTTATACATTAACTCCTTAATTTTTTCAATCATTTTTGAACGTCTACTCAAAATAATCACCTATAAAACATAAAAAAATAGTTTAAAAGTCATATTAACTTCAAACTAAATTAGGCCATAAGCCTAGTGAGCTGCTTTAGCTACTCTTTCTTTTTCTTCTTTTTTCTGTAAAGCAAAGCTTCTTGAATCTTCATTAGATGCAAGGAGTAATTCATCTGCTAAACATTGACCTGCTGATTTTCTATTTTTAAATGCAGATTGGTAAGTTCCTCTTGTAATAAAACCTAAAGATAAATCTACCCTTCTTTGTGGAGAAATATCTACAGGAACTTGGTATCCTACACCACCATATTTAATACGAGTAGTTTCTTCACGAGGTGCAGTATTTTCTACTGCAGTAACTAAAATTTGAACAGGATTCTTTTTAGTTTTATCATGAATAATATCTAAAGCTTCATTAACAATAGAATATGCTTTATTTTTTTTACCAGAGTTAATAGAAGTTTTCATAATTTTGTTCATTAATCTTTCAACAATAGAAACTTTGGATTTTGCAAATTGTCTTTTTACATGTCTACCTGAGGTGTGAGGAATAGTTTCATCTAAACAGATGTATCTAACTAAACCTAAGTCACTTACTTCAACTTCAGATAAATCCCATTTATCAAATAATAAATTAGACACAATAATCACCTTACAGGTTTTTCAATTTTACCTGAAACCATTTCAGATAAAGCTACATTATTAACTTTGGATACTTTCCAACGGACTCCAGGAATATCACCCATAGATCTTCCAGATGGTCCTCCAATTCCTTCAATCATTACTTCATCGTGTTCATCAATAAATCCAATTGCCCCATCACCTGGTGCAAAAGCGGTTAATTGTTTACCATTTTTAATTAATTGAACACGTACACATTTACGAATAGCAGAGTTAGGCTGTTTTGCTTCGATACCTACTTTTTCGATAACAATTCCCCTAGCTTGAGGAGCTCCTTCGAGAGGATCAGCTTTAACATCTAAACGTAATGCTTTCCTTTTATAATCTACATCTTTCCACTTAAAATTTTGTCTATTTTTTTTAAGTTTACCTGCTGCGAAAAGTCCTGGCATTATATTTCCTCTTTAAATTTTTTGTAAATAATTAATAGAATAAACTATTGAAATTAAAAATCCACCGCTGCGATTTACATTATACTGATGATTTTATAATGCAATCTAAATTTTTAATCAAAATAGAATCATCATAAAATACGACAAATAATCATTAAAAATAATAATACATGATATTTATCTGTAGATAATGCTAATGAATAAAATAAAATAATATATAGTAAAAAGGCACACGATAACTATATACCCTATGTTAAATCAATAAAATAATCCTTAAAATTAAAAATAAAAGATTTAAGGAAAAAACAACATAGCTAAATTTTAGCAATATCTATTAGTATAAATTATGTTAATAATTACATATAAATGTAATGTTTATAATAAAAAATAGCAATTAAAACAATGAATTTCAAATTTTTAAATGAAAATTAAAATCCAATACACATTTTATCAATATACTAAATAAATTTATTAATGAATAGAATAAAAATTCATTAAAATTTAAACAATTAACTAAAATCTAAATTTAAAATAAAAAACTAATAAAAAAGACTTTAGTAAAAAAATATGTTTTATTCAAAAATTTAACTTACTTTAAAACAATCTGTTTTTAATAAGAAAATAAATTTTAAGATAAAATTAAATAATTCAACAAAACTTAAAACAAATAAAAAATTAAAAAATGATGGAAAAGGGAAAAAATTCCCTTTTTATAAAAGATAACAAAATATAAAATATTATATTAAACTTAATAATTTAGCTTATTTTAAAATAATATTACTAATATTATGTTGCCTATCTGCTAAAAGTTTAGCTCTTTCGATATTTACTCCACCTTTACCAATAGCAATACGTTTATTAGTATTGTCTGCAGTGACAGTAGCAACAATATCTCCAGATTCTTTTTTAGTAACTTTAATGGATTGAAGTTCTGCAGGGGAGAGAAGATTTTTAATAAATACAGTTGGATCGTCAGAATATTCAACGATTTCAACACCTTTATCTACTGCTCTTTTAACTTTATTTACAGTACTTCCACCTTTACCAATTGCTAAACCCATATCTCCATTTTTAACAACAAAAGTAACTTTTGCATTATCTTCATCAATGATACAATCTTTAACCATTGCACCAGTCATGCTTTCAAATAATGCAATATATCTAATCTCATTAGAATTAAATTTAATAGACACTAAAATCTACCCCATTACTTCTAAAATAGTAGAATCTCCTGGATCGTTAATAACTAATGTTGCTACTGTAAATGGTTTACCACAAACAGAACCAAGAACTACACTGGTACCATCATAAACATAGTAAGGAACATTAGAAAGTTTAGAATAGTATTCTACATCTTCAATAATATCTTTAGGACTGTTTTTTGCAACAATAACAAGTTGTCCTTTACCTAATTTTAAAGATTGAATTGATTTTTCAGAGCCTAAGATTACATCACCTGTATCTACTGCTACCCTGATTGCTCTATCTACGTCCATCATCTGCCTCCTTTAAATATTTAATTATAATAAAAATGGATTTAATCCATTGTAACAGAGTCTAAATTTTAGAATCTGCAAAATAAGTATTAAAAATACTTGAAATTTCTAAAATCAATTAAATATTAATTTAGAAATATTATTACAGTTAAAAAAAACTGTAAAAATTTAAGCAAAACTATTAATTGAATAATAAGTTTCACATCTGAAAAAAATGAAATACTTTCTATAAAAAAATACAGTACAATTTAAATTATATAAACATAGTTTATAAACTTAATGTAAATAGGAAAATATTTTATAAAATCATGAATATAAATTTAGAATCTTTTAATAAAAATAATAAAAAGGATATTAAAAATATCCTAAAAAATTATTTTCAATCATATCTTTCATCCATAACGACATGTACGGAACCAGTACCTAATGGAATTGGTTGACCAATAATAATATTTTCAATAACACCAGTAAGTTTATCGACTTCACCATGAATACTAGCTCTAAGTAAATGTTTACCAGTTTCTTCAAATGCTGCACGAGCAAGAACACTTGATTTTTCTCCACCAATACCATGACGTCCAATAGATTTAACTATTCCTTCAGAAGTCATCATATCAGCAACTAACATAATATGCCTTATATCAACAGAAAGACCTTGGTTTTCAAGAGTACTTACTGCCTCGTTAATAATAGCATTACGTGCTGCTTCAATACCTAAAACAGTGTAAATTTCATAAATATCATTGGTTTTAGTCTTTCTATTGTCAACACCGTCAATTTTAAGGATTTCTTTTAAATTAGAACCTTCAGTGTGTAAAGTATATTCTTCTTCTTTCCTAATAATAACTTTACCAATTCCTTTTAAACCACTGATTTGAGTATCTCTTATTTTATCAGCTAAAAGACGTAATTCCCTAATTGAACTTTTAGAAGGTTGTAAAGTGAATTTAGAATCATCATCTTTATCAACTTCAACCTTTTTAGTTATTTTTTCCATTTTGGAAATTATGTCATCATAATCAAGTTTTTTATCATCCACAATTTTAGATTTATTTAATTTAACTTCAACTTCCATTTCAGCATAGTTAATATTAAAATCTTCAATTACATCATTAATGGTACTTTTACCAATATAATTTGCAAGTTTTCTTACAAATTCCTCATCTTGATTAGGCGCTAATTCTTTACCCTCTGCAACTTCACTACTAAGATAGATATCCATAGTAGGGGTTGCAATTTTTTTCCTAGCATCTACAATCTCAATAAGCCTAGGTAAACCTAATGTTACGTTTAATTCAGATACCCCAGCAAAGTGGAAAGTACGCATAGTCATCTGAGTACCAGGTTCCCCTACAGACTGTGCTGCAACAGTACCAACAGCTTCTCCAGCTTGAATGAAAGATCTTTCATAAGCTTCCTGTACTTTATCAATAACTTTACTTAATTCATCATCAGTTAAATCATGTTTAATACGAGCATTAGTTATGTCCTCTATATAAGATTTAGGAAATTGTAAACCTTTGTCTTTTACAATACTTTTAACTAATGTTTTAGCCTCATCAAAAGTTTCTTCAGACATACTCTACTCCTCCACTTTCTCGGTTTTACCTTTATTTTGTTTATACATTTCACCATTTACCCATTTAAAAATTGGATTTTCTTTAGGGTTAGATTTACCATAATCATGTGTTAATTCATAAGGCTCTTTTTTAGATGACTTTTTAGAGTTAGAATTAACCCTCATTTCACTAATGACTTTTTCAAGATCAACTACTTTACCATGATCACTTTTTGCAGGGTCTACACCATCTTCACCAAACATAGTTTGAATAACCATACCACAATTATCAGTAACAAGACCTTTAGAATTAACTTTTAAATCTTCAAGTGCATTAACAAGTCTTCTTTGCATGTAACCAGATTGAGCAGTACGAATAGCAGTATCTACAAGACCTTCTCTTCCACCCATTGCGTGGAAATAGAATTCAATAGGATCAAGACCGCTTTTATAACTGGAATAAACGAATCCTTTAGCTTTAGCACCTAATTCTTTTTTCCTAAAGTGAGGTAATACCCTATCTTTATAACCCCTATTAATACGTCCACCACGAATAGCTTGTTGTCCTACACAAGCAGCAATCTGAGTTAAATTTAACATAGATGCCCTTGCACCAGTTTTTGCCATTACTACAGAGTGATTTGACATATCAAATTTATTGTGACATGAAACAATAGATTCATCTTTAACATTACCAAAGTATTTTTCAGTGATTGCTCCAGCTTTATCCCTTGCTTCACCAAGAACCTGTACGATCCTCATTTCTAATGTTTCTTCAAGACTTCTACCAGGCAAAGGTGCGAGATATCCTTCATTATATGTATCAACAAGTTCATCTACATCTTTTTCTGCTTTTAATAAATGTTCACTTATTCTTTCTTGTGCTTCTTCAGGAATTTCCTCATCATTAAGACTTGTAGTAATACCTGTTTTCATAATACCTGCAATAGCCATATCAGTAGATCTATCGAGGAATTCACGAGCAGCAGAAGGACCATACTCTTTAGCGATTCTATCTAAAATTTTACCAGAACCGGAACCATATGCATTTTCATCAATAATACCAGAAACAAGTTCCCCATTTTTAATAACAACATATGCTTCATTTTTACAATCTTGTTTAAGACATCCATCCTCACAATGTCTACAAATATTAGCCCTATAACTCATATTTAAGTCATCAGGTAATAAAAGACTGAATAATTCTTTACCAGTCCAATCTTTATGTTTACGTTTAGGCATTTTGAGGTGTGATTTCCTAATTAATTGGAAAGCATCTTCTTCAGAGTATACTGACTCTTTTCTAGTAAATAAATATCCACCAGAAATGTGATCGTGAATAGCTCCAATAATTGGTCCACCATACCTTGGAGAAAGAATATGTTCTTGAACCCTCATAATAGATTTAGCTTCTGCTCTAGCTTCATCAGTTTGTATAATGTGCATGTTCATTTCGTCTCCATCGAAATCTGCATTATATGGAGGACATACACATAAGTTTAATCTAAATGTTTTATAAGGTAAAACTTTAACCTCATGAGCCATCATAGACATTCTGTGAAGGGAAGGTTGACGGTTAAATAAAACCATATCCCCATCATGGAGATGTCTTTCTACTATGTAACCAGGTTTTAATTGTTCTAAGATTTTATCTTTAGTTTCATCATAAACCCTGATTTTTCTTCCATCTAAACGGACAACATAATTAGCACCAGGATGAACATTAGGTCCATTATTAATATACTCTTTCATTTCATCAATGTTCCATTCATTTACATAAGTAGGTACAGTTACCTCTTTAGCAATCATTTCAGGCACACCGACTTCATTAATAGATATATTTGGATCAGGAGAAATTACAGTACGTGCAGAGAAATTAACCCTTTTACCAGATAAATTACTTCTGAATCTTCCTTCTTTACCTTTTAGTCTTTGAGCTAAAGTTTTAAGAGGTCTTCCAGATCTATGTCTAGCAGGTGGAACACCACTTGCTTCATTATCGAAGTAGGTTGTAACATGGTATTGTAAAAGTTCCCATAAATCTTCAACAATAAGTTGAGGAGCACCTGCTTCCATGTTTTCAATAAGTCTTTGATTAATTCTTAAAATATCTACAAGTTTATGGGTTAAATCATCCTCTGATCTTTCACCAGTATCTAATGTAATGGAAGGTCTTACAGTTACTGGAGGAACAGGAAGAACAGTAAGAACCATCCATTCTGGACGTGCTACTTCAGGATTTACACCTAAAACATAAGCATCATCATCAGTAATTCTTTCTAATTTTTCCCTAACTTCACTAGCAGTTAATTTATAGTCACCCTGAGTAATAGTTGTAGGTTTATCTATTTTAATATCTTCTTGTTCTGCACCACAATGAGGACATGTACTTTTTTTAGCAGCATTATAAACTTCTTTAATTATATCGTTAATGTTTTCATCATGTGCTTTACAAAAGTCAATTTTTTGTTTAAATTCCTCAATTTCAACATCATCAAGAAGGATACGACCACATTCATTACAAGTAGAACGTAATATTTTATGTATTACATCACCAAAACCAACATGAACAACGGGTCTTGCTAAATCAATACTACCAAAGTGTCCTTCACAGTCTCCTCCCCTATAACCACAAGTACGGCATTTTAAACTAGGATCAATAACACCTAAATGAGGATCCATTAAACCATTTTCAATAGGATAACCATCCTCATCATAAGTATCAGGAGTTTGAATTTTAACTACAGATAATTTCCTAATTTGTTCAGGAGACATAAGTCCAAAATTAATCTGTTTAATTTTTTTAATAATTCCATCATCTCTCAAATTATTGGCTCCTTAATAATAAATATCAATAATTTAATTCAACAACACACTTCGTCTAAACTTTGTCTCCTAAGACTAATTTAGGGAAGATACATAAACTTTTAAGTTCATCAAGTAAAAGTTTAAATGCATAAGATATTTCAATTGGATAAGATTCAGTATCTCCACAGATAGGACAATAGGTTTTATTTCTACCTTTATCATATACTGCAAGCATACCACAATTACCACAGACAATAGCTTCGTATTTATCTGATTCATCTAATAATCTTTCTTTAAGAGTAAGTGCTGCACCATGTGCAATAAGACAATCTCTTTCCATTTCTCCAAATCTTAAACCACCTTCACGAGCTCTACCTTCAGTAGGTTGACGTGTAAGTACTTGTACTGGACCTCTTGAACGAGCATAAACTTTATCAGAAGTCATATGATGTAATTTCTGATAGAATGCTACTCCAACGAAAATTTCAGCCTCTATTCTCTCACCAGTAACTCCACTGTATAATGATTCACATCCTGCAGATTCAAAACCGTAATCCAATAAAGTTTGTTTAATTTCTTTTTCTATTTCTTTATTGAATGGAGTACCATCTATTCTTTTACCAGCAAGACATCCTGCTTTACCTGCAACCATTTCAAGTACCTGTCCAACAGACATCCTTGAAGGGATAGCGTGAGGATTTACGATTACATCAGGAACAATCCCATCTTCTGTAAATGGAACATCATCTTGAGATAAAATAAGACCAACTACACCTTTTTGACCGTGTCTTGATGCGAATTTATCACCAAATTCAGGTTGTCTTGTATCTCTTACACGTATTTTTGCAAGACGACTACCTTCAACAGTTTCAGTTAAAAGTACTGCATCAACAATACCTTTTTCACCATGACGGACAGTAACAGAGGTTTCTCTTCTTTTTTCTGAAACTGTACCAAATTCATCAATTTCTTCAAGGAATCTTGGTGGTGAAGTTTTTCCAATAAGAACATCTCCAGATTCTACATAACTTTCAGGATTTACAACACCATCTTCATCAAGGTGCCTATATGCATCTTCTGAACGATATCCTTTAATATTTTTATCAGGGACTTCAAATTTATCTTCTTGACCACCAGGATAACGTTTTTCTGAAGTATCATATGATCTAAAGAAAGAACTTCTACCTAAACCTCTTTCAATGGAAGATTTATTTAAAATCATAGCATCTTCCATATTATATCCTTCATAACTCATTAAAGCTACAACAAAGTTTTGACCAGAAGGTCTTTCATCATAATCTGTTGAATCAATAATACGTGTTTTAACAATAGGTTTTTGAGGATGATGTAATAAATGTGCCCTTGTATCAGTACGTAAACCATAATTAGACACATATAAACCTAATGCTTGTTTTGTCATACCAGATTCCATGGTATTCCTTGGTGAAGAGTTATGATCTGAAAATGGAATAATTCCAGCACAAATACCTAACATAGTTGCTGGATCTATTTCTAAATGAGTATATTCATTTCTGAAAGGATTTGTTTCATCATTCAAATCTTCAAGAGTCATTGCAATATATGCATTTTCTTCTTCTTCAGCATCAAGATATTCAATAAGACCCATATTAATTAAATCTTGCCATTTTAAATCTTTAGCAGAAACTTGATCTAAATGATCTTTAGTTAAAAGAGGTTTACCATCCTTAACAATAATTAAAGGCCTTCTAGCTCTACCTGGATCATTGAATATATAAATTTCATTATTATCCTCGTAATAAGTGATGTTCATTTCATATGAAATTTCTCCAGCTCGCCTTTTTTCCCTCATTTCTTGAGTGAAAGTTTCTGGATCATCACAATAACCAAGGAGTTCACCGTTGATATAAATTTTAGCATCTTCCATAAATAATAATCCTCCAGAAATCTATTGAGATTCTTTCAATACTCCCATACTTTTAATAACATCAACAATTTCCTGAGTATCTGAACCTTCAGATATTTTACACATCAATGCTAAGTTTTTAACTAATCCACAGTTAGGACCCTCAGGAGTTTCATTTGGACATATTTTACCAAATTGTGTTGGGTGTAAATCTCTTGCTTCAAAGTGAGGTTGACTTCTTGTTAAAGGAGATACAACACGTCTTAAATGAGAAAGAGTTCCCATATAACTTGTTCTATCTAAAAGTTGGCTTACACCAGCTCTACCTCCAACCCAATTACCAGTTGCAATAGCATGTTTAATATTTTCTGTTAAAACATCAGATCTTACAGCCTGTTTAATTGAAAGTTCTTTACCTCTTGAAATACTTCTTTCTAATTGATAACTCATATCCCTAGTAAGTGAAGTGAAAGCTACTCTAAATAAATCTTCCATTAAATCTCCAGATACCCTGAGTCTTTTATTAGTATAATGATCTTTATCATGTGGTTCACGTTGACCTTCAATAACTTGAAGCAACATTTCAGTCATTTCAGCTAAATATATAGCTTTATCATGACGTTTTTCAGGTTCAGTACCCATATGAGGTAATAAATACCTATCAATAACATCTTTAGCACGTTTAATACGATAATCTTCACCCATTCCTTTAGCTACACGATTACCAATAAATTTAAGTGCTTGTTGACTTAAATAGTCCCTTCTTTCTTCTTTAGTTAAATCCACCATTTCATTAGGATCAAGTTTTAATGATGGTTCAGATACTTGAATATCATCTGCAATCATCATTTGGAAGTTAAAATCATCTTTAGAAATAGCGCTAATAATTTCTTGATCAGTAGAAAGACCTAAAGCACGTAAAAGGATAACAAGAGGAATTTCACCTGGAACATAAGGGAAAGAAATTCTTAAAAATACTCCTTTTTTACGAGGTTTTTTATACTCTAAATTAATTCTTGCCCTAAAACCACTTTTAATAGAAGTAACAACAGCTTTAGCACGTCTATCTTCAATATTTCCTATTCTTTCTAAAATTATTTTATTTGGTGCAATTTCTTCCATTGTAACAACTGCTCTTTCAGAACCATTAACAATGAAATATCCTCCAGGATCTTGAGGATCTTCACCAATATCTTTTAATTCTTCATCATTTAAACCATTTAAATGACAGATATTTGATTTAAGCATAACTGGTAATTCACCAAT
This sequence comes from Methanobrevibacter sp., assembly GCA_051892775.1. Taxonomy (GTDB): domain Archaea; phylum Methanobacteriota; class Methanobacteria; order Methanobacteriales; family Methanobacteriaceae; genus Methanarmilla. The sequence continues at coordinate 10,480 of JBJFGN010000062.1, read as the reverse complement.
ATAAACATCCTCAAATTCGGCTTCAGGTTCACCTTCAATATCTAATGCCATTTGTAAATACATGTGAGCGGAATAGTTTAAATTCCTAAGTCTAGCCTCAGTAGGATAAATTTCACTTTTAGAACCATCTGCTTCTTTAGTAAAAGGTGGTTCAATATGTAATTTACCAGTACGTACAGTATATTTACCTTTTTCTAAACTAATAGGATCAGTGATATCTATAATTTTTTGAATACGGTTTTCTACAAAATCATTATATGATTTAATATGATGGTCTACTAAATTATATTCATCAAAAAATGAATCTACTAATGCCCATGTCTCTTTTGTCATGAACTTCCTCCAATATTTCTTTTAAAAATTTACAATACAATAAAAAATGGATACATAAGTAAATATTTAATAAAATAAGAATAATCAATAATCTAAAATAAAGATCATATACTTTAATAATTATAATTAGTAAAAAAATAGTACACTAGTCAATTTCTAGTACTACTATAAAAAAGTAGTAAACATACAGAATATACTAAAAACTAAAACAAATTTAAGAATTACATAATCAGATGTGCAGAAATTAAAAATTAAAAAAAAAGCAATGATTAAAATACTTAAATTTTATTTACTAAAATATATTTTATGATTAAACTATTTAATAACATCAGTATCTAATCAGAATCTCTGTCTACAACTAATCTGTAAGTTACAAACATTCCAGCAGTTTTACTTTCACGAGTAATTCTAAGAATGTCTCCTTCTTTAGCACCTATTTCTTTAACAACAGGATCTTTTAATAAAATTTTTGGAAGGTTTTCTTCATCATATTCTAAATTTTCTATAAATTCTTCTTTTTCTTTTTCACTTAAAATCTCATGTTCAGGAACTAAATCATGTTTTTGGATATCCAATTTCAAATTAATTTCCTCCAAATATGAAAAATCGATAAAAAATTATTGAAAAACTCATAAAATAAAAATATAAAAAAAACTAGAAAACGGGCCCGACGGGAATTGAACCCGCGGCCGCTTGGTTAAAAGCCAAGCGCTCTGCCAGACTGAGCTACGAGCCCTCACAAATACATTTAAATTTTGGATAGTTTCCAATATTTATTTATGTTAGCATACTATATAAAGCTTTTGTAAAATTAAGAATTAAAGTTAATTTACTTTTAGAAAAGCGCCTTGGCCGGGATTTGAACCCGAGTCGCGGGCTCGACAGGCCCACATGATAGCCCCTACACCACCAAGGCACAGTAACTAAATAAAATTAACATATTAAACTCTATAATATGCAACTATTAATACTTTAGTTATCATAGTATATAAAGGTTTGCATATTTCACTATAAAAAAATGAAAAATACAAAATATGATAAATTTAAAATATTAAATCCCGCCTGCCGGACTTGAACCAGCAACATTTGGATCTACAGTCCAACGCTCTGCCAAATTGAGCTAAGGCGGGACAGTGGGACCGCCCGGATTTGAACCGGAGTCTCAGGCTCCCAAAGCCCAAAGGATCGACCAAGCTACCCTACGGTCCCATACAAATTTTATATAAGTAATATAACTATTTAGTATTTAAGATTAAAGTTATATATAAATATTTCGTTTTTACTGTAATATTTATTAAATTTTATTATATTTAATAAAAATACGATGAAAAAGTTTCCTCTAAAAAATCAATAGAAAAAACATAGTTAAATTTCCACCACATATTAAAAAATAATGTTTTTAATGTAGTAAAAAAATTAAATCAATTTTTTTAATAATATTTAAAAAAATTTAAATAATATTAAAAGCCCCGAGGGGGAATTGAACCCCCGACCACCAGATTACAAGTCTGGCGCTCTACCGACTGAGCCACCGAGGCATAATTGGTATACTAACATAATTACTTTTATCCAATTTAATATATAAATGTTATTATTATTTTTATAAAAAAATTATAGAATAAAATATATATAAAAATTAACAAATGTTATATTATAAATATAATAAATAATTATTGATAAAATCTATTAAATAAAATATAAGATTTATTAATTTAATTTTTAATATATCAATTTAAGAAAATTAAATTATTAAATAGATAAATTGTCAGTGAATAAATAAATTACAATTATAAATTAGAAAAAATCTATTTTTGAAGGTATGTCATGGTTATATACTTAATTAAAAATTTTAAACAAAATCTATGTTTGATACAATAATTTTAAATCAAATTATAGAAAATTCAAATTTTAAGTTTTTTAAGATATGCCGTTTAAATAAAAAAAATACTTAGAGATAATAATATGATTGACAGCGAAAAAATTTTAAAGCAAACAAAAGAAGGCCTTTTAAATATCAAAAATACAAGTCCGCTAACCCAATGTATAACGAATATAGTTACATCTAATGATTGTGCAAATGCAGTTCTTGCAGTAGGTGGATCACCTATGATGGCAGATGATGCAGAAGAAGAGGAAGAAGTTGTAGTTATAGATAATGCTCTTGAAATAAACATTGGTAAATTAAGTAAAGATCAAAGGGAAGCGATGTTTGTAGCTTGTAAAAAAGCAAATGAAGTAAAGGTCCCAATCATTTTAGATCCTGTAGGGGTAGGAATAAGCAATCTTAGAAATGAAACCGTGTTAAAAATAATTAATAACTATAAAATTACTGCAATTAGAGGTAATATGTCTGAAATCAAAACCATTGCTAAATTAACTGGAGTTATTAATGAAGAAACCATAGCAAAAGGTGTAGATGTAGCGGATGAAGATATCATTTCTAAAGACAATATTGAAAAAAATGGTGGAATAGTAAAAAATCTAGCAAAAGAACTTAATACAATTGTAATGGCTAGTGGCCCAATTGACATTATATCAGATGGAGAAAATACATACACAATAGAAAATGGTAGCGAGATGATGCCACGCATAACAGGTTCAGGATGTATGCTTTCTGCAGTAGTAGCAGCATTTGTTGGCTCAAACCAACCATTAATAGGGGTAATTACTGCAGCTTTAACTATGGCAATTGCAGGAGAAATAGCTGGAAACTATTGTAAAGAAAACAATCTAGGAACAGGAAATTTCAGAGCATATCTTATTGATGAACTATATAAAATAGATTATGAAACTATCAAAAAAATGGCTAAATTCAATTCATTAGAGATATAATTTAAGTAATGGAAAATTAAATTCATAAATAATTAGAGGCTAAAAAAAAATGATAGAAAATGAAATACTTGATAAATGTACAGAAGCATTAGAAAATTTAAGAACAAAAGCACCACTTACACAATGTATTACTAATATTGTAACAGTTAATGATTGTGCAAACGCGGTCCTTGCAATTGGGGCATCACCATTAATGTCAAATGATGAAACAGAACAGAGGGAAATAGCTAGAATTGATAGTTCTATTGTAATAAATATTGGTACTTTAACTAAAGACCAAATTATAGGAATGTTTACCTCTGCTGATGAAGCAAGTAAAATTGGAACTCCAATAATTCTTGATCCAGTAGGAATTGGAATTAGTGCACTTAGAAATGATACAAGCTTAAAAATTATTAGAGATTATCATCCTACTGCAATACGTGGAAACATGTCTGAAATTAAAGCAATAGCTAAATTTATAGGAATTTTAGAAAACGTTGAAAATATTGTTAAAGGTGTAGATGTAGCAGATGAAGATATCATTTCTAGTACCAATATTAAAGTAAATGGAAGAATCGTTAAAGAATTAGCAAAAGAACTTAATACAATTATATTTGCAAGTGGTCCAATTGACATTATATCAGATGGAGAAGACACATACACAATAGAAAATGGTAGTGACATGATGCCGCGCATAACAGGTTCAGGATGTATGCTATCATCAGTACTTGGGGCATTCATTGGATCAAATGAAGATAAATTAATAGCTACAATAAGTGCTGGATTAAGTATGGGAATTGCAGGGGAAATGGCTGGAAACCATTGTAAAGAAAATAATCTAGGAACAGGCAGTTTTAGAACACAACTTATTGATGAACTATATAAATTAAATAAAGAAGAAATTTTAAGTAAAGCTAAATTAGATACTTTAGAATTATAATAAACTAATTTTTAAAATTCAATTAGAATTAATAAAAATTTTAAAATCAATTAAAAAATAAAATTTAGTATTTATAATAATAAAAATATATTAGATGAATGAATCTATATAAGAAACATTTTTTGTTGAAATAAAAAAAATTAAGAATAGAACTTATTCTAATTTAATAATAAATGAATTTTAAAAAATTAAAAATCCAGTGAAATCAATTTTCAAATGAGTATAATAAATAAATTTTTTTATTAATTAAATTTATAATGGAGGAAAGAGGATATGGAAGATGTCGATTACTCTTTATATCTTGTAACAAATAGTAAAAATAAAAGGAATCAGGAATTCTTAGATATTATTGAAGAAAGTATTAAAGGTGGAGTGAGCATTGTGCAAGTCCGTGAAAAAGAACTTGATCTTATTCCTTTTTATGAAAAAGCGAAAGCAGTGAAAGAAATAACTGACAAATATGGCATTCCACTTATAATTAATGATAGATTAAGTATTGCAATAGGTCTTGGTGCAGATGGTGCACATGTAGGGCAAGATGATATTGATGGATCAGTAGCAAGAGACATACTTGGACCAGACAGAATACTTGGAATATCTGCTCAAACAGTTGAACAAGCTAAAAAAGCAGAAAAAGATGGTGCTGATTATATAGGTTGTGGAGCTGTTTTCCCAACAAATACAAAAGAAGATGCAGATTCTGTAAGTATTGAGGAATTTAAAAAAATCAAAGAAGCAGTAAATATTCCAGTAGTTGCTATTGGTGGAATCAAAATAGATAATGTTAAATATCTAAATGAAACAAATGCCGACGGAATATCAGTAGTTTCTGCGATTATGGATGCAGAAGAGCCAAAAGAAGCTAGTGAAAAATTACTTGAAGAGTTTAAAAAAATTAACTAAACTCTCAATTTTTTTATAAAAAAATCAAAAAATAATACTTATTTTAAAACAAAAAACAAATTATGATAATAGAGATTTTAAGTTTAAAAACTATTTAATTAATAATTTTAACTATTTTTTTATAAATAAATACCTAAATTTAAATAGCTCCAATAAGATTTCAATTTAATAATAAAATTAAATAAAATATATAAAAAATAAGAATAGCATAAAATAGAATTAATAAGAAAAATTAAAGTTTTAATTCTTTATCGAATCTCTTTTTATTATCAATTAATGCTTCAACAGCATCTAATTTTTTACCAGCAAGTAGATTAATACAAGCCCCACCACCACTACTTACATGATTAACCTTATTCTCATATCCCATATTCACTGTAGCAGCACCAATATGTCCACCACCAATAATAGAATAACCTTCAGATGATGCGATTGCATTAATAATGTCTTCAGTACCTATTGAGAATAACGGATTTTCAAATACCCCTGCAGGACCATTTGCAAATATTGTTTTTGCACCCATAATAGATTTCGCATATTCTGCACTAGTATTTTTACCAATATCATAAATTGGATAATCTGGAATTTCATCAATAGACACATCCACTCTGTCACAATCAATTTCAACAGCTACATCCTTAGGATAAATTATTTGATTAGGATATTTATCAAGCAAACCATTACATTTATCAATCATGTCAAGATAACCTTGAGATTTAATTAAATCCATATTGGGTTTTCCAATGTTATAACCTGCTGCTGCAAGGAATATGTTAGCAACAAGACCACTTGTTAAAACATAATCTGCAGTACCGTTTGCACAAACATTTTCAGTTACCATAATAGAATCATCAGCTTTCATACCACCAAGTGCAAATACACATGGAGATTTGACATTATCTAATGTAGATTGAATAATATGTAATTCATGCTCCATTACACGACCAGCAGCGGAAGGTGTATCAAGTGTAAAACCTACAAGTGAAACTTGTCCACGATGAGCCGCTGCAAATGCATCATTAACAAAATAATCAATTAATGGTGAAAGTTCACGTACAATCATAGATTGTGCTTGTTGTTCAACTGGACGTTTCAATGATTCTTCTGAGAAAAATCTAACATTTTCAAGAAGAAGTACCTCACCTGGACGTAAGTTGCTAATTGCAAGTTTAGCAGGAGTTGAAAATATACTATCAACATATTTAACTTTTCTTCTGAGTAATCTACTTAAAACATCAGAATGTTGTCTTAAGGTAGTAAAATCCTTTTTACCTGGACGTGATTGATGAGCCAAAATTATTACTCTAGCTCCTTTTCTTGCAAGTTCTAAAATTGTCTTAGAATGCAATTTCATACGAGTATCATCTAAAATAGAACCAGTGTTTGGATCTACTGGTGAATTAATATCAATCCTTAAAAGTACTGTCTTACCTTCTACATCAAAATCATCAATAGTATAAAACTTTCCAACCATTATCCCACTCTTAAAAAATATATTACTAATAAATATGTAATTACTATTTTATAAAATTTAGTAAAATCTTAAAGTTAATTAAAAAATCAAAAAAATAAATGATGCAATTTAAAATAAAAAAAATTAAAATCCAAAATATCCTAAAAAATAAAAAATTTATAAACTTATTAAAACACTGAAAAAATCTAAAGACAAGATAATAAAAAATAATATTAAATTAAAAAAAACAATTAATACCATTTATTTGCATTATCACTAGATAATTTAATGGATTTAGAACCATTACCAATTATATATGGACCATGCCCAGTGAAAACATTTTCAACATTTAATTTAGCAAGCCTATTAAGTGAATCTTTCATATCATCAGTACTGCCTGTTTTAAAATCACTTCTTCCAAAACTACCATCAGAAAATACAGTATCACCAGTAATTAATGATTTACCATCATATAAACATATACCACCATGAGTGTGACCTGGAGTATGAATAACTTCAAAATCATTAAATTTATCATTTTCATGAATTATATTCACATCAATATCTGGAACTTTAGATCCAAAGTGACTTGCAACTGTTTCTTCACCATCTAATCTTTTAATTGCATCAGCATCAAGTTCATGCATGTAAACTTCAAGGCCAAATTCCTTTTGAAGATATTCGTCTGCCCCCATATGATCAAAATGACAATGAGTATTTACAATTTTATTAATATCGTCCATTTTTATATTAGCTTCTTTAAGATTTTCAAAAAAATAGTCTAAATGACGACCAGTTCCAGGGTCTACTATAACATCATCAAAGATATAAGAATTAGAATCTAAATCCATACCAATAATAGCAACTACATTATCTACTCTTTCCATAATATCATCCTTAATAAAATAAAATCAATATAACGTTTGATTCTTAAAAATATTTAAAATTTAATAATTTTTCTTTTCTTGAAACTATTTAATTTATACTAGCTATTTTAATTTTAAAACCCACAATTTTAATAAAATAATTATTTGAAATTTATGAATTGTATGAAAATTAAAATCATTTTAGGTTTAATTTCATACCATAACAACCATAATCAAGACCAAATGAATGTGAAATACAGAACTTTGCAATTACATGCATAATAAAATTATGATTATACTTATTACTAAATTTAAAGAAATTACAAGAATCCTGCTTAAATCCGAATTTGGCATAAAAATTAGGTAATGACTTTTTAAATGATTCAACATCCAATTTTACACAATCACAATCTAAGTCCTTAGCTCTATTAATAGAATAATTAACCAATTTAGAACCCATTTGATTATGCCTAAAATTAGGATTTACATATAAAATCCCAATATAATAATCATTATCTTCAAGATATGAAGCAAGAATTTCATCTAAAACAGGAAACATGTGTGCTCTGAAATAAGAAGTGCAATGAGTATCCAAAAGTGCTTTTACTACTTCAGAATATGAAAAATCACAACCTTTATAAGAAATTACAATACCTAATATGTCATCCCCTTCAGATGCAACAGTTATGAAATCTTTATGATAAAGGTTTTTAGTATCTGAAAGTATTAATTTAGATATTGCATCAATTGCGTTTTCTTTAGTTTTAAATAAAAAATTAAATATTTTATCTGTTTGATAAATCCAATCAGAAATAATATTTAAATCATCATTTTCACATAATGGTCTATAAACAATCATATTATCAATAAAAAAATTATAAAAAAACTGACTCCGCTAAAATTAAATTTAAAAACACAATTTTCTTGAAATTATTAAATTTAATAAAAACGTGATTTAAAAAATAAATAATTAAAAAAATTAAATTTTAAAATAAAAAAATATCAATTCATATTAATATAATTAAATTAAAATTTTAAATAATGTTTTCAAATAGGGAAAATAAAAAAATCATAATTACATACAGCAAATTAAAGCATCAAACATTACAATAAATCATGATTTATACATTAACATAGCAAAATAAATCATAATTTGCTTACAAGCTCAATTAAAGCATTTCTTGGATCTTTAGCTTTAACAATACCTGATGCAAGAAGTACCCCTTCAGCACCTAAATCAATTGCTGAACGCATATCTTCACCAGTAGAAATACCTGCACCACATAAAACTTTAACATCTTTATTAACTGCTTTAACTTTATCTACAGTACCTTTAACAACTTCAGGTTCCGCCTGAGATACGGAAATTCCTGTTCCAATAAGTTGAGGAGGCTCGATAGCAACGATATCCGGGCTAAAATATGCTGCAGCAACACTTGTTTCAACATTATTTGTACATATACAAGAAATCAAATCATTATCTTTTAACTTTTGATTAAGTTCGTGTATATCAGCAAGAGTTAGTCTTTTTTCAGAATGGTTTAATAAACTTCCATCAATACCACTGCTAATTAAAGCATCAAATAAAGTAGAACCGGTGTGACTTCCCGGAGAAATATTGTCAATATGTTGAGATAAAATAGGAATGCTAGTTTCCTCTTTTATCCTATAGATATCACAAGCCTGAGGTGCAGCCATCATTTGAATTCCGGATTCATCAGCAGCACTTTCTAAAGCTTTAGCTAATTCCAAAGCATTTTCTCCACTTGCTTCCAAATAAGTTTTGAAGTTTAAGATTACAACAGGTGTTTTAATATTAACCATAATTTATACCTCATTAATTATACAATTAAAATTATTTTAAATTAAAAATTACAATAATTATATAATAATTTATAAATTAATATATAAATAATTAAAGAGTATTGAATTAAAATTTTTAATAATAATTAATACTTAAAAATTATATCAAATAAAGACATTAGGTAATCTTATGGCATTAACAAAGGAAGAACAAAAGATATTAGAAAAAAGCGGATATCGTTTTTTAGGAAAAAATGGTCATGCAGCATGCAAAATTTGTCATTGGACACGTGAAAGTATTGTTAATCGCGATGTTTGTTATAAACAGAAATTTTATGGAATAGAATCACATAGATGTTTACAAATGTCACCAGCAGTCCCATTTTGTCAACAGAAATGTTCATTTTGTTGGAGAGACTTGTCACTTACAAAAACAGAATGGGAAGGACCATGGGATGATCCAGAAACTATTGTAGAAGATGGAATTAAAGAACACAATAAACTCTTATGTGGATATTATGGTAACGATAAAGCAGATAGAAAAAAATTAGAAGAAATGAAAAAACCAACTAATGCGGCAATTTCTCTTGCTGGAGAACCAACATTATATCCTGATATTGACGGACTTATTGGAGAATTTAATCATCAAGGATTTTCAACATTTCTCGTATCGAATGGACAAAACTATAATAAATTAAATGCATTAGAAAATGAACCAAGCCAAACATACCTCTCATTAGATGCACCTAACAATAAAATATATAAAGACTTATGTAATCCCCAAATAGATGATGCTTGGGATAATTTAAATAAATCCTTGGAAATTCTTGATACATTTAATAGTAATACTGCAATTCGAATTACCCTTGTTAAAGGAAAAAATATGATTAATCCAGAAGATTATGCAAAACTTATTGAAAAAGCAGATCCAACATATATTGAAGTAAAATCTTATATGTGTGTAGGTTCATCAAGAGATAGATTAAGTTTAGATAATATGCCAAGTTATGATGAAATCAATTCATTTGCATCAAAAATTGGAGAAAATTGTGGTCGTAGTATAACAAATGGATCTGAAATAAGTCGCGTTGTACTACTTACAAAAGATTAATTTATATATTAATCTTTAAACTTATTCCAATTATTCAATCTAAAAAATATCCAACTAATTTTAAAAAAAACAAAAAATATACAAACACAATCTAAAAAAAATATCCAACTAATTTTAAAAAAAGCTAATTTATTAAAGATTAATTAAAAACTAAATATATTTCTAAAATTAATTTTAAAAAAATAGTAAAAGAGTAGTCAAGATAAAATTTGACTACAAAAAAGTATTACCTTCTTACAGTAATCCTACTACTAACA